>JBEVFK010000060.1:0-41255 GCA_040512325.1 Mycobacterium sp. | reverse complement strand
GGTTGTGAGTGGGGCCGTAGAGGTGGCTGTCGGTGCCGCCGTAATAGCCGAACTCCGGCGCGTTCGTCTTACCCAGGAACAGCCCACCGGCGTCCTTCAACGACGTCACCACCGCGGCGTCTTTGGTCCCGACACCGCCGGCCAGCGGCTTGACGGAGGAATCCAACGGCAGACCGGCCATGCTGGTCAGCCCTTTGATGGAGAACGGCACACCGTGCAGCGGCCCCGGGGTCTTGCCGTCGGCGAGCTCCTGCTGCAGGTCGGCGGCGTCGGCGAGGACCTGCTCGCGGTCAAAATGTATGTAGGCGTTCAGCGCCGGGTTGACCGCCTCGATGCGGTCGGCGAACGTGGTGGCGATCTCCGTGGGCGACACCGACCCGGCCCGCACAGCAGCGGCGAGTTCGGTGGCGGGCGTCCAGCACAGTTCGGTTTCGGGCATCAGGCCAGCGTAGGGAGCGGTGCGGCAGGTCCGCGTCGGCCAAACTACGTATTTCCGGGCCGGCTCAGCCGGTATTGCCGATGAGCTCGACGCCGCTGCCGTTCCACCGGAACTTGACCACGCTGTTGAGACCCGTGCTGCCGCTGGAGTACTGCAGGGCCACGGTGTCGCCGGTGCTCTGGGCGGTGTCGATGCTGTTGAAACCGAAGGTGTCCGGAACACCGGTCGGGATGAACTTGCCGAGATGGAACAGGACCGCCCGCGTATTGGGGTTGTCGGCGTTGGTGTTGGCCTTGATGATCACGGCCGAGAGCTGGGCGCATTCGTTGAAGTTGCCCGCGATGGGCTCGGTGTTCCAGGCCTGCTGACTGCGAGGGTCTTTCGGCAGTTCGGAGACCGCCTGGGCGATCACGGGTGCGGCCAGGTTCACCGCACAGGGATCGGCGGGTTCGCTGCTGGTCGGAGGTACCACGACCGGCGGTGGCGGGGGTGCGGCCTCGGTGGGTGTGGGACTGGGCGCGGTGGCATCCGGGGTCTTGGCCACGGTGGAATCACCCGAGCTGCAGGCCGGTATGAGCGCCAGTCCCACGATCCAGAAGGCGCCCGCAGAGCGGCCGATCAGCCGTCGTCGGTGTCTGATTTCATCGAGGCTGGCCCACACAGTGCGCCACGCTACCGGCTCGAAGTCAGCGCTCGGGCGATGTGACGCGCGCGGAGCATTAGACTCTTAACCCGATGACCACTTCGGAACCCGACCAGCCCAGCACCTCAGCGCCGTCTCCCGTGACGTTCGCTGATTTGCAAATTCACCCTGCGGTCTTGCAGGCGGTCTCTGATGTCGGGTACGAATCGCCCTCGGCGATCCAGGCCGAGACCATCCCCGCCCTGCTCGCCGGCTCCGACGTCGTCGGATTGGCACAGACCGGCACCGGCAAGACCGCGGCCTTCGCCATCCCGATCCTGTCCAAGATCGACACCAGCAGCAAGCACACCCAGGCCCTGGTCCTGGCGCCCACCCGCGAACTGGCACTGCAGGTCGCCGAGGCGTTCAGTCGCTATGGCGCGCGGCTGTCGAACCTCAACGTGCTGCCGATCTACGGCGGCTCCTCCTACAGCGTGCAGCTCTCCGGACTGCGGCGCGGCGCACAGATCGTCGTCGGTACCCCGGGCCGGGTCATCGACCACCTGGAGCGTGGCACCCTTGACCTGTCGCACCTGGACTACCTGGTGCTCGACGAGGCCGACGAGATGCTGCAGATGGGCTTCGCCGAGGACGTCGAACGCATCCTGTCGGACACCCCGGAGTACAAGCAGGTCGCGCTGTTCTCGGCCACCATGCCGCCGGCGATCCGCAAGATCACCACCAAGTACCTGCATGACGCCGTCGAGGTATCGGTCAAGACGAAGACCGCGACAGCGGAGAACATCACCCAGCGCTACATCCTGGTCGACGGCCGCCGCAAGATGGATGCGCTGACCCGGGTGCTCGAGGTCGAGCAATTCGCGGCCATGATCATCTTCGTCCGCACCAAGCAGGCCACCGAGGAGGTCGCCGAGAAGCTGCGGGCCCGCGGTTTCGCCGCCGCCGCCATCAACGGCGACATCGCGCAGAACCAGCGTGAGCGCACCATCGCCGGCCTCAAGGACGGCTCGATCGACATCCTGGTGGCCACCGACGTCGCGGCCCGCGGGCTGGACGTGGACCGGATCTCGCACGTGGTCAACTACGACATCCCGCACGACCCCGAGTCCTACGTGCACCGCATCGGTCGCACCGGGCGTGCGGGCAGGTCGGGTACCGCGCTGCTGTTCGTCTCACCTCGCGAGCGGCACTTGCTGAAGTCCATCGAGCGGGTCACGCGGCAGAAGGTCATCGAGGGCGAACTGCCGTCGGTCGACGACGTGAACGCCCAGCGGGTGGCGAAGTTCCGGGACTCCATCACCGAGGCGTTGAACGCGCCGGGGTTCGACATCTTCCGCAGTCTGATCACCGATTTCGAGCGTGACAACGACGTGCCGATGGCTGATATCGCCGCAGCGCTGGCGTTGCAGTCCCGCGACGGCAATGCCTTCCTGATGTCGCCGGAACCGCCGCAGGAGAAGCGCAAGTTCGAGGACCGCGCGGATCGTCCGGCCCGGCCCGACAAGCCGCGGAGCCGCCCCGGCGGTTTCGCCACGTACCGCATCGATGTCGGCAAGCGTCACAAGGCGATGCCGGGTGCGATCGTCGGTGCCATCGCCAACGAAGGCGGGTTGCACCGCAGCGACTTCGGCCACATCACCATCAAGCCGGACCACTCACTGGTGGAGTTGCCGCCCAACTTGCCGCCGGAGACCCTCAACGCCCTGTCCAGGACGCGGATCCAGGGCATCCTGATCAACCTGCAGCCCGATGACGGGTCGGGCCACGCAGCCGGGCCGCGGCACAGCAAGCCCGAGTACAAGTCCGACTTCAAGCCGAAGAAGCATCGCAAGCCCTGATGGGTGCGTCCAACCGACTGGATGCCGTCGGGGGACTGGAACAGGTGTCGACGGCCGACCGGGTTGCATCCCTCACCGGTATCCGCGCGGTGGCTGCGATTCTGGTGGTGGCCACCCATGCCGCCTACACCACCGGGCATTACCTGCCGGGGTATCTCGGATTGGTGTACGCGCGGCTGGAGATCGGCGTGCCGATCTTCTTCGCGCTGTCGGGATTTCTGCTGTTCCGGCCGTGGGTGCAGGCCGCGGCCAACGGTCGGCCGGCGCCATCGGTGCGGCGCTACGCGTGGCATCGGGTGCGACGGATCATGCCGGCCTACGTGGTGACGGTCCTGGTGGCGTTTGTGCTCTACCACTTCCGGTCGGCCGGACCGAATCCCGGACACACCTGGCTGGGGCTGTTCCGCAACTTGTCGCTGACCCAGATCTACACCGACAAGTACGTGTATACCTATCTGCACCAAGGACTTACGCAGATGTGGAGCCTGGCCGTCGAGGCTGCGTTCTACGTATCACTGCCGGCCCTGGCCTACCTGCTGCTGGTGGTGCTGTGCCGGCGGGCCTGGCGCCCGCGCCTGCTGCTCGCCGGACTGGCGGGGCTGGCGTTGATCTCACCGGCGTGGCTGACGCTGGTGCACACCACCGACGTCATGCCGGATGGGGCACCCCTGTGGCTGCCCACCTACCTGGTGTGGTTCCTGGGCGGCATGCTGCTGGCGGTCCTGCAGGGCATGCGGGTCACCTGTTATGCCGCGCTTGCCATTCCGGTGGCCCTGATCTGCTTCTTCATCATCGCGACGCCCCTCGGAGGAGAGCCGACCACCTCGCCGACCCAGCTGTGGGAGGCGTTGGTGAAGACCGGTTTCTACGCCGTCATCGCGACGCTGCTGATCGCCCCGCTGGCGCTGGGGAACCACGGCTGGTACTCACGATTCCTGGCCAGCAAGCCGATGGTGTGGCTGGGCGAGATCTCCTACGAGATCTTTCTGGTGCACCTGGTGATGATGGAGCTCGCCATGGTGGAGATCCTGCGGACGCCCGTGTACACCGGCTCGATGGAGCAATTGTTCCTCGCCACCATGGTGCTGACCGTGCCGGTCGCCTGGCTGTTGCACCGCCTCACCCGGGTGCGCTCCTCCCGGGACACCCTGCCCAACCGAGGTTAGGGTACCCTTCCTAACTAATCGAGGTTGTGGAAGGACTTGAGTAGATGGCCGAACAGAAACCGTCCCGTGGACTGACAGGCGCGCTGGTCAAGCTGTGGCGCGGCGGTGACTACGAGCTGACCGTCACGGGCCGCACGGAGATCAGCCCGCACTACCTGCGGCTGCACTTCGACGCGGGTGACCTGCTCGCGGAGCGTTCGATTCATCCGACCATGTGGATCCGCGGGTGGTTTCCCGATGGCGACAAGTCCCACCAGCGCGGTTACACGCTGGTCAATCCGGATCGTGCGGCAGGCACCGTCGATATCGATTTCGCCATGCATGACGGCCTGGCGACGCGCTGGGCTCAGCTCGCCGAACCGGGCGACGTGCTGGAGGTGACAGTGCTCGGCAGCAGCTTCGCGCTGCCCACACCGGCCCCCGCCGGCTACGTGATCGTCGGCGACACGGCGTCACTGCCGGCCGTCAACTCGCTGCTGGAAGCCATCGGCGACACCCCGGCCACGGTGTTCCTCGAGGCAGGCTACGACGATGACCGCGGGCTGCCCGTGACTGCGTCGGACGCCGCGAACGTCACTGTCACCTGGGTCGATCGCAAGGATGCCGGAGCCGCCCTGGTGGACACCGTCCGTGCGGCGGCGTTCGACGCCTCCGATCACTTCGGCTGGGTCGCGTGCGACAATCGCACCACGCGCAACGTCACCAAGGTGCTCCGCGAGCAGTTCTCGATTCCGAAGAAATCCCTGAAGTCGCTGGCGTACTGGCAGGTCTGAAACGCTGCCGCAACGCAGAGCGATAACCGGGCATCATGACTCTGTTATCGAAGGTCTGGGGAGCGCTCGCTGTTGCTGCCTTGCTGACCGCGGCACCGGCCGGGGCGCAGGCCTACGCGCAGCTCGGTGCGGTGCCCGTCGTGGCATCCCCGACATGTGGGGGCACCGTGAGCGCTGAGGCCCAGGTGGCGTCGCTACAGGTCGACGGTCGTGTCGAGGACGGCGTGCGCGTCGCGATCCACTATGACGCCGGGATCTATGACGGTTCGTGCGCGCTCACCGTCACCGCCACCTGGACCAACCTCGACACCGGGGCCACCGGGGTCAGCGAGATCACCGCCGTGTCCGTGATCGACGGGCACTACGGATTCATCGGCTACGCCGACACCGTGTTCGGTACCGGCCACGGCCCGGTGGTCATCAAGCTCAGCTCGCACCCCGATGGGGAGCTCGACGTCAGCGTTTAGGCGCCGTCTGCGCCGGGGTGACGATCGGCACCAAAAATTCTTCGACCATCGACCGCTCGTCGTCCGCATCACGTCCGGGCAGCAGCAGCAGCGAGGTGAGCACCCGCACCAGCCAGCGTGCTTTGCGTTCCACGGCAGCGGAATCGGCGGCGTCACTGGGGCCCAGCGACACGATGAACGCCGACCCCATCGCCTGGATGACATCGGACTGTTCAGCGATCTCGACGCCGATCGGTGTGCCATTGGTGGCGAACCACGAACTCAGCGCCGGACTCTGGCGGACCAGGTACAGCGACGTGAGGAAGCCGGCGACCAGCCGCTCACGTGGGTCGTCGATATCGGCGATGCGCTCCGTCATGCGACTGTGCAGCGCGTAGGCCTCCCGATGCACGTACGCGGTGTGCAACGCCTCGCGATTCTCGAAGTAGCGGTACAGCGTGGCACGCGAACATCCTGCTGCAGAGGCGATCTCGTGCATGCCCACGGACCCGGGACTGCGCTGGACGAACATCTCGCCGGCGGCATCGAGAATCCGGTCTGCGGCCACCTCGCCACGCCGGGAGCCCAGCCAGTCGTTACCTGCCATCAGGACTTCACCACGAACGGCACCGACAGCGGACGCCGCACATAACTGCCACCTGCCCAGACGATTCCGGCTTCGTCGACCTCGAAATCCGGGCAGCGGGTCAGTAATTCACTCAGGGCCACCCGCGCCTGCATGCGGGCCGCGGCCGCACCCAGGCAATGGTGGGCACCGTGGCTGAACGTGAGGATGTTGCGCGGCTTGCGGGTCACGTCGAGTTCTGCGGCATCCTCGCCGTATTGGCGTTCGTCACGGTTACCGGAGCCATACAGAAACAGTACCCGCCGGCCCTCGGGGATCGTGGTGTTACCGATGGTGACGTCGCGGGTCACGGTGCGACACAGGCCCTGTACCGGAGAGGTGAGCCGTAGGAATTCGTCGACGGCAGCGGGAACAAGGTCGGTGTTGGCAGCCAGCAGTCGGCGCTGGTCGGGTCGCTGGTGCAGCAGTTGCACTGCGCCGCCCAGCATTCCGGTGGACGTGTCGTTGCCGCCGGTCACCATGGTGAAGGCGAAGGCCAGGATCGAGACGGCGTCCACACCCCCAGCCACCAGGTGCGAGACCGTGTCGTCTGCCGGTTCGGTGCGCCTGCGGTCGATCAGCGTGGTGAAGTAGGCCATCATCTCGCCCAACGCGACACCGACACTTTCCAGCGCTCCGCCGATTCCGCCGTCGGTGGTGTTGGCGGCGACGATCGCGTCGGTCCAGCTGTCGAACTGGGCCCGGTCTTCGTCGGGTACGCCGAGATAGTGCGCCACCACCATCGACGGCAGGGGTTTGAAGAGGTCGGCGACGATGTCACCACCGCCGTTGGCGCGCAGGCCCTCGATGCGCGAGACCACGAACTCCCGCACCGTGGGCTCCACCGACTCGACCTGGCGCGGGGTGAAGCCGCGCGCCACCAGCTTGCGAAAGGCGGTGTGCGCGGGCGGATCCTGCATCACCATCGGCGGATTGTCCTGCAGGCCGATCATTTCCAGCTCGCCGTAGTTGACGGTGAGCCCCTGGGCTGAGGAGAACGTCTCGTGGTCGCGTGCCGCCGCCCAGATGTCGGCGTGCCGGGACAGCACGTAATAGTCGCCCGCGGCGTGGTGTTCCGGCACGACGTGGTGCACAGGATCGGCATCGCGCAGTGCGCGGTACATCGGAAACGGGTCGGCCCAGGTGTCGGCGGCGGCCAGCGTGAAACGCACCGGCGACGAGTGAGACAGAGTGGCCGTCATGTCTTACTAATACGACAATGTGCCTCAGGTGTCAACTGGCGCATCGCCTCGAGACGAGTCCAGTAGATCGGGGTAGGAGGTGACGTCCGGGCTAATTCCCCAGGGCTGCCTTGAGGTGCGCTGTCGAAACGGCCTTCAAGTGGGTGAGATCTGAGGCCACCGTGGCGAAGGTGAAACCTTCACCGAGTCGCTGCGCCGCAACTTCGCCCGCCGGCGTATGGATCCCGGCGGCGATGCCGGCAGCCGCTGCTGCCTGGTGAATTCGCGTCAGCGCCGCCTCGAACTTCTCGTCGACCGAGGGATCGCTGGGTGAGGCACCGCCGACGGCAAGCCGAAGGTCCGAGGGGCCGACGTAGACGCCGTCGAGTCCGGCCACGGCGCAGATCGACTCGACGTTCTCCAGTCCGAGCGGGGTTTCGATCATCGCGAGGACGAGGGTGTCTCGGTTGGCGTCGGCGGGAGTGGGTCCGATGCGCAACTGGGACCGCATCGGACCATAGGACCGGATGCCGTTCGGCGCGTACCGGGCGGCGGACACCGCGTGGGCGGCGTCCTCGGCGGTGTCGATGAGCGGAACGATGACGCCCGTGGCGCCGGCGTCGAGGGCGCGACCGATCGGTGTCATGTCATTGGCTTCCACGCGGACGAGGCCCGCCGGGCCGTGCGCCGAATCGATGGCGGTGAGCCCGCGGAGCATGCCGTCATACCCGATGAGACCGTGCTGAAGGTCGAGTGCGAGATAGTCCCAACCGATGTGGGCGAGCCACTCGGTCGACACGGGGCTGTCGATGACACACCAGTATCCGAGGACCCGTTCGCGGTTACGGAGGCGCGCGGTGAAGTCGTTGGTAGGCATGATCGAATTCCTATCGGTTGTAAGCCGGCATGGGGCCGCGCAGGGTGGCGCCGACGTCATCGCACGCCGCTACCAGGTCTTCCGGAAGAGGCCCTCGGGACAGCGCGTCGATGTTGGCCTGCAGGTGAGACGTCTTGGATCCACCGAGCAGGATCGGTCCGGTGGCAGGTTTGGAGCGGAGCCAGCGCAACGCCAGCTCGGTCATGGGGATGCCGGCCTCGTCGGCGATGCGAGTGAGGGCGGAGATGGCGTCGAAAATCTCGGTGTTCCAGTAGCGTTCGCGGTACATCGCGGCCAGCCGGGAGTCGCCGAAACGGCCTTCGGTGGGCGCCTCGGTGAGCTGGTGTTTGCCCGTGAGCAGGCCGCCGCCCAGCGGGTTGTACACCATGGTGGTCAGGCCTGTGACGGCTGCGTACTCGGCGTACTCGTCCTCGATGCGGCGCGCGAGCAGGTTGTAGAGCTGCTGGGCGACAATCGGCCGCGGTGCCCCGACACGGTCGGCGACCGCCACGACCTGGCCGATCTGCCACGCCGCGAAGTTGGAGACCCCGAGCTGGCGGATCTTGCCCTCGGCGACCAGGTCGGCAACGGTCGTCAGCGTGTCCTCGAGGGATGCGGCGCGGTCGGGTTGATGGAGGTACAGCAGGTCGACGTGATCCGTGCCGAGCCGGGACAGGCTGGCATCCACACTGAGCCGCAGACCTTTTGGCGACAGCGGCGAGTTTCCGTCGGCATCGCCGGTGTACATCCCGGCTTTGGTGGCAACCGTGACCTGGTCGCGCTTGCCGGCGATCAGCTCGGCGATGATGCTCTCGGATGCGCCGGCGGCATACCCGTTGGCGGTGTCGATGTGGGTGATACCTGCGCCCAGGGCTACGTCGAGCAGCGCGCGCGCCCCGTCGGCGTCGACCGTGTCCCCGAAAGTCATGGTGCCCAGAACCATCGGCGAGAACATGTCGTTCGCACTCATGATGCAGCTCCGGCAGGTCGAGTCATGGCCGACTCCTTTGCGGCGGCTCGAGGCGCTGTCGGGCGCTGGGACATCAGATGACGTGGTTTGACGCCCACCATGGCTGTCGGGTCCAATGCCGCGGCGCGGAGCGCCTGGGTGTACGGTTCGCGCGGGCGGGCCAGAACCTCTGCAGTAGAGCCTGTTTCGATGACTCTACCTTTGCACATCACAGCTACGGTCTCGCTGATCTCGCGGACGACGCCGAGGTTGTGCGAGATGAACACGTAGGTCAACCCGGTGTCATGTTGAATCTCGCGGAGCAGGTCCAGCACCTGGGCTTGGACCGAGACGTCCAGGGCGCTGGTGGCCTCATCACACACCAGGATCTCCGGTCCGCTGGCCAGGGCACGGGCGATGCCGATGCGCTGGCGCTGACCGCCGGAGAACTCAGCAGGGCGACGGTGCAGGGCGGTGGCGGGCAGGCCCACTCGGTCCATCAGCTCGGCCGCCTTGCCTGCACGCTTGCTCTTGTCGCGTATCCCTTGCAGACGAAGCGGTTCGCCCACGATGTCCACCGCTGTCAGGTGTGGATCCAGAGATCCGTACGGGTCCTGGAAGACCATCTGGACGCGAGAGCGGAAGGGGCGTAACGCCTTTTCGGAGAGTTGGGCGATATCGGCGCCGTCGATCAGGATGCGCCCGGAGGTGGGGGTGAGCAGGCGCACGATGGATTTCGCGATGGTGGACTTACCGCAGCCCGATTCGCCGACGATCGCGATGGTGGCACCGCGTTCCACGCTGAAACTCACCGAGTCGACTGCGCGGAAGACTCCCGTGGGCACCGGATACTCGACGACGAGGTCCTCGACGGACAACACTGGTTGGCTCATGCCGGAACTCCTGCAGTTGTGGGGGCTGCGCTCCATGGGCCCAATACGGGCACCGCGTCGAGCAGCTTCTTGGTGTAGGCGCTCTGGGGCCGGCGCACCAGGTCTTCTGCGTCGCCGTTCTCGACGAACGCGCCGTTGCGCATCACGTAGATGCGGTCGGACATGAGCCGGGCGACACCGAGGTCGTGGGTGATGACGAGCATGCCGATTCCGGTGCGTTCCTGCAGTTCGAGCAGGAGGTCGAGGATGCTGGCCTGCACGGTGACGTCCAAGGCGCTGGTCGGTTCGTCGGCGATGATCAGTTCCGGGCCTGCCGCCAGTGCGCCGGCGATGAGGACCCGCTGCAGCATACCGCCGGACAGTTGATGGGGATATTTCGCCAGCTGGGTGGCGGGCTGCGGAATCCGTACCTGCTCGAGCAGCTCCACGGCGCGGGCGGTTTCCGCCGCTTTGCCTTTTACTCCGCTGTGCCGCACAGCTTCCCGGAGTTGGTTGCCAATGGTGTGGACCGGGCTCAACGCCGTCATGGGATCCTGGGGAATGAGCGCGATGTGTTTACCGCGAACTTCCCCGAGTGCCTTCGAGTTACCCAGGACTTCGCAGTCCTTGAACTGCACACTGCCGGACAGGACGGCGAGATCATCGGGCAGCAGACCGAGAATGCCCATCGCGGTGGTGGACTTGCCGGAGCCGGATTCGCCGATGATGGTGACGGTCTCGCCCGCGTCGATGCAGAAGGACACTCCGTCGACGGCGCGGATCACCCCGGAGGCGGTGACGAGCTCGATCTGCAGCTCATCGACTTTCAGTAGATTTCCCACGTCAGACTCCCGAGTTGTTCAGGCGGAATTTGTTGAGCAGTCCCCGCAGGCTGGATCCGGCGGGCCGGTCGCGTAGCCCGTCGCCGAGCAGGTTCACCCCGACCACCAGGAGAACGATGACCAGGCCTGGCAGGGTGACCAGCCACCACGAGGTGGTGATGTAATCCTGGCCGTCGGAGATGATCCGGCCCCACGTCGCGAACGGCCGCTGCGGACCTGCCCCCAGATAGCTCAGTGCGCTTTCGAGCAGAACCGCCTGGGCCAGGAGAAGAAGGACGACCAGCGAAGCCGCTTTGATGACGTTGGGGAGGATGTGGCGGAAGAGGGTTGCGAACTTACCCAGCCCCAGCACGCGGGCCGCGGCGATGTAGGGCTTTTCGCGTTCCACCAACACCAACGACCGTGTGATGCGGGCGATCTCAGGCCACTGTGCGATGGCGATCACGAAGGTGATCACCGGGATCGAGGGTCCGAACAGTGCGACGACCAGCAGCAGCATCATCAGCAGTGGCAAGGAGAGTTGCGCCTCCAGGAGGCGGCTGACCGCGGTGTCCACCCAGCCGCCGAGATAGCCGGCGAGTGAACCGAGAGTCAGTCCTATCAGGCCCGAGACGAGGATCGCCAGGACTCCGACGGTCAGGGAAACCTGACCACCGAAGAGCACTCGGGCCAGCAGATCGCGGCCCAGCTGGTCGGTGCCGAACAAGTGCCCGTCGGTCAGCGGCGGAAGCCGGCGCAGGCCGAGATCTGTCGCGTCGGGCGAGGGCAACGGGAGCACTCGGGCGAACGCGACCGGCAGGATCACAGCCAGTGCACAGATGCTGCCCACCCAGATCTTCAGCTTGCTGTCGCGGGCCCGACGAGTGATCCCGGCGCGAGCGATATCCCGTGCGGTGACCGCGCTGGGCCGGGCGTGGCCGGTGTTATCGGTGACGGTGGTCATCAGTTCGTACCCTTTCCGAGCCGTACCCGCGGGTCCAGCAGCGGGTAGCAGAGATCGACCAACAACTGGACGAGGATGGCGAGGACCGCGGTCACCAGGACCGTGGCCTGAATCAGCGGGTAGTCCCGCGTTTCGAGCGCCCGAACCACAAGCGAGCCGACACCGGGCCATGCGAACACGACCTCGACGACCACGACGCCGTTCAGCATGGAGGCGAATCGCGTTCCGAGGGCGGTGAGTACAGGAATCGAGGAGTTGCGCATGGCGTAGCGCCAGGTGAGTTCTCGCTGCGAGACGCCACGAGAGCGAGCCACCGTCATGTAGGGCGACAGAAATGACCCCACCATTTCGCGGCGCACCATCCGGGAGATCAGCGCGATCTGCAGCACCGCGACGGTCACCGCCGGCAGGATCAGTGACGACCACTGGGTGAATCCCGCGGACGGAAGTACCGGGATGAGTACGGCGAAGAAGGTCAGCAACATCAGGCCGGTCCAGAAGTCGGGCATCGATTGACCGGCGATGGTGACCACGTTGGCGGCCAGCTCGCGGCGGGTGTCGGCGTGCCGCGCCATCCAGGTCCCCAGCGGGATCGCGATCACGGTGGTGAGCAGGATCGCGGCCACCGCGAGCGTGATGGTGTACGGCAGCCGCCCGAGCACCACGTCGAGTGCTGGTGCCTGGAATGAGTACGACATCCCCAGATCGAGCTGCAGGACACCTTTGAGGTAGAGCAGGTATTGGACGAAGATCGACTGATCCAGACCCAGATCGGTACGGATTTTCGCCAGATCTTCGGTGGTGGCCAACGGCCCGGCCATCGAGTAGGCCGGATCCCCGGGCGCCAGGCGGATCAGCACGAAAACGGTGCTGAGAGTGAGGAATACAGTAAGGAGGCTCTGGGTCAATCGTTTGGCGAGATAACGGGGCAGTCCCGATCGCCGCACTGCCTTCTTGTCGATCTGCGCCGCGGGGGGCGGCTCGAGGCTCGCTGGTTCGGCGAGTTGTTGTGTCATCTGTCCACCAACCGTCAGTGCTGATCCGGGGCCACGAAGTGCGGCGTTGCTGTAACCCAGCTCACAATGCCACGTATGCGTGATTCGCGCAAGAACCGGATTGTTATTGCGTATTACATGCAGTAGTGCGTATTCTGGCACTGTGCTCGCGATCACACTCGCCCCACTCGGTGGCGGTGGCCCGGGCAGGCCAACTTTGTCGGACACCAACTTGCCGAGAGGTCGAAGATGACCAGATCACCTTTGCAGCATCAGTTTTCGAGAAGAACACTGTTGCGTTCCAGCCTGGCCGTGGGTGCCGGCCTCAGTCTGGGGTCCCTGGTCGGTTGCGCGACGCCGACCGGGACTCCGGGTCCGCGCACTGCCAGCCTGGCTCTCAACCGTTCCGTGGTGAGCCTCGACAACAAGCTCAACCAGTTCGATGCGGCGGTCACCGTGCAACGCGCGGTGCGTCAGTCCCTGATCACGCTGGATCAGAACCTCAAACCGCAACTGGTGCTGGCTGACGCGTTCGAGATGACCAGCCCGACCCAGTGGTACGTGCACCTGCGCCCGGGAATCGTCTATTCCGACGGACGGCCCGTTCAGATCGAGGACGTCGCCACCGCGCTCGAGATGTACAGCCAGGTCAGCGGGTCGTTCGTCGGCGCATTCTTCCCCGAGTGGCCGACCGTCGATCCGATCGACGGATCGAGCTTCACTCTCAACACCGAGCGCCCGGTCCCGGTCCTCGACTACTTGATGACGAACATCCTGATCACCCCCGCCGCTGACAACCGCCCTGAGGAACTGCAGTCCGGCGTCGGATCAGGCCCCTACGTCGTCACCGCGAGCAACCGCGGAACCGGCGAGTACACCCTGGCGAAGAACGAGAAGTACTGGGGACCCGCGCCCCACATCGACACCGTTGCGGTCCGCTTCGTTCCCGACGAGTCCAACCGGGTCGTGGCGCTGCGCAGCGGTCAGATCGACGTCGTCGACTCCGTGACTCCGGATTCAGCGGACCAGCTCGACGGGCTCGCAGGAGTCACGATCGATCGTGTCGACGGCGTGCGGCTCAATCAACTGTTCTACAACTTCCGTAAACCCCCGGGTCATCCACTCGCCGACGCGCGGGTGCGGCGTGCGCTGACCTACGCGATCGACGGCAGATCACTGATCGACGAAGTGATGCAGGGGTCGGCGACCGAATCCAAAGGCGTCATCCCCATCACGCTCACCGGCGCCATCGAGACCGGTCAGTACACCTACGACCCCGGCCGTGCCCGCAAGGAACTCGACGCCCTCGGTATTCGTGACCTCGACCTCAAGATCATATGGGAGAGCGGCGAATTCGTCGCCGACACCGACATCATGGAGGCGGTGGTACAGATGCTGTCCGCGGTGGGGGTACGTCCCACGCTGCAACAGTTCGAGCCCGGCGGCGACATCTCGACGTGGCGCCAGGGCAAGGCCGGCGACTGGGATGTTCTCGGCAATGGATTCCCCGGCCCCACCGGCCTGGGCATCACCATCATGCAGGGCATGTACGCGGGCACCGCCGAAAAGGAGGCCACCCGCGACAGCTACCACGGCTATGTGTTCCCCGAGATCACCGACGTCATCACCCAGGCATCGGAAGACACCGATCCGGCCCGTCGGACAGCCTTGTTGGCCGACGCGCAACGGATGATCTGGGACACCTGCCCCATGATGTGGTCGTTTGTACCCAAGGTCGTCCTGGCCCGTCGAGACAGGATCGGCGATGTCGGTCTACGTCCGACCAACTCCTATGACCTCAGCGCCGCCACCCTGAGTGCGTAACGCTGTCACCGCAACAGATCCGGAGCATGAAATGACCGATCACACAGCCACCCCCACTCTGTCGGCCACCGACGGCGTGGTGCGGTCCGGCGATCAGGGTGGGCGATCCGAGGCGCTGCTGCCTGCGCCCCAGGTTCAGAATCACGCCGCGAATCTTGCTGTCATGCAGGATGGTTCGCTTGGGTGTGTCTGGTTTGCCGGTACCCAGGAAGGTGTGCCCGACATCAGTGTCTGGTTCTCCACACTGGCGCCGGGGGCCGAACAGTGGTCGACTCCGACCCAACTGTCCGATGACCCCACCCGATCGGAACAAAATCCGGTCCTGCACATCGTCGACGAGCGAACGGTGTGGCTGATGTGGACCTCCCAGCACGCGGGCAACCAGGACACCGCCCGGGTACTTCGTCGCATCTCCGAAGACGGTGGACGCACCTGGGGTGCTACGCACACGCTGATTCCCGAGACCGAAGCCGGCGGTGTCTTCGTCCGCCAGCCCATCACCGTGCTGCCCTCGGGCCGACTCCTGTTGCCGGTCTTCCACTGCGTGCGCCTGCCCGGCCGCAAATGGGTCGGTGATCGCGATTACAGCGGCGTCATGATCTCCGATGATGGTCAGACCTGGCGCGAGGTTGTCGTTCCCGACAGCACCGGCTGCGTCCACATGAACATCGGGCGGCTCTCGGACGGGACGCTCATCGCACTGTACCGGAGCCGATGGGCGGATCACATCTACCGCAGTGTCTCCACCGATGACGGCGAAACGTGGTCGTCGCCTGCACCGACCGAACTACCCAACAACAATTCGTCCGTCCAGTTCGTCGTGCTGCCCGATGACCGGCTTGCCCTGGTGTTCAACAACTCCAGCGCGTTGGACGCCACGGAGCGGCGCACGTCGCTCTACGACGAAATCGACGACGACGGACTGGCGGACAGCGTCGCCGAATCCGCCGAACCACTCGACGACGGCGACACCCGCTCAGCTTTCTGGGGTGCACCACGCGCCCCGATGACCTTGGCCATCTCCCACGACGGCGGGTTGACCTGGCCGACGTCGCGTGATCTCGAGACCGGTGACGGCTACTGCCTGAACAACAACTCCCGCGACGGCCTCAACCGTGAATACTCCTACCCCAGCATCACTGCGACAGCCGACGGCGCACTGCACATCGCCTTCACTCGCTTCCGGCAAGCCATCGAGTACGTGCGCGTGGATCCGACCTGGGTGGACGGCGACCGGCGATCGTGACGCCACAAACCGAGGCGGCACATCAACGACGTGTCGTGGTGACCGGAGCGAGCTCCGGGATCGGTGCGGCCACCGTGTCGCGACTGCTCGACGACGGCTGGGCGGTGATCGGATTGTCCCGCCGCCCGCCGGGGGTCACGCACGAACGACTTTCCTGGCTGGGCTGCGACCTCAGTGATTCGGCTGACCTGCAGGCGACGCTGGCGGGGCTCGGATCTCTCGATGCGATCGTGCACGCCGCGGGTCTGCAGCGATCGGCGCGACTCGGAGAGCTGTCCTCGGCAGACAGCCAAGAGATGTGGGAGGTGCACGTCAGGGCTGCCGAGGAACTGGTGAACACCCTCATCGATGACGTGGTTGACGGCGGGCGCATCGTGCTGGTGGGTTCGAGAACGATGACGGGAGCGGCGGGCAAGAGTCAGTACACCGCGACCAAGGCCGCGCAGTTGGCGATGGCCCGGTCATGGGCCATGGAGCTGGTCGACCGGGCCATCACCGTCAATGTGGTGGCCCCGGGGCCCACCTCCACCCCGATGTTGATCGATCCCGGCCGCAGCGTGACGCCACCGCGCCTGCCCCCCTTCGGTCGATTCATCGAAGCTGCGGAGATTGCGGGCACGGTGGCCTTTCTGCTGAGTCCCGAGGCTCGCAGCATCACCGGCCAGGCGATCGTGCAGTGCGCGGGGGCATCGTTATGACTAGTGCGCAGAACACGCAATTCTGTTACATTGAATGCTCGAAACACGCAACAACGGGAGAGTCGACGGCATGAGCACCGGGACGGGCGGAGGCGATCAGCGCAACGTGCTGATCCTCGCCGATGACGTGTCCGGAGCGGCGGAGGCTGCGGCCGGGTTCATCGGTCGAGGATCGGGTGTCGAGGTGCTCCTGCGAGGCGCCACCCCGACCAAATCGGTCACCGTCATCGACCTGCACACGCGCCGACTTTCCGCCCCTGAAGCGGAAACGGTCGTCACCGAGGCGTTGTCGGTTGCCGGCAAGGCCCAGGTGATCTTCAAGATCGATTCGCTGCTGCGTGGCCACGTCGAGGCCGCCGTGCGCGCCGCGGCGGCCACCGGGCGTCCCGTCACGATCGCCGCGGGCAATCCTGCGCTGGGGCGGACCGTGGAGGGGGGAGTGGCGCTGGTGAATGGAGTTCCGCTGGCCCAGACCGATCTGTGGAGAGCCGAGACCACGGCAGCGCCACGCAGCATCGCCGATGTGACGGGAAATCTTCCCGGTGTCCGTATCGTCGACATCACCTCGAACGCCGACCTGGACAACGTTGTCGCCCAGGCGAATCCCGAGGAGATCCTGATCGGCACGGGCGCGCTGACCGCCGCCGTCGCACGGACCAGAGCCGCCAGTCCGGCCACCCCGGCTGTCCACGCGTCACGCCGCACAGTCATCGTGGTCGGTACTGCCGACTCGAGCGTGTCGGTGCAGCTGCGCGAACTGGAATCTGCCGGCATCGCCGTGGTGCGGATCGACGCGACAGATCTGCTCGCCGGCCGGACTGCGACACTCGCGGCGCAGGAGGTGGTCGCCCTTGCGATCGAGGGCGCGGTCGCTCCCGAGAACGCACAGCATCTGGTGCACGCACTCGCCGAGGTCGCCGCCGAAATCATCGACGAATCAACAGATCTGGTACTGACCGGTGGCGAAACGGCCAGGACCATGCTCGATCATCTCGGCGTCACACGCCTGGAACCCATCGCCGAGATACACCCGGGCGCCATCGCGTCCATCACGCCCAGCGGCCGCCTCGTGGTGACTCGCCCGGGCAGCTTCGGTGATCACCGCTCCCTCGCGGTCATCGCCACCTACTTGCGATCCAACAACAGTGAGGCCGATCCCATGACGAAGAACCTTCCCTATATTGCCGTGACGATGGGTGACGGTGCAGGTGTCGGCCCCGAGGTCATCGTGCCTGCCATGCTGGATCCCCGGGTGGCTCAATGGTGCCGCCCAGTCGTCATCGGCGACGCAGCGCGCCTCCGGTTGGCAGCCGGGGCGCTCGGTCTGGAGCCGAACATCGTTGTGGTCGAGCGTGTTTCCGAGGCCGAGTTCACACCGGGCCGAATCAATGTGATCGACCTTGCCCTGCTGCCCGAGGACCTGCCCTGGGGTGAACTGTCCGCTGTCGCGGGTCACGCGGCCTACGAATACATTCGGGTGGCGGGAGAGCTGGCAGTGGCGGGTGAGGTCCAGGCGATCTGCACCGCCCCACTGAACAAGGAGGCGCTGCACGCTGCCGGACACATCTTCCCCGGCCACACCGAGCTGCTGGCGCATCTGACCGGTACCGAAGAGGTGTCGATGATGCTGTCCTCGCCGACGCTCAAGGTCATCCACGTGACCACCCACATCGGCCTGTTGGACGCGGTCGCCAAGATCGAACCGGGGCTGGTGGAACGGACCATCCGACGCGGCCACGACGCCCTCATCCGGTCCGGCAACCCGAACCCGAAAATCGGCGTATGCGGCATCAACCCGCACGCCGGCGAGAACGGCTTGTTCGGCTACGGCGAAGAAGACCTCAAGATCGTCCCCGCCGTCGAGCTGCTGCGTGCCGAGGGGATGGACGTGCACGGCCCGTTGCCGGCCGACACCGCGTTCTTCCTCGCCGGCCGCGGCGACTACGACCTCATCGTCGCGATGTACCACGACCAGGGCCACGGGCCCGTCAAGGTGCTGGGCCTGGAGGCAGGCGTCAACATCACCGTCGGCCTGCCCGTCATCCGCACCTCCGTCGACCACGGCACAGCCTTCGATATTGCAGGTAAAGGCATCGCCGAGCCCGGTAGCATGGTGGAATCGCTGAGGCAGGCGGCTGAATTGGCCACCAGCACAGCCCCAGTCTAGGGAGAGGTGGATGGCGGTCCGACAGTCAACGGCGCGACGGTCCGAGATCGTCCGACTCGCCAAGACCAGTGGGCTCGCAGGAGTCGAGGAGCTGTCCGCGCTCTTCGACGTCACCCCCTCGACCATCCGCCGCGATCTCGCTCAGCTGACCGCCGAAGGCTTGCTCGCCCGAACCTACGGCGGGGCAATCGCCCTCAATGCCCACCCTGAGCCATCGATCCGCCAGCGCACCCTGGAAGGGTTCGACGCCAAACGTGCCATCGCGAAATGGGCTGCCACTCAAGTGCTTCCCGGCGAGACCATCTTGCTCGACGCCGGTACCACCGTGGGCGCCATGGGCGAGTTCCTCCGGGACGCCGAGCGCCTCACCGTCATCACCGCGGGTCTGACCGCCCTCGAAGCCCTTGCCGATGCCGACGAGGTGCGGGTGGAGTGTCTCGGGGGAACACTGCGACACCTGAGCCAGGGGTTCGTCGGGCCGCTCACCGAATCCGCCCTCGCCCGAGTGTCATTCGACCGGGCCTTCCTCGGTGCCGATGCCGTCACCGCCGATCGCGGAATATGCGAAGCAGAACTGGAACAGACGCGGCTCAAGGAACTGATGATGGAGCGCGCCGGCGATGTCTACGTCCTCGCCCATGCGGCGAAACTCGGCAGGCGACCCTTCCACGCCTGGGCGCCGTTGCCGCCGGATGTCACGCTGATCACCGACAGCACTGCCACCGACGCGCAGCTACGCCCCTTCCTCGACAGGGGCATCGAGGTCATCACGGTATGACCGCGCCGCGCCAGCACCGTCGAGTCGTCAGAGCACCGCGCCCGGGTTCAGGATCCCGGCAGGGTCCAGCGCAGTCTTGATCCGTCGGTTCAGCTCCATCGCCTCGGGTCCGAGGTAGCCGGCCAGCCAGGGCTTCTTCAGCCGACCGACACCGTGCTCTCCGGTGATGGTGCCGCCGAGACTGACGGCCAGATCCATGATGTCGCCGAACGCCTGGTTGGCGCGCTCGGTTTCGGCGGCATCGGTGGGGTCGAACACGATCAGCGGATGGGTGTTGCCGTCGCCGGCATGGGCGATCACCGAGATCACCAGCCCGGAGTCGGCGGCCAGCTTCTCGATGCCGGCCACCAGATCGGCCAGCGCGGACAGTGGCACCCCGACGTCCTCGAGCAGCAGCGAGCCCTTGGCCTCCATGGCCGGGATGGCGAAGCGACGGGCAGCCACAAACGCCTCACCCTCTTCCGGATCGGAGGTCGAGAACACTTCCGTGGCACCGTGTTCGGTGAACACCGCGGCCATGAACTCGCCGTCCTCGGCGCCGGTGGGGCCGCGTTCGTCGGACGCGGCCACCAGCATCGCCGCGGCCGAACGATCCAGGCCCATCTTCAGCTTGTCCTCGACGGCATTGATGGCCGCGGCGTCCATGAACTCCAACATCGCCGGGCGGATCTTGGTGGTGATCGCCCCCACCGCATCGCAGGCGGCGCGCACCGACGGGAACGACGCCACCACCGTGCACGCCGTGGGTTGGGGCGGCAGCAGCCGCAACGTCACCTCGGTGATGATCCCGAGGGTGCCTTCACTGCCGACGAACAGTTTGGTCAGGCTCAGTCCCGCAACATCTTTGAGCCGGGGCCCGCCGAGGCGCACCGCGGTGCCGTCGGCGAGCACCACCTGCAGGCCCAGCACGTAATCGGTGGTGACGCCGTACTTGACACAACACAGGCCGCCGGCGTTGGTGGCGATATTGCCGCCGATGCTGCAGATCTCATACGACGACGGGTCGGGCGGATACCACAGCCCGTACTCGGCGACGGCCTTCTTGACCTCGGCGTTGAGCAGTCCGGGTTGCACCACCGCGGTGCGGGTGACGGGGTCGACGCTGATATCGCGCATCTTCTCCGTCGACAACACGATGCCACCGGTCACGGCCGTCGACCCGCCGGACAGGCCGGTGCCCGCACCGCGGGGCACCACGCCGACGCCGTGGCGCGTCGCCCACCGCAGGATCGTCTGCACTTCCTCGGTGCGCGTCGGTCGCGCGACCGCCATCGCGGTGCCCGCGTCGGGGTCGAATGCGCGGTCCTGCCGATAGGACGCCACGATGTCGGGGTCGGTGACGACGACACCCTCGGGGAGTTCGCCAGCCAGTTCGGAGATCGTGTTGCCGGTCACATGTTGATCCTAGGACTCCGGTGCGCGGTCCAGGTCGCGCAGGGACGGCAGGAAGATCGCGATCACTCCCATGACCAGCATCGGAAGCGCCAGCGCCAAGAATGTCGTCTTCAGCCCCGCCGCATCGGCCAGCGGCCCGGCCACGATCAGACCCAGCGGGCCGGCGGCATAGGCCAACGACCCCATCACGCCCACCACCCGTCCTCGCAGATGCTGTGGGGCGCGGGTCTGCATCACGTAGTTGTAGATGGGCGCGATCGGGCCGTAGACCAACCCGACGGTCGCGCACAACACCAGGATCAGCGGCAGCGGCGGCAGGAAGGCGATCACCGTCATGGCCACGCCCAGGGTCAGCACTGCGATCAGCATGATGGCGCGCTTGCTCGAATACTTGGACAGCACCGCGTAGCCAAGGGCGCCGATCAGGCCGCCGATCGACAGTGCCATCAGCACCCAGCCCAGGTGGGCGGGCTCGTTGCGGTCGGTGAAGTATTTCGGGAACAGCACGCTCTCCATCGGCATGTACAGCCCGGTGATCGTCAGATCGACGAACGCCAGTGTCCGCAGCACCTTGTTGTGCCACACGAATTTCAGGCCTTCGACGATGCCGGCCCACACCTGGTCGGGGAGGTGTTCGCGGCTGGGTGTGCCCGTCCCTTCCAGGCGCAGCACCGTGATCGCCGCGATCGACAGCACGAAGGCGGCTGCCGTCACCCACATGGTGTTGATGCCGCCGATGGTGGCGATCAGCAGGCCGCCGATGCCGGGCCCGACGATGTAGGCCAGGTTGAAGACGGCCTCGTACACCGAGTTCGCGTGGTCCAGCGTCCAGCCGGCCCGACCGGCGGCTTCGGGCAGCATCGTCTCGCGGGCCGTCATCCCGGCGGGATCGAAGAAGGCGCCCAACGCGGCCAGGGCGGCGAGCACGCCGACATTGATCGCGTCGACGCCGAAGGTGAGCGCCAGTACGGGGACGGCGACAACGGACAGGGCAGACAATCCGTCAGCGAGCATCGACACCCGGCGCCGGCCCAGGTAGTCGACGGCCGCGCCGGCGATGAGGGTCGCCACCAGCAACGGCAGCGTCCCGGCCAGCGCGACGATCGAGGCGTCGACAGCGGAGCCGTTGCGTTGTAGCACCAACCAGGGGAAGGCCACCATGGTGATGCCGTTGCCGGCGCCGGCCATCAGGGCCGCGAACAGAATGGTGAAGACCGGTCCGCGCTTGCTGTTGGCCATGGCGGGGTGAAATCTAACAGCGCCGGTGTCGGCTCGGCTATCGGTTTTCAGCAAGGAGCACCATGGAAATGTGCTGCTTCCACACCCGCGGACCGGTAAGCCGTTTGCGTCGCCGGTACCGCCCGGCCGCGGCTGGCCCGGCGACCCGGCCCGACGGGACACCCCGGTGGCCGGCGATGCCGAGGATGTGGCGGCGCTTGCCGGCGCTGCGTCCTCGATCCAGGAGCTCGACGCCGACGTTTCGGTGTGCCGGGCCTGCCCGCGCCTGGTGGCCTGGCGGGAGGAGGTCGCCGTGGTCAAGCGGCGGGCGTTCCTCGATCAGCCGTACTGGGGGCGGCCGGTGCCCAGCTGGGGTGCCGCGCGACCGCGGGTGCTGATCGTCGGCCTGGCGCCGGCCGCGCACGGCGCCAACCGCACCGGACGGGTGTTCACCGGCGACCGCTCCGGTGATCAGCTGTTCGCGGCCCTGTACCGCGCCGGGCTGGTCAATCAACCGACGAGTGTGGATGCCGCGGACGGATTGCGGGCCAATCAGATTCGCCTCGCGGCACCGGTCCGGTGTGCACCGCCGCAGAATGCGCCGACGCCGGCCGAGCGCACGACGTGCGCGCCCTGGCTGGCCGCGGAGTGGCAGCTCATCGCCCCGCACGTGCGGGTGGTGGTCGCGCTCGGCGGTTTCGCGTGGGGCGTCGCCTTGACGATGCTGGGGGAGAGCCGCCGACCCAAGTTCGGGCATGGCGCGCTGGCGGAGATCTCCCCGGGCCTGCAGCTGCTGGGCTGTTATCACCCCAGCCAGCAGAACATGTTCACCGGCCGGCTCACCCCCGCCATGCTCGACGACATCTTCCTCGACGCCCGCCGACTAGCTGGGATTTGAGGAGCCTCGGCGGCGCTCACCGCCGCTGAAACACCTCAAATCGCAATAAAACGGGGGTCTATGACGTTGGCTGAAGTTATGCGGCTCTCTGTCCTTGACCTCGTCCCCGTCCGCTCCGACCAGACCACCGCCCACGCCCTGGCCGCCACGGTCGGGCTGGCGCAGACCGCCGACCAGCTGGGCTACACCCGCTACTGGGTGGCCGAACACCACAACATGCCCGCGGTCGCGGCCACCAGCCCGCCCGTCGTCCTGGCCTACCTGGCCGGGCAGACCGCCCACATCAGGCTCGGCTCCGGCGGGGTGATGCTGCCCAACCACGCCCCACTGGCCGTCGCCGAACAGTTCGCGCTGCTGGAGGCCGCCGCCCCCGGGCGCATCGACCTCGGCATCGGCCGGGCACCCGGCTCGGATCCGGTGACGAGTATGGCGCTGCGCGGTCCGGCCGGCCGCGATGACACCGACATCCAGAACTTTCCGCGCTACCTCGACGAGGTGGCGGCGATGATGAGCACCACGGGTGTGCGCGTCGAGCTGCCCCGGCAATATCAGCGTGACGAATACATCCTCAAGGCCACCCCGGCGGCGGCCGGCGAACCACGGCTGTGGCTGCTGGGGTCCTCGATGTACTCGGCACACCTCGCGGCGGCCAAGGGCCTGCCATATGTGTTTGCCCACCACTTTGCGGGACAGGGCACCGAGGAGGCGCTGGCGGTCTATCGCGAGGAGTTCCAGCCCAGCGATCTGACCGAAGAACCGATCACGTTCATGACGGTCAACGCCTCCGTGGCGCCCACGCGTGACGAGGCCGAGGCGCTGTTGCTGCCGCAGCTGGTGATGATGGCCACGCTGCGCACTGGAAAGCCTTTGCGCGCAGTCGATCTCGTTGAGGATGCGCACGCATTGCAGTTCACCGCGCAGGAAAGCGCGATCATCGAGGACGGCCGCGGCCGGGCGATCGTCGGCGCCCCCGCCGAGGCTGCGGACCAGGTCCGTGAGGTGGCCGAGCATTTCGGCGTCGACGAAGTGATGATCAACCCCGTGGGCTCGGCCTACCGCGGCACCGACCCGTCGACGGCGCCTGCCCGTGACACCACGCTGGAGCTGCTGGCCAAAGAGCTGTTCTAAACCGGCTTCAGCGCAATGATCGCGATGGGCCGGTCGGTGCGTGACTGGTAGCCGTTGTAGCGGTCCGAGTTGTTCTTGTTGACCACCTGCCACAACCGGGCATAGTCCGGTGCATCGGGCAGCAGGATCTCGGCTCGTACCGCGAATCGTTTTGGCCCGACATTGATTTCGACGTCGGGTTGGGCCTTGAGGTTGTGATACCAGCCCGGATACCGGTTGGAGCCGGCGTTGGAGGCCACGACGAGATAGCGGTCGCCGTCGCGGCCGTAGGTCAAGGTGTTGGTGCGCGGCTTGCCGGTCTTGGCGCCGACGGAGTGCAGCAGCAGGTTCGGCGGTGCGCCCGGGATCCGGTGCCCCACCCAGCCGCCGGACTTCTGGTAGATGACGTCGTGCACACGCAGCACTTTGAACGCGGCCCGCTGGATCGGCGTCAGTTCGCTCATGCGACCAGTGTGTCAGCCCAGTCCGGCGATGCGCGCCACGGTCAGCGCCGAGGTGAGCTGCAGGAGATCGCGAGGCCGGACCAACTTCAGATCGGTCAGGCCTTCCAGCCGCCGGATCCGCTGCGCCACCGTGTTGGTGTGCAGGTGCAACGCCTCGGCGGTGGCCCGCCGGTCCAGATCGTGCTCCAGTAGCACCCGCACGGTCCGCAGGAGTTCGGTGTCGTGGCTGCGGTCGTAATCCAGGGCCGCGCCCAGCGTCGACCGGGCGAAGTCGCGCAGCGCGGCCGGATCGTCGAGCTGCAGCAGCAGGTGGTCGATCGCGACCTCGCGCAGGTCGATCACCCCGGTTGTGCCCGGAGAGGACCCGGCCAGATTCAGCGCGCCGCGCAGTGTGCGGAACAGGGCCGGCAACCGCGACGGCGCCTCAGCTGCCGTTACGCCGGCGAATGCCTGGTCGACGGTACCGCTGCCGATCAGCGATCCGACCAGCTGGGCGGCGAACACGGCGACGTCTCCCGCAGCCCCCGGCCAGATCAGCACCAGATCGTCGCGGTAGACCGCCGCCAGCGGACGGGGTGTCACCCGGGCGACCAATCGGTCGGCGGCCGCGAGCAGCCGGTCGCGGGGTTCGACGCACCGCACGGCGACGAGGTGCTGCGGGCCGGACAGATCCCAGCCGAGGCGACGCGCCCGATCCAGCAGCGTGCTGATGTCCTCGGCGCCCGCACTGCTCAGCAGGTCGGCCACCAGTGAGCCGCGTAGCCGCTGTTCCACTTCGGCCGCGGTGCGCGCGCGCAGCAATTCCAGTGCGGTCACCACGGCCGCGTGCTCGGCCGCCCGCACGTCCAGGCGTGACAACGACGCATGAGGCGCCGCGATTCTGATGTGTGCCACTACTTTTCCGTCCAGGACCACGCCGGCGACGGTGCTGTCGTCGGGCCCGGCGATGACGCCGCCGCCGGCGAGGTCGGCATCGGAGACGCCGCCCACCGGTCCGTCCGCGGTGCCGGCCAACCGTTCACCGTAGACATCTTCGATGAGCACGTGTCTGCCCAGCAGTTCGGCGAGCGCCGCGGCGACACCGGCCACGCCCTCGCCGCGTAAGGCGATCGCGGTCAGCAAGGCGTGGACCTCTTCGGCGCGGCGCAGTTCCCGGATGGTGTCCTGCTCGCTGGCCCGTAATTGCGCGGTGCCCAACGCGATTGCCACCTGGGTGGCCATTGCGTTCACCAGGCTGATCTCTGCGTGATCGAACCGGTGGGGTGCAGCGTGATACCCGTTGAGGGCGCCGACCACCCGGCCGTTCCGGCGCAACGGCACCGACACCAGCGCGCGATATCCTTGCTCGTGCGCGACGCCGCCCCAGGGGCCGATCCCGGGGACCGCCTCGATGTCCTCCAATGCCACCACTTCGCCAGTACGGAACGCGATGCTGGTGGGTGCCTCCTCGGCGCCACTGACGTCCAGCAGGATCGGGCGCTCGGCATTGACCTTGGCGATGTAGTCGGCGGACAGACCATGTGAGCCGACGATCGTGAGCGCCAGGCCGCTCTCGTCGGGCAGGAACACCGCGCAGAAGTCGTAACCCAGCAGGGTGCCTGCCGTCCGGGCCACCCGGTTCAACAGGTCGGCCACCGGTTCGTCCCCGCCGACGGCTTCACCGATACCTGCCAGGGCGTCGAGCCAGCGTTCCAGCGGGACATCAGCGCGTTGTGTTTCCACAGACATACACATCAGCTTAAGTGTGTGTCAACAGACATTGCCGTCAGTGGCCTGGCTCACGCATCGTGGTGTCGAGGCGGTGACAGCCGTCACAGGAACTTCAGGAGGTGCCGTGCGTAGACAGAGACGCGTGCGACGAGCCATGACCACCGCGGTCGCGTTGACCGCAGCGGTGATGACGGTCTTTTCATCCGGTTGCGCAGCCGGTCTCGGCGGCCCGCCGTCGTCACGGGCAGCCCAGGACGGCGAGATCCGCTTCACGTTCGCCCCGGACCCGATCTGGGACTACATGCACGACACCGGAATCGTCGAGGAATGGCAGGACGAGACCGGCTACCGGATCGAGACCAGCGCCACCTGGGACGAGTTCGGCCTGTTCGCCGGCGGGCATGCCGACATCATCTCGACCGCCTCGTTCGAAGTCCCGTACCTCGAGGAGCAGACGCAACGCGAGACTGTCATCATCGGCCGTTACAACGCCGAACGCAGCCGCATCCTGGTGCGCGCCGACGACCCGGCCCAGTCCCTGGAAGACCTGCGGGGCAAACGGCTCGGCGTGTTCACCACGGTGTCGGGCACGCTGGTCTGGAGCGCCCTGGTCAAGCAGATGCATGACATGAACCTGGTGGACGAGGACGGCTCCGGCGGCGACTTCGAAATCGTGGTCGCCGATATCCAGAACCTGTCGAACCTGTTGGCGCGCGGCGAGATCGACGCCTGCATCTGCTATCCGGACCTGTCAGCGCGCGAACTTCGTGACGGTTCGGTGCGTCCCTTGTATGACGGCAAGTCCTCTGCTGACCTGTTCGCCGAACTCAACGCCCCCGGTCACGACGGCCCCATGGGCAACGTCTTCGTGGCCCGCAAGGACTGGGTCGACGAGCACCCCGACGAGGTGTCGGCGTTCCTGGATCTGTGGGACCGCGGCCTGGCCGAGTGGCAGGACCATCGCGAGGAGATGATCGAGATGTACCCGCAGCACTTCGCCGTCGCGAATCCTGAGGATATCGCGTTCATGAAAGAGTATGTGGCCGAGCATGACTGGGTGGTCGATGAGGTGCGCTTCGATCAGAAGTGGGCCGACGACGAGAGCTCGATCTTCGATCTGATGCGCAGCACCGGAATCATCGGCGACGACATCAAGGATCCGCAGTTCCTGCCGACACAAGGAGTGCACCAGTGACGCAGACGATCACGCCACCGACAACGGGGGCGGAGCAACCGGCTCCACGGGGGCGGTGGAGCAAGAGCCCCGGGGCTCCAACCGGGCCGCGGCGGTGGGTGGTTTCCGGCATCGCATTGATCGTCGCGATCGGTGGGTGGGCGGCGGTGGCGGCCTGGGTCGATGACCCGATCCTGCCGCGGCCGGCGACGGTGTTCGAGGCCGTCATCGCCATCGTCATGTCCGGGGAGGCGTTCACCAACTTCGCCTCCAGTATCAGCAAGATCGCCGCGGGGTTCCTGATCGCGATGGTCGGTGGCCTGGTGATCGGATTCGTCATGGGCCGAAGCAAGTTCATGACGTCGTACTTCTCACTGCCGCTGTTCGTGCTGGGCAACATGCCCGGTCTGACCTATGCGGTGTTCGGGTTGCTGATCTTCGGGGTCGGCGCCGGTGGGCCCATCGTGGTCTCGGCGTTGGTGGCACTGCCCTTCATCGCGATGAACGTCGCCGAAGGGGTGCGCTCGGTCGACGGCAATCTGCTGGCGATGTGCGAGGCGTTCAACCGCAACCGTCGAGACATCCTGCGCCATCTCTACCTGCCTGCTCTGGCCACCTTCGTCTTCGCCGGAGTGCGCTACGGCTTCGCGATGGCATGGAAGGTGGAGGCCCTCACCGAAGTGTTCGGCGCCAGCGACGGGGTGGGTTTCATGATCCGTAAGGCCTACCAGGAATTTCAGGTCGCTGACATGCTCGCGTGGACAACACTTTTCATCATCACCATGATCCTCATCGAGCGTGGCCTCGCCTACCTCGAGACTCGCTTCTTCGCATGGCGGAAGGACCTCGCATGACCGTCACGATTCCGGCCAAGCTGCCGGCCTGGCAGCGTCACCTGAAAACCCAAGCCTCCTCGGCGATTGCCGTCGCCTTGGCACTGCTCAGCATCCTGGCGGTCTGGCAGCTCGCGGTGGTCCTCGGCAACCGGGTGCCCTCGCCGGCGGAGACCATCACACGGCTGGCCTCCGAAGCGGCGATCGGCGAGCTGTGGCACAACCTGGCGATCAGCATGAACCGCTTCCTGCTCGGCCTGGTGCTGGCGTTGGTGGTGGGCGCGGTGATCGGCGTCCTGATGGGCATGTCGAAGCTGGCCGATCTGGCGTTCTCCGACCTCAACGCCGCCGCTCTGGCGATTCCCGCGGTGATCTGGGCGCTGCTGACCACCATGTGGTTCGGCTTCGGCTGGCTCACACCGGTGGTGACGGTGTTCCTGTCCGGGCTGCCGTTCGTGATCGTCAACATCGCCAAGGCCACTCGCGCGGTTCCCGCCGACTTGGTGTTGATGGCAAGGTCTTTCGGGGTTCCGCGCGCACACATCTTGCGGCACATCGTGGCTCCCGCGGTTGCAGGCTCCACCGTGGCCGCTGTCCGGTTCGCCATCATGAGTGCCTGGAACGGCCTGCTGCTGGCGGAGTGGTTCGGTGCCACCTCCGGCGTCGGCTGGCGGTCCCGCTACTGGTATGACGCCAACCAGCTCGACGGGTTCTTCGCCTGGGTGCTGGTGTTCATCGCGCTGCTCGTCATCGCCGATCTGCTGCTCCTCGGCCCCATCGAGCGTTACGCCACCCGCTGGCGCTCGGCCTGACCCGCCCTACTTCGAGACCCCTACTTCGAGAGGTAACCATCATGGGTTCCATTGAAATCCGTAATCTGGTCAAGGACTTCCACGACCGTCAGGGCAACCGCACCCGGGTGATCGACGGGATCGATCTCACGATCTCCGGCGAGACCTTCGTCTCGGTCGTCGGCCCGTCGGGCAGCGGCAAGACGACACTGCTCAACATCGTCTCCGGCATCGAGACCCACACCTCGGGCACCGTCAACCTGCGCTCCGACGAGCGGGACGCCCGCGTCGGCTACGTGTTCCAGGACGCCCGGCTCCTGCCGTGGCGCACGGTGATGGCCAATCTCGGCTTCGTGCAACACGAGCGGGCCGGCTGGGAAGAGCGGGCGCGTCACTACCTGGACCTGGTGGGTCTGAGCCACTGCGCCGACCGGTACCCGGCCCAGCTCTCCGGGGGCCAGCAGCAGCGCATCGGCATCGCACGGGCGTTCGCCGTCGAACCCGATGTGCTGCTGATGGACGAGCCGTTCTCCCACCTCGACGCCATGACCTCCCGGACCTTGCGTGAACATCTGGAACGGCTCTGGCTCGAATCGCGTCGCACCGTCATGTTCGTCACTCACGACGTCACCGAAGCGGTCCAATTGTCAGACCGGATCGTGGTTCTCGCGCCCGGTGGCCGCATCCACGAGATCATCGACGTGGACCTGCCGCGACCCCGTAAGGCCTCGGACCCGGCGGTGGCGGTGCTGCAGGCCGAGGTGCTGGCCCGCTTCGAGGCGCTGGAGGCGGCACAGGTCGGCCCCGAGGTCGTCGTAGCATGAGCGTCGACCTGCGGCCCGGCCCCATCGATGTGCACGCACACTGGCTCCCCGAAGACTTGTTCGCACTGCCGCCCGGATCTCCGCTGCCGGGGCTGCACGGGCGCGATGGGCAATTGCATCTCGGCGAGTTGCCGTTGTCCATCGAGACCGAGGCGATGAGCGATCCGGCTCGGGTGCTGGCCGATACCGACGCGGCAGGCCTTGGTGCCCGGGTGATCTCGGCGCCGCCGTTTGCGTTCCCGGTCGTCGACAACCCCGGTGTGGACGGATATGTGGGCGCGTTCAACGACGCGCTGACGAAGGTGTGCCGGGACAGCGGCGGCCGACTGCTGGGGCTGGGTCTGGTGTCACTGCACGACGTCGATGCCGCCCGCAGGCAGATGGACGCCCTGACGACCGACGTGGTGCGCGGTATCGCGGTGCCGCCGCTGCTGGGGTCCGGGTCATTCGACATCGAACCGATGCGCGAGATCCTGCGACTGGCCGCCGGGCACGACCTGGCGGTGCTGGTGCACCCGATGCAGCTGCCGCGGCCGGAATGGGCATCGTATTACCTGACGAATCTGATCGGTAATCCGACGGAAACAGCGACTGCGACAGCATCATTGGTGCTCGGCGGGGTTCTCGAAGAACTGCCGGACCTACGGATCTGCCTGCTGCACGGCGGCGGGTGCGCGCCGGCGTTGGTGGGCCGCTGGCAACACGGCTGGCAGCAGCGTGCCGATGTCCGTAGCGCCGGAACACGGTCGCCGCGCGAGGGGTTCGCCGAGTTGTGGTTCGACACCCTCACCCATGACGGGCCGACGCTGGAGCTGTTGCGGGCTCACGCTGACCCCACCCACCTGATGTGCGGCAGCGACTACCCGTTCGATATGGGAGTCGCCCTGCCGCTGGATCTTCCCCACAGTGTTGGCATCGACGACGACGTCCTGGAAGTCAACGCACGACGGTTCCTGAATCTCAAAGGAGATAACGATGTCTAACGAAGTCAATGCCCGCCACGACTGGTCGGGGCAGCGGGCCATCGTCATCGGCGGTTCGATCGGTGGCCTCACCGCGGCGCTGCTGCTGCGTCGCCTCGGCTTCGGCGTCGACGTCTACGAGCGCACCCCCACCAGCCTCGACGGTCGCGGCGGTGGCATCGTCTTGCAGCCCGACACCATTCGCTGGTTCGCCGAGTGCAGCACCCAGCACCCCGAACAGGTCAGTACGAAAACCCATTTCGTGCAGTACCTGGACTCCCACAACAACATCGTCCACCGTGACAACGCGCCGTGGAGCTACACCTCGTGGGGCACGTTCTACCGGGCGTTGCTGTCCGACTTCGGCACCGAGCGCTATCACCTGGGCGAGTACGCGGCCGGGTTCGAGGAAGACGCCGACGGGGTGGAGGTGCGGTTTGCCTCCGGGCGACGGGAACGTGCCGAGCTGGTGGTGTTCGCCGACGGCATCACCTCACCGAGCCGGCGGCGCATCTCCCCGGAGTCTGAACTCGAATACTCCGGCTACGTCGGCTGGCGCGGCACCGTGCCCGAGAGTGACGTCACCCCCGAGACGTTCGAGCTGCTGCATGACGCGATCACCTACAGTGTCGGGCCGCACACCCACATCAACGTCTACCCCATCCCGTCGACCACAGGTGGGCTTGCAGTCGGGGAGCGGCTGCTGAATTACGTCTGGTACCGCAACGTCGCCGAAGGCCACGAGCTCGAGGAGCTGATGACCGACAAGCGCGGATTCGCCGCCAAGGTCTCGCTGCATCCCGGCGCGGTGCAGGATCGCTTTGTCGATGAAATGCGTTCGGCAGCAATCGAACTGCTGGCACCTGCGGCGGCCGAAGTGGTGGTACGCACCGAGCAGCCCTACCTGCAGGCGGTGTACGACGCCGGCACCAGCCGGATGGCGATGGGACGGGTGGCGCTGATCGGTGACGCGGCCAGCGCAGCGCGCCCGCACGCCGCGGCCGGCACCGCCAAAGCGGCCGCCAATGCGTGGGCGCTGTTCGACGCCCTCGGTGAGTCCGGCGATATCGCCGACGCGTTGGCCAAATGGGAGCCCGGACAGCTCGAGTTGGGCCAGCGACTGCTGCACCGCGTCAAAACGATGGGCACCCGCTCGCAGTTCGACAACACCTGGACCGCGGGTGACCCCGACCTGCGCTTCGGCCTGTACGCCCCCGGCAAGTAGGGATTTCGGCGCGCTGGTGATCGCTCAGCGGCGATGAGCGCGCCGAAGTCACAAGAAAAAGGAGAGAAGCATGACGCAAGAATTCCTGACCGACGCCCCACTGGCCGGCAACCTGGTCGCCGAGAACTTCGAGGGCTGGAGCGACGAACTCAAAGCCGAGTTTCAGACGTACGCCTACGACGGCAATGTCGGCTCGCGGCTGCTGTCGGAGAACGAGCGGGTCCGGGTGTGGGAGATCCGGCTCGAGCCGGGGCAGCGCTTTCATGTCCACCGGCACGTGCTGGACTATTTCTGGACTGCGGTGAACGCCGGCCGTAGCCGCCAGCACACCTCCGACGGCACCACCCGCGAGGTAGCCTATGACGCCGGCGAAACCCGCCACTTCTCCTTTGCCGCAGGGGAATTCCTGCTACATGACATCGAGAACGTGGGCTCGGGGCCACTGGTGTTCACCACCGTCGAGCACCTGGATTCGGCGAACCCGGCGCTGACCCTGAGCTAGTGGCAGTCGCCGAGCCGGCCGAGTGAGTCCACGGGGGTTGCACCCGGACGGGTCCACTGCGGCACCGGCCGGCTGGTCTCGCCCCAGGTGAAGTTGCCGTCGGCGTCCGATCGCCAGGACCAGCACGCGTGCCGACCCTCAGGCCAGCCGTCGGGGTTGTCCTCCCACACCTCACCGCGGCCGTACGGCGTCATGTCGAGCAGGCCCATCGACGAATTGACCGGCTCGTTGCCGCGGCCGGTCGTGGCGTAGGTGAGGAACACCCGGTCGCCGTCGCGCAGATAACTGGTGATCGAGCCCATGTCCTCTCCGACCGGGGCCGCCACGTCGCGCACCGAGTACCAGTGCTGGGTGTAGCCCATGAACTCTACGTAGGCGGCCACCTCGTCCCACCTGCCCGCGGTCAGGATGGCGAAGGAGACACCGCGGGCGTTCAGATAGGCAGCGTCCTTCAGATGCCAGGCTGTGGTGGTGCAGCCCTCGCACTGACCCTGGTGCGGGGCTCCGTCCCACCACATGTGTTTGTAGACCACCAGCTCGTCGCGCCCCTGGAACAGGTCCAGGAACGGCACCGCGCCACCCGCACCGACTACCGCGACCGACCCGTCGAACTCCACCATCGGCAGCCGGCGCCGCGCCGCGGCCAACGCGTCGCCCTGACGGGTGTGGGCCTTTTCGCGGACCAGGAGCTCGTCGCGGGCGGCCTGCCAAGTGGTCAGGTCGACGATGGGTGGGCGGGTCATGGCGTCCTCCTCGAATCCAACGACGTCAGAACAGACCTGCGGTCGGGTCGAAACTCATCACTTCTACAGCCGGGCCAGTGCGTCGCGCAGAATCCGGCCCGTCGCCTCCCGGTCCGGATCGCGGCGCACCACCAGGCCTTTGGCGAACGAGAGCTTGTCGCCGTCCTGGCGGGGCGCCACATGCAGGTGGAGATGGAACACGCTCTGGAAGGCCGCTTTTCCGTCGTTGATGACGATGTTGTTGCCGTCGGCGGCCAATTCGGAGGCCCGCGCGGCCTGCGCGATGCGCTGGCCGACGGTGACCAGACCGGCGACCGTCTCGGCGGGGGAGTCGGTGAGGTCGACAGTGTGGACTTTGGGGACCACCAGGGTGTGGCCGCGCACGATCGGGCGGATATCGAGGAACGCCAGGTAGTCGTCATCCTCGTAGACGCGGATGGCGTCGGCCTGGCCGGCGACGATGGCACAAAAGACGCAAGACATCCCGCCACGCTAGCCAACCGTCGGAGTTGACACATCGACCGATGGCAGCGCGGCCGCGTGTCCCACCTCGAACTCTGCATCGCTGTAGACCATACGAAGACTGCGACCGCGCTCGATGGGTTGCAGACGTGGGCGACACAGCAGGGGCTCCAGTCCTGAGATACCGACTACGGCGATCGACCGTTCACCGCGGCCGGTGACCCGGCGACCGGACGCACCTTCCGCATCCGATGGGCGTCAGCCGAACAGCACCCGCCGGAGACACCACCTGCGCGGCCACGTGAACTCGTGGTCATCTCGGTACTCAAAGTCTGGGCCTGTGCCGGCTGCGGCGATACCGGCGACCTTCTCCGCCAAACGGACTCCGGCGCGATCTGCCTCGAGTGCGCCGATCTCGGCCATCTGGTTTTCCTGCCCGCCGGTGATGCTGCGCTGACCCGCCGCGCCAAGAAGGCCAGCGGGCTCTCCGCAGTGGTCGTTCGTTGGAGCAAGGCTCGTAAACGCTATGAGCGACAAGGGATTTTGGTCGAGAGCGACGCCGTCGACCTGGCCGCGTCACAGTGCGAGGCCGACGCCGACGTCCGCGCTGTGCGACGTGAGCGCGACCAGGCGTACCGCACCGTGATCGACGAGAAGTTTCGTGACGGGTTCGCTGCCGCCGTGCGCGACCAATTCCCCGGATGTCCACCCAGCCGCGCCGATGCCATCGCCCGGCATGCTGCCCTGCGCGGTAGCGGGCGCGGCGGGCCGGGCGCTCGACCCCGAGGCCGTCCGGCTCGCCGTCACTGCCTCTGTACGCCGCGCGGACACCGACTACGACGACCTGCTGATGTCCGGTGTCGATCGCGACGACGCCCGCCATCGGGTGTCAGACCGCGTCCATGACATCCTCGCTGCGTGGCGCGGGGGTGTCGTCGTCCTCGACTAGAGGTTTTCCGACGACCACTCCGCGAGCCGGCGCTCCCGCTCCTCGGGGCTGACGTCCTCGACCCGGGTCATCACCGACCACCGCTGACCGAACGGGTCCACCAGCGAGGCGTACCGGTCACCGGTGCCGAACGTCGACAGCGGCTCACGAATGGTCGCGCCCGCCGCCTCCGCGCGCGCCACCACCTCGTCGACGTCTCCGCAGTACAGCACGATCGAATGGGTTGACGTCTCAGACACCTCGGGCGCCGCCAGACCGAACTGCGGGTTGGGATCCGAGAGCTGTAACCGGCCGTTGCCGAAATCCAGTTCGGCATGGGCTATCAAATTGCCGGGCATCTCCATCTTCTCGATCAGCTCGGCGCCGAACACCGAGGTATAGAAGTCGATGGCCGCAGCGGCGCCGTCGATCACCAGGAACGGGGTCAGGCTGGTGTAGCCCGCCGGAATCGGTTGAGTGGTCATGAGGCCCAGTTTCGTAGGGTTGCACGGTGGAGGCTTGGAAAAACGCGTCACCGGCAGACACGCCGCAATTGGGCGTGGTGGGCCGGGCGGGCTCCACAGCTGCCTTCGAGCTGATCCGGTGGGATCCCTCTCCGTCGGCCGCCGAGTTCGTCGAACACTTCTGGTCGGTGCGCTGGAACCTGCGCGACGGCGAATCCCACGACAGCACCGTCATCACCTTCCCGGTCATGCACCTCACCCACGAGTGGGGCACGGACAAACCCCGCCACGGCTACCCGCTGCCCACCACCCTGGTGCAGGGTGTCGTCCAGACGGTCTTTCACACCACGCTGCACCGCTCGGGGACGGTGGTCGGCGCCAGGTTCCATCCCGGCGGATTCGCGGCCAGATTCGACCGCGACGCCTCCAACTTCACCGGGCAGACGCTGCCGGTTGACGACGCACTGTTCGGTGCCCGGGTGCAGATCGACGACGACCGCGAGCGCGCGGCGACCCAACTGGACCAGGCGATCGCCGCCCACCGCACCGTGCCCGACCCCACTTACCGCGCCCTGCGCACCCTGCTCGACGGCATCCGCGACGACGCGGGTGTGCGACGTGTCGAGCAGGTGACGGACCGCGCGCCGTGGAGCGCCCGCACCACTCAGCGGGTGTTCCGCCACTACGTCGGGGTGCCGGTCAAGTGGGTGCTGTGCCGGTACCGGCTGCAGCGGGCCGCGCTGGACATCGAAACCGAGCCGGGCGTCGACCTGGCCGAGCTGGCGGTGCGCCACGGCTGGTATGACCAGGCGCACTTCTCCAACGATTTCCGGACGATGCTGGGTAGCGCCCCCGGTGAGTACGCGGCCCGACACGGCGCCTGAGTTACGCTCCGCCGATGGACAACACCGAGTTGGCCTTCGCCGGCGCGGCCGAGCAGGCCCGGATGCTGGCCTCCGGGGCGATCACGGCTGCCGCGCTGACCGACCTGTATCTCGAGCGCATCGACCGCCTGGATCCCGAGTTACGCGCCTTCCGGACGGTCTTCGCCGACGAGGCCCGGGCCGAAGCCGAGGCGGCCCAACACCGGCTGGATGCGGGGGAGCGGCTTCCGCTGCTCGGGGTGCCCATCGCGATCAAAGACGACACCGACGTTGCCGGGGCCACCACCACCTACGGCAGCAACGCCCACGGCCCGGCGGCCACCAAGGACGCCGAGGTGGTCCGGTTGTTACGCGAGGCGGGGGCGGTCATCCTCGGGAAAACCGCAGTGCCGGAAATGATGATCTGGCCGTTCACCGAGACGGTCGCGTTCGGCGCGACCCACAACCCCTGGGATCTCGCGCGCACACCCGGCGGCAGCAGCGGCGGCAGCGCCGCGGCGGTGGCGGCGGGTCTGGTGCCGCTGGCGCTCGGATCCGACGGAGCCGGCTCGATCCGTATCCCGTCGACGTGGTGCGGGTTGTACGGCCTCAAGCCGCAGCGAGGCCGGGTCCCGCTGTACCCGCACGAGGACGCCTGGTGCGGCATGTCGGTTTACGGGCCGATGGCCCACACCGTCGAAGACGCCGCGTTGTTCCTCGACGTCACCTGCGACAAGGCGATGCCGGGGCCGCAGGGCGGTTTTGTCCGGGCCTCGTCGCGGCCGCCCAATCGGTTGCGAATTGCGTTGAGCGTCAACGTTCCTCCGATGATGACGGCGTATCGCGATGCCGAGCAGCGCGCCGCCGTGCACCAGGCGGGCACCGTGCTCAAAGAGCTGGGGCATGACGTGGTGGTACACGAGATCGACTACCCGCCGACGATGGCCTACAGCCACGTCCTGCCCCGTATGTTCCGCGGCATCCACGACGACGTACGAGCGTTGCCGCACCCCGAACGGCTGGACTCGCGGACCCGCAGCCTTGCGCGTATCGGCCGGATGATCTCCGACACCAGAATCGCCAAGATCCGCGCCGCCGAGGCCCAGGTCGCCGCGCGGGTGCTGACGATCTTCGACGATTTTGATGTGGTCATCACGCCGGGGACCGCCACGGGTCCGTCCCGCGTCGGTGCTTACCGCAAGCGCGGCGGGGTGTCGACGCTGGCGCTGGTGGCCGCGCGTGCGCCGTATCAGGCGGCGTTCAACGCCACCGGGCAGCCGGCGGCAGTGGTGCCGTGGGGCCTCGACCGCCACGGCCTGCCGCTGTCCATTCAGCTGGTCGGCCGGCCCTACGACGAGGCGACGTTGCTGTCGTTGAGTGCCGAGATCGAGGCCGATCACCCGTGGGCGGATCGTCGCCCCCCGGTCAGCTAGGTCGTTTCCCGCGAGCGCGCGCGTCTGTACACCAACACGCCGCATTTTTCGGACAACGTTGCACGCTCGCCGGGCCTGCCGAGCCACACTGAAGAATGGCACTCTTCGGAAGCTCCGACGACGACCTGAAACGCCGCATCGACGAACTCGAACGTCGGGTGGCAGCGCTGGAACGGGCGGCATTCACCGCCGGCCGGCATCTGACACACGCACCCCCGCCGACCCCGGTCGGTGTGCCCAGCGAGACTTTGGCCAGCGGCAATGTCCGCAACCTGGTGTTGCAAGGCAGGAAGGTCGAAGCCATCAAGGCGCTCCGAGAAGAGACCGGGCTCGGCCTCAAACAGGCCAAGGGCATCGTCGACCGGCTCTAGGAATCTGCCCCGAGCCGGGGAGTCCGCGTCCTGGCGCGTCAAGGAATCATGACGCCCGCCAGAGGGACATCCCTTCCCCGGTGGTGCGGCTGTGACTGACGTGGCACTAGAGCTCCAGGACCTCCCGCCAGGCCGCCAACTTCGCCGCGTACGGCATGGTGTGGGCGGGGCTGGTCGACGGCAGCCGCGCATAGCCCACGTCGGCGTCCACGAGCACCAGCCGCCGGTAGTTGGCTTCGGCCGCACCGCCGGTGAAGAACACCCGCCCAATCGACGGGTGTGAAGCGAAGAACCCGTCGAAGTCGTTGGCCACCATGCTGTCTCGCTCCACAGCAGAATCCAGACTGCCCGCCCGCCGGCAGAAGCACAGCACATCCCACACAGCGACGCCGCGAGCCACCAGGGCCGCCGTCCGTACCGTATAGGGCGCGGCAGGATCGAATTCGAACAGCTCGCCGGCGATCCGCCAGAACGCATTGCGCGGGTTGCCGTAGTACTGCTGGGCGGCCAGCGACAGCACACTCGGCGCGTTGCCCAGGATCAGCATCGAGGGCCTGCCGCCCACGATCGGCGGCAGACCCTCGACGACGCTCACCTGTCCTGTCTACCAACAATCACGACAGATGATGGACCTCCTGCAGCCCGTACACCGGCGTCGGAATACCTTCGTAGCGGGCTTTGAGCTGCAGCGCCAGGTACAGCGAGTAGTGCCGCGACTGGTGCAGATTGCCGCCGTGGAACCACAGATTCTCCTGCTGGGTGGGCTTCCACATGTTGCGCTGCTCGCCCTCCCACGGCCCGGGATCCTTGGCGGTGCCGCTGCCGAGACCCCACACCTTGCCCACCTTGTCGGCCACCTCCTGGCCCATCAGGTCGGCGGCCCAGCCGTTCATCGACCCGTAGCCCGTCGCGTACACCACCACGTCGGCGGGCAGCACGGTGCCGTCGGCCAGCACCACGGAGTCCTCCGTCAGGTGCGCCACCTGGCCGTGCGCCAGCTTGATCGACCCGTCGGCCACCAGATCACACGCGCCGACGTCGATGTAGTAGCCCGAACCGCGCCGCAGGTACTTCATGAACAGCCCGGAACCGTCATCACCCCAATCCAATTCGAAACCCGCCGCCGTCAGCCGGCCGTAGAACTCCTTGTCGCGCTCGCGGATCGCGTCATAGATCGGGATCTGGAATTCGTGCATGATCCGGTACGGCAAGGAGGCGAACGTCAGATCGGCCTTCTCCGTCGTCATGCCCGCCGCCAGCGCGCGTTCGGAGTACAGGTCGCCCAGGCCGAGGTCCATCAGCGAATCCGATTTCACGATGTGCGTCGATGAGCGCTGCACCATCGTCACATCAACACCGTTCTCCACCAGAGCTTTACAGATATCGTGCGCCGAGTTGTTGGACCCGATCACCACGGCGCGTTTGCCGACGTAGCGGTCCGGGCCGGGATGCGCCGACGAGTGGTGCTGCTCTCCGGCGAACACCTCCTGGCCGGGCAACGTGGGGATGCTGGGCTTGCCGGACATGCCGGTGGCCAGGACCAGCTGCGTCGGGTGCAGTGTCAATCGTTCACCGTCGCGGTCGATCTCGACGGTCCACCGCTCACCGTCGAAGGCGGCTGACAGGCAGGTGGTCTTCGACCAGTACGGCACCTCCATCACCCGGGTGTAGAACTCCAGCCAGTCGCCGATCTTGTCCTTCGGCGCGAACACCGGCCAATTCTGCGGGAACGGCAGATACGGCAGGTGGTCGTACCAGACCGGGTCGTGCAGGCACAGCGACTTGTAGCGCTTGCGCCACTGGTCACCGGGACGGTCGTGCTTGTCGACGACGATCGCCGGCACCCCGAGCTGCCGCAACCGGGCGCCGAGTGCGATGCCGCCCTGCCCGCCGCCGATCACCAGCGTGTACGGCTGCGTCGAATAGCCGAGTGCGGCGTCTTCGGCGGCCTTCTTCTCGGCCCACGACCGCGGGTCGGGATCGCTGCCGTGCACCGCACCCATCACCCGCGTCGGGCCTTTGGGCTCCTCGTGGCCTTTGAGTTCCTGCAAGGCGGTCAGAAACGTCCAGGCTTGGTCGCCCTTCAGTCGCAGATGCCCGATCCCGCGCCCCGCGGCGGTGTCGAATTCGATGAACGCCGAGGTCACGTCGCCGTCGGCCGTAGGTGTCTCTCGCGTCCGGAAGCCCGACGGACTGGTGCCGGCGAGCCGGGCCTCCAGCATGTCGGCCACGCCGTCGCGGCCCTCGACCGTCTTGAGGTTCCAGGTGAACGACACCAGATCACGCCAGTAGCTGTCGGTGGCGAACTTGGCGGCGGCCCGCGGAACATCGCGGACGGCAAGCGCGGTTTCGAAGTCGGCCAGCCAGGCTTCGATCCGCTCCTGCGGGGTCAACGTGTCGAGAACAGAGTCAAGAGTGGAAGTCATGTGACTCAGCGCACACCCTTGCCGGCCGCGTGACAAGAGTTGCGCAACGTTGCGCCCGAATTCAGCCGCAACCCCCTGCAACTCTATCGGGATGTGGTCGCGGTCACCTAGACCTGACGTATGAGAGCTGCTGTGTACTACGGACCGCACAAAGTCGAGGTCGCCGATGTCCCCGAGCCCACGCCCGCCCCCGGCACGGTGAAGGTGCAGGTCGGATTCAACGGAATCTGCGGCACCGACCTGCACGAGTACTACGCCGGGCCGATCTTCGTGCCCACGGCGCCGCACCCACTGACGGGCCAGCAGCTGCCGCTGACCCTCGGGCACGAATTCTCCGGCGTCATCACCGATGTCGGTGACGGGGTGACGGGCTGGGCCGAAGGCGACCGGGTAGCTGTCGAGCCGATCTACAAATGTGGGCACTGCCCGGCGTGCAACGCCGGGAATTACAACATCTGCGCTCAGATCGGCTTTCACGGCTTGATGTCCGACGGTGGCATGGCCGAATACAGCGTGGTGCCGACGAACATGCTGCACAAACTGCCCGACAATGTGTCGCTGGAGCTCGGTGCGCTGGTGGAGCCGATGTCGGTGGCCTATCACGCCGCCACTCTGGGCGATGTGAAACCGGGGGACACCACCATGGTGTTCGGTGCCGGCCCGATCGGGATCGGGCTGTGGTTCGCTCTGCGCGGCAAGGGAATCGAAGACGTCTTCGTGGTCGAACCGTCGGCCACGCGGCGCGCGGCCATCGAAGTGCTCGGTGCCCACACGCTGGATCCCGCCACCGTCGATGTCCCCGCTTTCATCGCCGACCACACGAAGGGCCGCAAAGCGGACGCGGTGTTCGACGCCGCGGGCGTGGCGCCGGCGGTGGAGACGGCATTGGCCTGTGTCGGCGCACGCAAGCCCATGGTGAGTGTCGCGATCTATGAAAAGCCGTTGACCACACCGCTGCTCAACCTGGTGATGAACGAATCCCGGATCCAGGGCTCGCTGTGCTACACCGCTGCCGACTTCGAGGCCGTCATCGCCTTGATGGCGCAAGGCTCCTACGACACCACCGGCTGGGTGACCTCCATCGCGCTCGACGACGTGATCGACGAGGGCTTCGAGGCGCTGCACGCAGGCAAGAAGATGAAGGTCCTCGTCGACCCGAC
>JBEVFK010000059.1:0-21014 GCA_040512325.1 Mycobacterium sp. | reverse complement strand
GGGGACCAGTGGCCCGTCCCGGCGTCGGCCAGCAGCGCCGCGGCGCCGGCCTCGCTCGCGCGGCCCAGGGTCAGCAGCTCGGGCAACGGCCCGTCGGGCAGCGCGGCGTCCTCGGCGGCGACCAGGTGGGCGTAGGCGCCGGGCGAGCGGCGCACGGTCTGGGCGGCGTTGTTGATGAGGATGTCCAGCGGCCCGCGGGCGGCGACCTCGTCGGCCAGCGCGACGACCTGTCCGGGATCGCGCAGGTCCAGGCCGATGATGCGCAGGCGGTCCAGCCACTGGTCGCTGTCCTCCATCGCCGCGAAGCGCCGGGCCGCGTCGCGCGGGAAGCGCGTGGTGATCGTCGTGTGGGCGCCGTCGCGCAGCAGGCGCAGCGCGATGTACATGCCGATCTTGGCCCGCCCTCCGGTCAGCAGGGCGCGGCGCCCGGTCAGGTCCGTGCGCACGTTGCGGCGCTCGTGGTTGCGCGCCGCACAGGCCGGACACAGCTGGTGGTAGAAGGCGTCGACCTCCCGGTAGCGCTGCTTGCACACGTAACAGGCGCGGGCGCGCATGAGCGTGCCGGCCCGCTCGCCGGTGGCGCTGGAGCGCAGGGGCAGGCCCTGGGTCTCGTCGTCGATGCGGCCGGGCGCGCCGGTGGCGGTGGCGGCGACGACGGCGCGGTCGGCGGCGGCGACTTCGTCGCGTTTGGCGTGGCGGCGCGCCTTCCGTACCGACTTCCAGATTCCGGCCGTGGCGCGGCGGACGGCCACCGCATCCGGGTGCTCGGGGTGCAGCGATTCCACGTCGGAGAGCACCTGCAGGCAGGCGCGCAGCTTGTCCGGATCGATCGCGGTCACGCTGGAAGAGTACGGAAGTTGGCGGTGAATCCCCACATCGTGCCGCGGGGCGTTACTTCCCGAAGCCGGCTTTGCGCAGGGCCTCGGCCATCGATCCGGCCGGTGCACTGGGTTCTTGACGGGCAGGTTTCTGCGCGCGATTCGGCGCGCGCCGCTCACCCTGACCGCGCGGGGTGGAGCTGTCGCGTCGGGGGTTGGGTGCCCGCTCCGGACGCTTGCCCTTGTCCGCAGGCACGTCGTTGAGCCGCAGGGTCAGGCCGATCCGCTGACGTTCGGTGTCGACCTCGAGCACCTTGACCCGCACCACCTGGCCGGATTTGACCACCTCGTGGGGGTCGGAGATGAATCGGTCGGCCATCGCCGACACATGGACGAGGCCGTCCTGATGCACGCCGACATCAACAAATGCCCCGAAGGCCGCGACATTGGTGACCACTCCTTCCAGCACCATGCCCGCCTTGAGATCGGCCACCTTTTCCACCCCGGCGGCGAACGTGGCGGTGGTGAAGGCCGGCCGCGGGTCGCGGCCGGGCTTCTCGAGCTCAGCGAAGATGTCGGTCACCGTGGGGATGCCGAACCGGTCGTCAGCGAATTCGGCGGGCCGCAGCGATTTCAGTGACCGCTCGTTGCCGATCAGTTCGGCGAGCGTGACTCCCGAGCGGTCCAGGATGCGCCGCACCACCGGATACGCCTCGGGGTGGACACCGGAGGCATCCAGCGGGTCGTCACCGCCGCGGATCCGCAGGAATCCGGCACACTGTTCAAATGCCTTGGGCCCCAAGCGCGGTACCTCGAGAAGCCCCTTGCGATTCCGGAACGCGCCGGTCTTGTCGCGGTAGGCGACGATGGCTTCGGCCAACGACTCCGACACCCCCGACACCCGGGCCAACAGTGGGACAGAGGCCGTGTTCAGATCGACACCGACCGCGTTCACCGCGTCCTCGACCACGGCATTCAAGCTACGTGCGAGCGTCCCGGGGGTCACATCGTGCTGGTACTGCCCGACGCCGATCGATTTCGGCTCGATCTTCACCAGTTCGGCCAGCGGATCCTGAAGCCGGCGCGCGATCGACACCGCGCCGCGCAGCGTCACATCCATGGTCGGCAGCTCGTGTGCGGCGTAGGCGGAGGCCGAGTACACCGAGGCGCCCGCCTCGCTGACCATCGCTTTCGCCGGCGCGGGCGAGCCGGCGGCGCTGATCTCGGCGATGAGTTCGGCAGCCAGAGCATCGGTTTCGCGGGAGGCGGTGCCGTTGCCGACGGCGATCAGTTCGATGCCGTGGCGGGCGACGAGCGCGGCCAGCGTCGCCTTGGCCTGGTCCCACTGCTTCTGCGGTTGGTGCGGGAAGATGGCGCAGGTGTCGAGGACCTTGCCGGTGCTGTCGACGACGGCCACTTTGACGCCGGTCCGGAAACCGGGATCGAGCCCGAGGGTGGTGCGGTTACCCGCCGGGGCGGCCAGCAGCAGGTCCTTGAGGTTCTTGGCGAACACCGTCACCGCATCGCCCTCGGCGCGCTGCCGCAGCCGGATGCGCGCGTCCACCGAAGCGGACACCACCAGTTTGGTTCGCCATGCCCACCCGACGGTGGCGACCAGCCACGGCGTCGCCGCCGTCTTGGCGCCCAGGTTGATGCCGAGAGTCTTGGCGATCATGTGCTGATAGGCCTCGTCGTCACCGCCGTCGAAACGCAGCGACAGGGCCTCCTCCTTCTCCCCCCGCATGACGGCAAGGACCCGGTGCGACGGCATGGTCTCCAGCGATTCGGAGAAGTCGAAGTAATCTCGGAACTTCTGCGCTGCAGCACCTTTGGCGGCGTCCTCGGACCACGGGACGGTTCGCAACGAACCGTCTGCCCAGAACTTCTCCCGGATCGCACCGACGAGTTCGGCATCCTCGGCGGCCCGCTCGACCAGGATGGACCGCGCCCCCTCGAGTGCCTTGGCCGCGTCTTCGACGTCGGCGTTGAGGAACTGCGCCGCGACGTCTTCCGGGACGAGGGTGGGATCGGCCAGCAGCCGGTCCGCCAGTGGTTCCAGGCCGGCTTCGCGGGCGATCTGCGCCTTGGTGCGCCGTTTGGGCTTGAACGGCAGATAGATGTCTTCGACGCGGGATTTCGTGTCGGCTGCCAGGAGGGCGGACTTGAGTTCGGCGGTGAGTTTGCCCTGCTCCTCGATGGAGGACAGGACGGCGGCACGACGCTCATCGAGCTCACGCAGGTAACGCAGCCGTTCTTCCAGGGTGCGCAACTGGCCGTCGTCGAGGCTGCCGGTGACTTCCTTGCGGTAGCGCGCGATGAACGGGACCGTGGAGCCTTCGTCGAGTAACCGCACCGCGGCTGCTACCCGGCTTTCCGCCACGGCCAGTTCCTCAGCCAGGCGGGCATTTACCGTGTTGATGGTGGCACTTGAAGTCACGCCGCGACCCTACCGAACCCGCCTGACAACATCGTGCGGGTCCGCGGGGAACTATCCGATCGACACCAACTGATCGATGGAGTCTCGCGGCAGATCACCCGCGACGATGGCCGTGACCGAGAGCCAGGTGAGCGCGATCTGGCCCTTGTGGTTGTCCAGGAACGCGGTGTCCGCCGCGTCGCGACCGGTGGCGATGCGCACCAGGGTCTGCCGGGGGGCCAGCAGGGTCGCGTCGACCACCCGCCACTGCCCGTCGACGAATGCTTCGGCGACGGCATGGAAATCCATCGGGTACAGACCCGGTGCATACACCGACACCAGACGGGCGGGCACGTTGACCGCCCGCAGCATCGCGACCACCAGATGCGCGAAATCCCGGCACACGCCGGCTCCGGAGAGCAGGGTGTCCACCGCGCCGTCGATGGGATCGCTGGAGCCCGGAACGTAGCTGAGCCGGTTACCCGCCCAGGAGGACACCTTCTCGAGCAACGTCGCCGAGTCGGTGTAGGCGCCGAATTCCGTTGCGGCGAAACCATAGAACTTGTCGGCCTCGGCGTAGCGGCTGGGGCGCAGATACTTCGACAGGTCGTAGTCGGTCACCGGCGCGGGGTCGGTTCTGCCCACGATCGTCGCGGAGTAGTCCACCCGCAGGTGACCCTGGGCAACCTCGAGTCGGTGGATCCGATTGCCGTGCGCGCCGCTGATCTCGAAGGCAGGGACGCTGACTCCGTCGAGGACGAACGACAGCGCCTCGAACACCTCGGTGTTCGGATGAGGGGCCACCGCGATCTGGAACTCCAGCGTGGTGGGCGCGATGACGTCGACCTCGAGTTCTGCGGCCACTTCCCGCTTCATCGGGGTCACTTCAGACATGAAGCGCCGACATGAGGTCGGGATGCGCAACCGTGCCAGAACCCAGAGCGCTATTGCGCGAGTACACCACAGTGGGAACATACCCGTTCTGCTCCGTAGCGGCCGGGGTCAGCCGCGGACTCGGATTCGACCGACCGTCACACCAGCGCTCGGCGCTGGGCGAGCAGTCGCTGCGCCAGCGTCAGATACGTCTTGGCAATGACGGGCCAGGCCAACGTCGGCGCGAGCAGGCGTGCCTCCGCAGCCATCGAACCTGACAGTCGGGGCTGGGTCAGCACCCGGTGCAGTGTCGATTCCAGCTCGGCGGGGTCGTCGTGTGGGACCACGATGCCGGCGCCACCGCTGAGCAGTTCGATGGCGTGGGGAAATGCGGTGGCAACGACGGGCCTACCGTTGGCCATCGAGTCGATCAGCACCCCGGAGGCCACCTTGTCGGTGGAGTCATAAGGCAGTACGACGGCGGCAGCGGACTGAACCAGGGCACTCAGCGACGTCAGGCTGCGATATCCAGGGGCGAAGACCACTGCGTCCGCCACCCCGAGGTCGCGGACCTGTGTAGCGAGCTTCTCGCGGTATGCCTCACCGTCGGTGGCCGACAGCTTCGGGTGCGTGCGGCCTGCCACGACGTAACGCGGACGGCCCGGCAGAGTGCGGAGGAAGACCATGGCATCGATGACCCGTTCGATGCCCTTGCCCGGCCGCAGCAGACCCCAGGTCAGCAATGTCGGCCGGCTGGGCCGCTTGCCCATGTCTTTGGCCACCGGCGCCGCGCCGTGCGGAATCATGGACACGTTCCGGCGGTCGACCTGGTAGCCGAGGCACAGTTGTGAGTGTGCGGCATCGGTCATCACCACGATGTGGTCGGTGAGCTCAGCGAGCGATTCCAACAGCGAACGTTGTTGTGCGGAAGGATTTTTCGGGACCGTATGCACGATCAGGATCGACGGCACCCGCAATCCGCGGACGATCTCCAGAACCTCGTCGCCTTCGGTGCCACCGTAGATGCCGTCGTCGATCTGGATGACGGCGAGGTCACCCTGATTGAGCAGCTCCGAGGCGGCGATCACCGAGGTGGGGTCTCCGTTGACCAACTCGCCGATGACTCGGCTGTCGGTGCTCTCTGATCCATCGGCAACGCGCACGACGTTGACGTCGATACCGATCGCTCCGAATCCGTCAGCCAGTGCTGAACTGACCACGGCGAGCCCGCACTGCGTCGGTGGATGCGTGCTGAGGATACCGATCTTGGGCTGGCGTGAGCCGCCTTGCCGCGCAGCGGGTGGATCGAGGTATGGACGGAGAGACAGAAAAGTCAAGGTGATCCCGACGTGCGGTTATCACCGGCGTGCCCGGCGTGAGCGGATGCTCGGCGAGATCAGCGGCGGACAGCTGACTCATCCCGGACTGGCTGGGTTCCCAACATCACTCAGGCTACACCCGATGGCGGTATCAGCTTGCCGGGTCGACACCCTACACGTGACCGCTCAGGCGCCGGTCAAGCGCGCGCGGGCTCGACGGACCGCCTCGTCGACGACCTGTTGGGCCACCTCGGACACCTTCCGGTGATCAGCCTGGCTGATGGCCTTCAGCTGGGCAAACGACTCATCGGCACTGCGCCCGGTGCGCCCGCGGATCAATCCGATCGCCTGGTCGATCACCGGACGCGTAGCCAGGGCCGTCTGCAGTTGGACCGTCAGCGCGATGGCTTGAGCGAGAATGTGGGCGTTGTGCACTGCCACCGCCGCCGGCTTGGCGAACAATTCGCCGAGTTCCACGGCATTGTCGTCGAAGACGTGTTTGCCATGGCCATAGACGCTGATGGCGCCGATCACGCGATCCGAGACCATCAACGGCAGCGCCAGCACACTGTGGATCCCCAGCCGGCCCACGCGGGGGCCGAACCGCGGCCACCGCTTCTCCCCACCGAGGGAGCCTGACCGCACGGTGCGTCGATCCGCCGCCACGGTGAAGCTCGGCCCTTCGTGCAAGGTTTCGTACTGCAGGCGGTCGATCTGGTCGACGATGGGCGCGCTGCTGGCGGACCCGGTCACGACGATCTTGGTCCGGTCGGTCTGCAACAACGCCACCCCGACACCATCGGCGCCCGGGATCGTGCGCGCCGCGAAGGTCGCCACCTCGGCCAGCAGCTCCGGCAAGGCCATGCTGCCGGCCACGAGACCGGCCAGGTCACCGATCCCCGCCTGCAGGTCGGCGTCTTCGGCCCCGGCCGGACTGACCTGTTGGGAATCGCCGCCGTCAGGAGTGTGCGCCATTCGGGGACCTGCGCTCACAATCTGCCGGGACCGACGTGCACGCTCGACGCGCCTTCACGTGTCCGCGGCCTGATCGCCACAGATGACACCAGCTTACTTCGGTGGCGACGGACGATGACGGCCTGCGCGTGGATAGCCGTAGCGTCTCACGTGATGGCGACCGCTGTTCATCGCTGCGCCCCGATGATCAGCGAGTGCCCACGGTCGGGAACACCGTGCTGGTCGGGATCACCGCAGCAGCTGCGGCCTGTCCGGAGTACGGCGGGCGTCGTGCGACCAAGCCGGCGAACGAAGGCCCCACCTACTGGCCGCACGGGCAGACCGGCGATGGCTTGGGCATAGTGATCGACCACGTCGCTGACGCCGTATCCACCCATCTGGGGCCCATGGCCCCCAGGCAGACGCATGGATCCTCAAGCCGGGTGAATGAACCCGACGGGCCGTCCGGACATATCCGGACTCCGCTCTGCTGCAAAAAATTTCGGATGGTTGCTCCGAGCTGCGGGACAGAAGTCGCCGCCGCGCACAGCCGTTATTTCGGACCGTTCATCCCGGATCACCTCGGATGCGATCGGCCCCATACGCCGGATCCCATCGTCTCTATTACGAATTCCCCTGCCCATCAACCTGATTCATGAGCGTATCCAGCAAGGCCAGGGTGTCGTGAACCCCCTGCTCGAGCACCCGATCGGCGAGCGTGCGGTCAGCCATGGCACGGGAGAACTGCAGGGTGCCGACCATGATGGCGAAGATGTTGAGCAGCGGAAGCCGGGCCGACTGCGCATCATGCGGGGCGACATGGGCCGCTATGGCGTCAACGACAGCCAGCATGCCGTCGGTGTAGGCCTGTTTGGTGCCCTCTCCGCAGCGGGTGATCTCGTCGAGCAGCGCCGCCGATGGACAGCCCTGGTCCGGATTGTCCCGATGTTCGACTGAAAGATACCTCCGCACAATCAGTTCCATGCCACCGGGTTCGCCGGCCTGGCGCCCGAAGGACTCCCGCTGCGCGCGGAGTTGCTCGACGACAGTCGCGGACACCAGATCCTCCTTGGAGTCGAAGTGGGCGTAGAACGCACCATTGGTGAGGCCCGCATCGGACATGAGTGTGGCGATCCCCGAGCCATCGATACCGTCCTGCTTGAACCGGCGCCCGGCGGCCTCGACGATCCGCTGCCTGGTGGCCCGCTTCTGCTCTTTCCCGTACCGCATCACACACTCCTTCGCTCCGACAGGAATACCTTGCCATCTCGCCGGGGTTCGTTTAAATTACGATCATAATCCTATGAAGCTCGGAGTCCAGTATGACGACACATCGACCGGTAGCACTGGTCACCGGCGCCACCTCCGGAATCGGGGCGCTCGCCGCCATCGCGCTCGTGAAAGCGGGCTACCAGGTGGTCGGCACCGGCCGCAGAACCGACAACGTCACCCCATCCACGGGGGTCACCATGATGGATCTCGATGTCACCGATGGCGAATCAGTCACCGCCACAGTGCGCAGAGCAGTCGAGCAGTTCGGCAGGATCGACGTGCTGGTCAACAACGCCGGTATCGGCACCGCAGGCGCTACCGAGGAAACCTCAGCCGAGCAGGACCGCCACCTTTTCGACGTCAACGTCCTGGGTGTCATCCGTATGACGAAAGCGGTCCTGCCTTACATGCGCTCGCAGGGAAGTGGCCGCATCATCAACATCTCGTCGATCTTTGGTTTCGTCCCCGCGCCTTTCATGGCCTCCTACAGTGCTGCCAAGCACGCGATCGAGGGTTACTCCGAATCCGTCGATCACGAGGTCCGCGAATTCGGAGTTCGGGTGCTCATTGTCGAACCCGCAGGAACCAGAACAGGATTCGATGACAACACCTCGTCTCCCGAGAACCCGCTGGAGGTCTACGCCCGGCAACGCACACTCGTCGGACAGGTAGTGGCGGGCGCGGTCAACGACGGCGACGATCCCGCGCTGGTCGCGGCCGCGATCATGGCCGCCGCGACAGACCGTGCCCCGAAACTGCGCTATCCCGCCAGTCCTACGGCGCGCCGCCTCAGCATCCTGCGCCGGTTTGTCCCAGCCCGCGCATTCGACAAGCAGATCCGCAAGTTCAACAAGTTCACCATCGACAACCGCCCGAACCCCGTCGCCGCGAAAGAGACACCTCATGAGCACCTATCTCGCTGACAGCGCTGTGAACCTGACCGTCGAAGGTCCCTCCGCCCGGTTCACCTACCGTCGGCTGGGTCCGCACGGCGGTGTGCCCTTGGTGCTCCTGCAGCGGTTCCGCGGGACCATCGACTGGTGGGATCCCGAGTTCGTGGATTACCTGGCAACCGACCACGATGTGATCCTGTTCGACAACGTCGGCATCGGCTACTCGACCGGTGAGCCACGCGACTCGCTGGCGGGGTTCGCCGATGGTGCAATCGAATTCATCGAAGCCCTGGGCCTGACCGGCGTCGACCTGCTCGGCTGGTCGCTCGGCGGCATCGTGGCACAGGCGGTGGCACAGCGCCGTCCCGATCTCGTGCGCAAACTCGTGGTGGCCGGCAGCAGCCCGGTGGGGCCGGTGCCCGGACAACCGGACATGAAGCAGGAAGTCCTGCACATCATGGCCAAGCCCGAAGCCGATGACAGCGACCTGCTGTACCTGTTCTACCCCGACACCGACGGCGCCCGCGCCGCCGGACACCAGCACCTGGCCAACGTCGCCACCCGGCTGGCAGCCGGCGGTCCGCAGGTATCCGAGGACGCGGCAACAGGACAACTGGCGGCAGTGGGCAAGATCTTGTCGGTTTCGTTCGACGAGGTGCGCGCCACGCTGGAGGCGATCAAGCAACCTGTGTTGTACGCCAACGGTGTTCACGACGTGATGATCCCCGCGCTCGCCTCCTTTGTGGCCGTGCAGCACCTCGATTCGGCCACTCTTGTGCTCTACAGCGACGCCGGGCACGCCTTCCTGTTCCAGCACGCGAAGGCGTTCAGCACCGAGGTGGCGAACTTCCTCGCGGCGTGAGATTCGCACGACTCTCCAAGACAACCGAAAACAGCATAACGGCAACGTCTTTCGAGTCCGACCCGGCAGTGCTCATCATCGGTGTCACCGGGCGGCACGGTCGCACCGGGAGTGCCGTCGTCTCCCAGCTGTCGGCCGGGGCAGCCGTGTCTGGGTGCCCACCCGCACGGTGCGCCGGCCTCGTCCGAGAACACCGTCACCTACTCAGCAAGTCACCCGCCTGACCGAGCAAGTCCACCACCAAGGAGCACCATGTCATCCGTCCTCATCACCGGCGCCTCACGAGGCATCGGCCGCGCCATCGCCACCGAGTTCGCCGACCGCGGACACCGGGTGGTGGCCACCGCGCGCGACCCCCGTTCACTCGACGACCTCGCAGTGGATCAGCGTCTCGCTCTCGACGTCACCGACGATGCCAGTGTCGCGGCCGCCGTCGACGCTGCCGGTGAGATCGACGTGCTGATCTCCAACGCCGGCGTGATCTTTCATGCCGCGGTCGAGGCCACCCCACCTGCCGAGTTCGACCGGTTGTTGCAGCACAACACGATCGGCGCGTTGCGTATCGCCCAAGCCGTTCTGCCGCAGATGCGCGAGCGCGGCAACGGGCGACTGCTGTTCATGTCCAGCGTCGTCGGGCGCCTCGTCCTGCCGCCGGGCGCGGCCTACGCGGCGACGAAATGGGCGCTGGAGGCGCTCGTCGAGGCCCTGGCCATCGAGGTGGCACCGCTGGGCATCCAGGCCGCCCTCCTGGAACCCGGTGCGGTCAGCTCGGGCGCTCTGGACGATGTGCTGACCTACACCCTGCCCACTGACCCCTACGCCGCGCTACTGAGCACCGGCGGCGGGGCCTATGCGCTGATCACGCCGGAACAGGTGGCCCGCGAGGTCGCCGACGCGGCGGAGAATCCCACGGTTCCGCTGCGCATACCGCTGGGCGAACCCGCCCGTCAGCTCCTGGCCGCCCGCCATGCGGCCCGGGACGATGTTCCGTTCCGGCCCGCGGCATAGCAGGGTCACGTCGCGATCAGAACCTCACCTTCCAGGCCGTCGGGGTCGCGGAAGAACACGCTGCGCACGGCGCCGAAGTTGTTCACCTCGCCGTCGCTGGCACCATGGGCGACGAGACGTTGACGGATGGTCTCGAAACTCTCCGCCGACGCCGCCTGCAGACCGAAGTGGTCGAGGCGACCACGCCCCCACATGGGGGTCTGACGGTCGGGCTCGGTGTTTCCGTCGATGGTCACCACATTGAGTTCGGTATGTGGTCCGATGCGGATCATCGTCATGGTCTCGTTGCCGTCGTTCCCGTGCGGTTCGGTGGGCCCGACCTCCGCCTCGAAGACGTCCTGGTAAAAACCGCGAAGCCGGTCGATGTCGTTGGATACCAACGCGATGTGATTGATCCCGTTGAGCAACACGCCACGCTCCTGTCGTCGGATGCCCCGCCGGTCGTTACCATTCGGCGGGCTCTGACGGCTTCCCGTTCGACGTGCAGTCAAAACGACCGTGCACGTTCGGGAACATTGTGGCCCGCGGCCGCGTTGTGCAGTCGCCGAGACCGAATAGGAAGGGGTTTCCGATGGCCACAGACTACGACGCACCTCGCAAGACCGATCCCGACGACAACGACGTCGAATCGTTGGAATCGATCGCAGGGCGGCGCAACGACGCCTCCACCGCGGTCCTCGACGTAGACGAAGGTGAGGATCTCGATGCGTTCGAGCTTCCTGGCGCCGACCTCTCCGGCGAGGAACTCACCGTTCGGGTAGTCCCCAAGCAGCCTGACGAGTTCACCTGCACCAGTTGCTTCATGGTGCAGCACCGTCATCGGCTGGCCAAGCAGCTCAATGACCGGCTCATCTGCGAGGACTGCGCCTGATCGGTTCGGCGCCGCGGGTCACCAACGGTCCAGCAGGCGTCGGGCGTCGGAGCAGAGCTGGTTGATCACGGCGGCGGCCGGGCGCACGTCGGTCAGCAGTCCGACGCCCTGCCCGGCGTTGACCGGTGCCAGCTGATGTCGGTGCGTGGCAATCGCCTCGGCCAGTGCGGCGCGGGCCTCGCCATCGGCGGCCAGCTCGTCTTCGCGGCCGGCCCACCGGTCGGCAAAGTCGTTGCGCAGCACCCGTTCTGGCAGTTCGCTCGGCCACGGGTAATCCTGCGCGACATCGAAGACACGTGTGACGACGGTGTCGGTGTCGCGTGCCTGGAGCAATTGGCGGCGCGCCTGATCGGGTGTCAACGCTTCGGTGCACGCGGCGAAGGCCGTCCCCATCCACCCGCCGGATGCTCCCGCAGCGAGTGCCGCGGCCAGCGCTCGGCCATTGGAAACGCCCCCCGCAGCGAGCACCGGCACCGCCAGGTCGTCGAGAATCGCGGCCAACAGCGGCAACGTGCCCACTCGTGGCTCACCGTGCCCACCCGCTTCGGCGCCCCGCGCGATCACCACGTCCACTCCGGCTTCGACAGCGCGGTGCGCGGCCTGCAGGTCACCGACCTGTGCTGCGGTCACCACTCCCGCGTCGTGGGCCGATGCCACCCATGACGCTCGGTCCCGAAAAAGGTTGTCCCCGAAGCTGACCGCCAACAGTGCCGGTCGTGCCGCCAACGCCGCTGTGAGCAGGCTCGGATTGCGCGCCACCACCCAGTCGACCAATCCGATGCCGAAAGGCCGACCCAGCGCGGACAGATGTCGGAGCTCGGCGTCGAGCATCTCGGGCGTGCCGGCGCTCCCGATCCCCACCATGCCCAGTCCACCTGCGAGCGACACCGCCGCGGCGAGGGCACCGCCGGCCACTCCGCCCATGGGCGCATTCACGATCGGTGCCTGTAGGCCCATGGTGCGCGACCACTCGGTAGCCAGCTCGATCACGTCACCGCGAATCCCTCTGAGCGCCGGCGCTCGTCCGGGCGGCCATCGCCGCAACCACGAAGCAGCCGAACGCCGACCATCCTGCGACACCGCTGAGCCCGTTCTTGGCCAGTAGCACCAGCGCCACCCCGGCAACACACACCAGCACACCTGCGACGGTGGCGCGGGCACCGGTGGCGGCACCGCGCGCGTCCCACCAGGGCAGCGGGCGATGCTCCAGCGGTGAGAGCAGGCGGAAGAGCACGGCCATGACGATCGCGAACACCACCGCCCGCAGCGCCAGCAGGCCCCAGAAGTCAGGTGCGTCAACGTTGTAGGCGTCGAGGCCGACGGCGTTCAACGCGAACGTGGCAATCGCGATCGCCGGGATGTGCCACAGGTAGAGCGTCATCGCTCCCCCGTTGCCTACCGCGACGGCCCGCCAGACCCGCGGGCGCGCTGCCCACCGATTGATCGCGGCCGCGGCAACCACGAACAGCAGCGACATCCAGGTGCAGTGCAGCGCCAGCAGCAGGGTGGGCGGTGAGGTGTTGGACATCCGCTCCGCGCCCGTCACCACCAGCGCGGTCTCGTAGACTCCGGCAACGGCGAGCCCCACCTGAGCGGCGAACACCAACCCCGCCACCACCAGCGCCACCCGGCAGGCGACCAAGCGCCGCGCGTAGGCCACGCCGATGACGATGGGGATGAGCCAGACGATCAGGAAATTCGCGACGCCCGATTCCGGTGTCTCGAGGGCGAATCGAACACTGTCGACGACCGCAGCCGCTGCCACCAGCCCTGCGATCACGGCGGCGGCCTGACGCCCCGTGCGCATGCGGGTCAGCACCGGCACGAACGACAACGCCACCAGATAGACCCCGAGGAACCACAGCAGCGCCACACTCTCGCCGCCGAGCCGCTCGGCCGATTCCGCCCCCAGGACCAGACGCGCGATCACCAGGCCGACCATCCAGAAGGCCAGATACCAGAACACCGGTCGGCACAGCCGTTGGGCACGGATGAACAGCCACGTTCCCCACGACGATCCGGTACGCCAACCGTAAGCACCGGCGGCGCCGCCGGCGAGGAAGAACAGCGGCATGACCTGCACCACCCAGGTGACCGGCGCGAGCTCCGGCACCGCACCGAGCAGGTTGCCGATGTGCAGGCCGTTGCCGTCGATGGTGGCGAGCAATAACGCGCAGTGTCCGAACATCACGACGATCAGCGCAGCCAGGCGCGCGACATCGACGGCGCGGTCACGGGCGGACGCGGTGCCGTCGGCTGGTTTGGCTGCATCGGCGTTGAGCTCAGTGAGCGGCATGATGCCAGCCTTCCGGAACAACGGGTCTCTGGCCATGAGTAGGACTACTTTTTGTCTGGGCGCCGGACTCAGCCGACCGGCAGACCGCTGACGATAGCCTCGCGTACCTGGGGCCGACCGAAGAAGTATCCCTGCCCCATCGCAAAGCCGGCATCTTGCAGGACCCTTGCCTGCTCCGCGGTTTCGACGCCTTCGATGATCATCGGCAGTTCGAGCGCCTGCGCCAGCGCCGCGATGGCCTGAAGCAGGGGTGGTGGCGGACAGGAAGCATCGATGATGGTGCGGGCGGTGAAGGACGCATCGAGTTTCAGCAAGTCGATGGGCAGGGTCTGCAGCCTGCTCAAGGTGGAGTAGCCGGTGCCGAAATCGTCGATGGCCACCCGGATTCCTTGGGCCCGCAGCTCGTGTAACGCCGCGATCGACGCGGGCGTGTCCACGTCGACCACACTTTCGGTGACCTCGAGGACGAGGCGCTGCGCCGGCCAGCCCGTCGCTGCCAGAATGTCGGCAACCTTGGCCGCGTAGCCCGGCTGGATCAGATCGAGACCCGACACATTCACCGTCAGTGCCAACGCAATTCCGTTGCGCTGCTTCTGCATCCACTGCACGTCTTCGCAAGCTCGCTGGAGAACGTAGCGGTCCAGTTCCGCGATCAGGTTGCTGTTCTCGGCGATCCTGATCACCTCGGAGATCACCATCTCCGGGCGGGTAGGCGAGGTCCATCGCGCGAGGGCCTCCACTCCCACCATCGCATTACCGTCGGCGAGACTGACTATCGGCTGATACAGAACTTCCACAGCACTGGTCGCGATGGCATCGGCCAGTTCTGTTGCCAGCGACGGCACTGCGGACGACTCGATCACCGTGCGATTGCGACCACCGTGCCGGGCCCTGCGCAGCCCGACCTCCGCGCGGCTGAGCAGGACGGACGCCGACTCACCCGGTTGCCACGAGGTCACGCCTGCGGAGCACCCCTTCTGGGTGACCTCCCGCAGCCGTTGGCTGAGCTCGGCACCTTCGTCTTCTGTCGCTCCTGGCATCAGTATCGCGAACTCGCCGTCGCCGACGCGGGCCAGGAAGTGCTCCGGGAGCAGGACGTCCCGCCAGGATTCGACGGCCTCCAGCACCAACTGATTCCCGGTCTTGGGCCCGTACTTGTAGTAGATGCCGATGAGCCCTTCCAGCCGCAGGAGCACGAGGGTCAGGGGCGCTCCACCGGCGTCGATGCCGGCGACTCGCAAGCTGAAGACGCGGTCGAAACCCCGGCGGTTGGGCATTCCGGTGTAGTCGTCATGTTCAGCCTTGGAAACCAGCCACCCGAGGATGGCGATGACCGTTCCCATGGCTGCGGTGGTGACCGACGCGATCAGAGCGGACCACCAGGGGACCGCCGACGTCGCCTCCAGCACTGCCACACAGCACACGATCGCGATGACCACGTGCACCGCCGCCTGCTGCCACGACACGAAGAAGGCCGCGAAGGCAGCGAAGACGTACAGCGTGGCCAGCGAAACCGCGGTCACCGCCGTTGCCGACACGTAGACCGTCATCGTGATCAACGCCATGGCAAGCAACACCACCGCGTTGAACTGCCACGGCTGCAGCCTCTTCCCCCACAGCAGAATGCCGACGCCGACGCCGACGGCGATCGCGGCATTCGCGTATGCGGCTTCGATCGTCTCGAAGTTCGCAGGTTCGACGGTTGCAAGGACAAAAACCAGAGCGCCGCCCAGCAGGAAACACCCGCCACCGGTGAGCGCACTGAGGATCGGCGTCGCAATGCCGGGCCATTGCTTGACGCCGTCGGTGTGGCGCTGCTGCGCCGGCTTCCGCCTCACCTCGCGATCCTAGCCCCGCAAACTCGCGGCCAGGCTCAGCAAACGCGAATTCAATCCGCGCACACGCAAATCAGTGGGGCAGCCGAGCGTGTGTCAGCTCCGAACCGCCGAAATCAGGTCATTGAACGCCTTGCTCGGCCGCATCACCGCGGTGGTCAGTTCTTTGTCGGGGTAGTAGTAACCACCGATGTCGACTGCCTTGCCCTGCACCGCGGCGAGCTCTTCGAGGATGAGTTCCTCGTTCTTGGCCAACGACTCGGCCAGTGCGGCGAAGTGCTCCTGCAGTTCTTTGTCCTCGGACTGTTCCGCGAGCGCTTGCGCCCAGTACAGCGCCAGGTAGAACTGGCTGCCCCGATTGTCGATCTCGCCGGTCTTGCGCGACGGGTTCTTGTTGTTCTCCAAGAGCTTGCCGGTGGCGGCATCGAGGGTCTTGGCCAACATCGTGGCGCGGGCGTTGTCGGTTTTGATACCGAGGTCGTCGAGACTGGCGCCCAGCGCGAGGAACTCGCCGAGCGAATCCCAGCGCAGGTGGTTCTCCTCCACCAGCTGATGGACGTGTTTGGGGGCCGAACCGCCGGCACCCGTCTCGTACATGCCGCCACCGGCCATCAACGGCACGATGGACAGCATCTTGGCGCTGGTACCCAGCTCCAGGATCGGGAACAGGTCGGTCAGGTAGTCGCGCAGGATGTTGCCGGTGGCGGCGATGGTGTCTTGACCACGGCTGACGCGCTCGATCGTGTGCCGCATCGCACGCACCTGGGACATGATCTCGATGTCGAGGCCGTCGGTGTCGTGATCCTTCAGGTACGCCACGACCTTCTTGCGGACCTCGTTCTCGTGCGGTCGTTCGGAGTCGAGCCAGAACACCACCGGCATCCCGGAGTTGCGCGTGCGGGTGACCGCCAGCTTGACCCAGTCACGGATCGGTGCGTCCTTGACGATGGGCATCCGCCAGATGTCGCCGGCTTCCACGTTCTGTGTCAGCAGCACCTCGCCGGTGTCGACGTCGACGATATCGGCGACGCCGTCCTCGGCGATCTCGAAAGTCTTGTCATGCGAGCCGTACTCCTCGGCCTTCTGCGCCATCAGCCCCACGTTGGGAACGGTGCCCATGGTCGCGGGGTCGAACTGGCCGTTGGTCTTACAGAAGTTGATGACTTCCTGATAGATGCGCGAGAAGGTGGACTCCGGGTTCACCGCTTTGGTGTCCTTGGTGCGTCCGTCGGCGCCGTACATCTTGCCGCCGAGCCGGATCATCGCGGGCATGGACGCATCGACGATCACGTCACTGGGCGAGTGGAAGTTCGTGATCCCCTTCGCCGAATCCACCATCGCGAGCTCCGGACGATGCTCGTGACAATCGTGGATGTCCTTGATGATCTCCTCGCGCTTGGAGGCCGGCAGCGCTTCGATCTTGCTGTACAGATCGACCATGCCGTTGTTGACGTTGACCCCCAGTTCGTCGAACAACTCCTGGTGCTTGGCGAACGCGTCCTTGTAGAAGATCTTGACTGCGTGCCCGAAGACGATGGGGTGCGACACCTTCATCATGGTCGCCTTGACGTGCAGCGAGAACATGACACCGGTCTTGTAGGCATCCTCGATCTGCTCTTCGTAGAAGTCGCAGAGCGCCTTCTTGCTCATGAACATGCTGTCGATGATGTCGCCGTCCGACAACGAGATCTCCGGCTTGAGCACCTGGGTCTCGCCACTCTTGGTGGTGAGCACCATCTTGACTTTGCGGTCGCGATCCAGCGTCAACGACTTCTCACCGTGGTAGAAGTCGCCGTGCTTCATGGTCGCCACGTGCGTCCGCGAGGCCTGTGACCACTCCCCCATGCTGTGCGGGTGTTTCCTGGCGTACTCCTTGACCGCCTTGGGCGCACGACGATCCGAATTGCCCTCGCGCAGAACAGGATTGACCGAACTTCCCAGAGACTTGGCGTAGCGGTCGCGCAGCGCCTTGTCCTCGTCGGACCTCGGGTCCTGCGGGTAGTCCGGCAGCGCGTAGCCCTTTTCCTGGAGTTCCTTGACGGTGGCGATCAGCTGCGGCACCGAGGCGCTGATGTTGGGGAGCTTGATGATGTTGGTCTCGGGCAGCTGCGTCAGCCGACCCAGCTCCGACAGGTTGTCCGGCACCTTCTGCTCGTCGGTCAGGAAATCGGGAAATTCGGCCAGGACGCGAGCCGCCAGCGAGATGTCGCTGGTGGTCACCTTGATGCCTGCGGGCTCGGCGAAGGCCTGGATGATCGGCAGAAACGCATAGGTCGCGAGCAACGGCGCCTCGTCGGTCAGCGTGTAGATGATGGTCGGCTGCTCGGCGCTCATTGTTCGTTTCTCCCGGCGTCAGTCTTGGTCAGATTTCGGCGAAGCATCCGCTTGTGGCGGCAGTGATAAACGTAGCGCAGCGGCACCGCCCTCGGCGTCGCAGGGACTATCCGGCCACTCACGCGCTTGCAGTCTCGATCTCCAGGGATGCGTCGTCGGCGTCGGATGCCCCGTGGAATTTCTGTACCGCGCGGATCTTGTTCATCACGTCGAGCGCGGCCACCTTGTAGGCCTCGGAGAACGTCGGGTAGTTCAGCACCGCATCGACGAGGTACTGAATGGTCCCCCCGCATCCCATGACCGCTTGCCCGATGTGCACCAGCTCGGTGGCGGCCGTGCCGAAGATGTGGACACCGAGCACTGTGTGATCCTCGGTCGAGACCAACAATTTGAGCATCCCGTAGGAATCTCCGGCGATCTGGCCCCGCGCGAGCTCCCGGTAGCGGGAGATGCCGAATTCGTACGGAACGCTGTCGCGGGTCAGTTCGGACTCGGTGGCCCCGACGAAGGAGACCTCCGGAATCGAATAGATGCCGATGGGCTGCAGATCCGTCATGTCGTTGGCCCGCTCGCCGAACGCGTGATAGGCGGCGAGCCTGCCCTGATCCATCGAGGTCGCTGCCAGCGCGGGGAAGCCGATGACATCGCCGACGCTGAAGATGTGGTCGACCTTGGTGCGGAAATGGTCGTCGACCTCGATCCGGCCCCGGCTGTCGGTGCCCAGGCCGGCGGCGTCGAGATCGAGACCTGCGGTGCGGCCCGTGCGGCCTGCCGAGTACATGACGGCCGCTGCGGCGATCTGCTTGCCACTGGCCAAGGTGGTCAGCGTGCCGTTGTCGGACACTTCGACGCCGGTGACCTCCTCGCCGAAACGGAAGGTCACCGCCGAGTCGCGCAGGTGGAACCGCAGCGCTTCCACCACCTCGGGATCACAGAACTCGAGCATGGTGTCGCGCTTTTCCACCACCGTGACCTTGCTGCCCAGTGCGGCGAAGATCGACGCGTATTCGATGCCGATCACTCCCGCCCCCACCACCACCATCGAGCTGGGAATGAAGTCGAGTTTGATGATCTCGTCCGAGTCGAGCACCCGCTCGTTGTCGAAGTCGACGCCGTCCGGACGTCGAGGGGTGGTCCCGGTCGCAATGACAATGAACTTGCCTGTCAACGTTCGCTTTTCGTCATTGGCAAGTGACTCCACCGTCACGGTGTGAGGGTCGGTGAAGCGGCCGTGACCTGTGTAGAGATCGATGTGGTTACGCATCAGCTGATCCCGGATGACGTCGATCTCCCGCTGGACCACGTGCGCGGTGCGCTGCTGAAGATCAGCGGGAGTGATGTTCTGTTTGACGCGATAGCTGGCGCCGTACATCTCCCGCTGGTTCATGCCGGTCAGGAACAACACCGCTTCACGCAGTGTCTTGGACGGAATGGTGCCGGTGTTGACACACACCCCGCCGAGCATGTGGCCGTGCTCCACCACGGCCACCTTCTTGCCGAGTTTGGCCGCTGCCACTGCCGCCTTCTGCCCGCCCGGACCCGATCCGAGCACTATCAAGTCGTATTCAGTCTCCGTCGCCATGGCACCGGCATACCCAAATTGTCGACGGCGCGGACATCGCACCCGCTACCGTGTCGGCGGTGAAGGTCCTCGCGGTGCTGGTCGCGACATCGATCGCCGGCGCCGCGGTCGCCTCCGCGTCCTCGGTCACCCTGCCGCCCGTCGGTGGTGCTCCGGACTACCAGCTGGGCGCGTCGTATCCACCCGCGATCCAGGTCACCGTCGTGGCCCGCGACCGTACCGTCGCACCCCCTGACCACCGGTACACGATCTGCTACGTCAATGCCTTCCAGACGCAGCCCGGAGAGCTCGGCGCCTGGCCGGACGAGGTGCTGCTGCGGGGACCCGACGGCTTGCCGGTGCACGACCAGGACTGGCCGGACGAGGCACTCCTGGACACCCGAACCGCTGGGCAGCGCGAGACGATCGTCGGTATCGCCGGTGCGTGGATCAGGGGCTGCGCCGAGAAGGGTTTCGACGCGGTGGAATTCGACAACCTCGACAGCTACACGCGAACCGATGGCGCATTGCGCCGCGACGATGCGTTGGCCGTGGCACGTGACCTGGTGGCCACTGCCCATCACGCCGGCCTCGCGGCCGCGCAGAAAAATGCCGCCGAGGACGCGGCGTTGCTGCGGGCGGCGGGCTTCGACTTCGCCATCGCCGAGGAATGCGCCGCCTACTCCGAGTGCGACAGTTACGCCGATATTTACGGTGACCACGTGCTCGACATCGAGTACACCGACAACCTCCCCCGGACCTTCGCCCAGATGTGCGCTGACCCGAGCACCCCCCAGTCGGTGGTGCTGCGTGACCGCGACCTGGTAGCGCCGTCCGAGCCGGGTTACCGCTTTCAGCTGTGCTCGTGATGCTGTCGCGGCCATCCCGCGTCCGGAGCCTGAAATCGTTACGGCGTGGGCAATTTCGTCTCACTCGCCACTTTCAGCAACCCCAAAAGGATCCCGGTAGAGGCCACAGCTACCTGAATCCGCGAATCCCACGGCACCCAGCAAATTTCCTCAGCTACCACTTCTGGCTATTCAAATATGGCTGCCGGCCCGGTGCGACGCCCAGAGCCACTGTGACGACATGAATATCGCCGTCTATGCACTGCAACCGGGCGTAGGCCAACTATCCTGGCGTTAATGTTCTGCAGCGAATTGAGAATCGAATGGTGATACGACCGTCACTGGTCGATGGATTCGGGATGACAGGCACGCGGATCGACACTGCCCCGGCAAAGCGCAGTCCCCTTGCCACGATTGGTCGGACCCGCCATCTCAGCACAATCCTCACGGTGCTTGTCGATATCGTCACGGCCTCGATGGCTGTGTTTCTCGGGTCTTGGATCGCCCACATGGCGGATGAGAGGACCACTGACACCCTCTACATAGCGCTGTTCGTGCCGGTGGTCATTGCGCTGTTGGCCCTGCGGAAGTCCTACCAACATCGCCTCAACCGGAGAATCCTGGACGTCATCGGGCCGGTCGAGACGTCCATCGCGGTCGCGTCGATCGTGGTATTGACCGTGATGGTGTCGCAGGACATAACAGGAGTGCCCGGCTTCCTGATGACCAGGATCTGGATCTGCGCGGCCATCCTCATGCCACTCGGTCGTCTGGTCCTCGCCTTGATTCAACGACAACTCCGGCGGAAGCACCCCGTCGCGGGGGCCACGCTGATCGTCGGCAACGGCCGCGTC
>JBEVFK010000058.1:0-9326 GCA_040512325.1 Mycobacterium sp. | reverse complement strand
CCAGACCGGGTTCGAGATAGGTCACACCAATACCGAGGGGGCGCAGTTCGGTGCTGAGGGCTTCGCAGATCCCTTGGGATGCAAACTTCGTCGCTTGGTAGACGCCCCATCCTGGGAGTTCGGAGCTTCCTCCAAGGGCGCTCATGACGATGAGGTGGCCTGCGCGTTGGGCGCGAAGTACGGGTAACGCCGCCCGTACTGTGGTGAGTTGATCGAAGACGTTGGTGGTGAACATCATTCGCAGTTCGGCATCACTGACCTCTTCGATAGCACCAACCAGTCCCAGGCCCGCGATGGTCAGCACGACGTCGATGCGACCGAACGCCGTCACCGTAGCGTGCACGGCTTGTTCGGCGTGAGCGTCGTCGGTGCCGTCGAGTCGGTGCAGCGCAAGGTTGGGTCGTGGGTGTCGAAGCGAGGCCGGCAACGTATCCGGGGTGGGGCTGGCGATGAGGACTTTGTCGCCGCGGTCGAGGGCTTCGTCGACGATGAACGAGACGAAACCTGAGGACGTCCCAGTGACCAGCCAGACGCGCATTGTTCCTCCAGCCGTCGTCGTTGCTGAGAGGTCGAAAACCCGAACGACGACGTATCCGGTTCCCTGTGGACTTCATCGTCGCCGGTGCCGCGGCGTCGCACATCCCACGTTTGCGTGATGTGTGGTGGGCGGTTTCTGCCCGTCACAGGTTGAGGCCGTATCGTTCGATGCTCGGCACGCTCAAGAAGTGGGCGGACGACGCACCTCCGCAGCGAGGGCTCGGTGCCGCGAGAGGCGCGAGCGTCGAGATGCCCGAACGGGACCCAGCCGACAGCCAGTCTGCTGCCGACGGTCAGCGGGTGTCGGTGTCCGGGGATCTGTGTCCCACCCGCGGCCGGGATCTGGAGATGGCCTCCCTGACCGAGCATCTTGCCGCTCTCGGCGACGGTAAAGGTTTGGTCGTCCTCGTCGAGGGAGCGCCTGGAGCAGGCAAGACCCGCATGCTGAACGAAGCCGGTGCAGCGGCATCTGCGCACGGGTACCGGGTCTTACGTGGAGCTGCCGATCCTGACGCGCAGATGGTGCCGTTCGCGGCGTTGCTGCAAGCGGTGACTTCGGGGCCGGATCCGCTGTTGGACGCCTCGGCGTTGACCTTGCTGCGGGCTGGCCCCGACCTCAGGTTTTGGCTCCTGCTGGAGGTCCAGGACCGGTTGGAGCAGGCCGCCAATTCCGGCCCACTGGTTATCTGTATCGACGACGTGCAGTGGTGTGATCCGGAGACTTTGGTGGCGCTACGGACCTTGCCGCGGCGGCTGTCCACTCATGCGGTGTTGTGGATAGTGGGAGTCCGGACCGCAGATCTGACGCCGGCGGTCCGGGAGACCCTGGGCCGGTTGCGCGAGGAGGGGGCGCGCAGTCTGCGGTTGGGGCCGCTAGCCGACGCTGCCGTTGATGCCATGGTCCACGATCTGCTGGGCGCAGCCGCCCCGGATTGGTCGGTTCTGGCAGCGGCGCGACGCGCGCAAGGACGGCCCCTTCTGATCGCTGAACTGCTCCGCGGCTTGTGCGACGAGGGTTCCATCCGCACACGGGGTGGTGTGGCCCGCTTGGTGGGCGACCACCTGCCTGCCCGTTTCGGCGATCTGGTCCGGCATCGGCTGGCCAGGCTGTCTGACACGGGGCGGAATATCGTCTTGATGGGCTCGGTGCTGGGCCGGTCGTTCAGTGTTGGCGAGGTGGCTGAACTGCTGGACCGACAGGACGTCGACCTTTTTGATGCCATCCAGGAGGCGTTGGACTCAGATTTCCTCGCCGTCGACGGTCAGCGGATCTCCTTTCGTCACGATCTGATCCGCGAGACCGTTGAACGGGGCCTGCCTGCGGTCGAGCGTCGATCGCTGCGACGCTTGTCGATCGACATGCAGCTGCGTCGTGGTGTACCGCTGGCGGAGGTGGCCGCGCAGATCGCCGACACGGCGACTGTCGACGACGACATAGCGATCACGCTGCTGCGTCGGGCGGCAACGGAGCTGGCTGCCAGTGCGCCGTCGTCTGCTGCGGACCTGAGTCTGCGTGCACTGGCGCTTTCTCCAGTTGGTTCACCGCAGCACAGCACACTGGTCGCGGAAACCATCCCGTTGTTGTGGCAGGACGGTCGCGCGGTCGAGGCGAAAGCGTTGGCAGACAACGCGTTGGAGGGTCTGCTGGAACCGGAGGTCGAGGCCCGTGTCCGTCAGGGACTGGCGATGCTGTCCAGTCAGCTGTCGTTTTCCGAGGCGGTACGCCAGATTCGGACTGCGCTGGCTTTGCGCGAGGTCTCCGAGGCGGTGCGCGCGGAGTTGACGGCCATGTTGGCGCTGAACTTGGGGATGATGGGCGAGTTGGAGCAGACCGAGCCGGCGGTCATCGAAGCGATGCGCTTCGCGCGCCTGCACGACGACCAGGAAGCCGAAACTCTGACCCTGGCAATGTCGTCGGTGGTGGAGTTCTACCGCCCGGACTGGACGGCGGCGATCGCGCGGGCAGAACAGTCACGGGCGTTGGCCGCGAACCTGAATTTCGTTGACCGCCTGTGGGTGTCGGAAAGTTGGCGCGCGCTGCTGCTCACCGCGATGGGGCGGTGTGAGGACGCGCTGGAGGTGTCGCGCTCTGGACTGGACGAGGCGCAGCGTCGGGATCAGGCCGCCGGGGTGCGGATGTGGACGATGGTCCGCTCGCGGATCTTGCTTGATGCTGGGCGGTTGGCCGATGCCCGCACCGAGGCCGAGACGTTGACGGAGATGACCGACGGGTTGGGTTCGGGCAACTACGGCGACGCCACGGTCGGGTACACGTTGGCGCGGGTGGCGCTGTGGACCGGTGACGGCGCCGGCATCCGGCGGGCGGGGATGGACGCCGAACGGATGAGGGGTGATGATGCGGTCTTAATGCGTGGTGTTGGGTCGTGGATCGCGTGTCTGATTGCTGAGGCCGCCGGTGACGACGAGGCAGCGATGCGGGCCACGGGGGAGGCGGTGGACCGGTTCGGGCGCCCCGGTCCCGTCTTCGCCAGTCCACTCGACCCGACCGATACTGCGACTTTCGTGCGTATCGCACTGCGGGCGGGACGCCGCGACCGGGCCCGGCGGGCTGTTCTGGCCGCCGAGCACCGCGCCGAATGCAATCCGGGTTTTCCGATCCTGTCCGCTTCTGCCGCTCATGCGCGGGGGCTGTTCGACGAGGACGTTGACTCCGTGCTGCGAGCCGTCGCTGAGTTCCAGGACTCCGAACGGGTGATCCCGTGGGCGTCGGCGGCCGAAGATGCGGGGCGAATGCTTCTTGCCTCGGATGTTTCACAGGCAGTGGAGCATCTGCAGAAAGCTCTCGACTTGTATGACTCTGCCGGCGACGACCGCGACGGCGATCGTGTCCGCGCCCGGCTGCGGTCCTACGGTGTGCTGCGTCGGCGTACGACCCCTCGGGCCGATGCGCAGGGATGGCACGCTTTGACACCCTCGGAGCTACAGGTGGTGGCGCAGATCGCTACCGGACTGACCAACCGCGAAGCAGCGCAACGCCTTCAGCTCTCCCCGCACACCGTCAACACGCATCTGCGTCATATATTCGCCAAACTGCACATCAGCACCCGCGTCGAACTCACCAGGATCGCATTGGCCCATACCGTTGACGAATAGCAGTGCAGGGGTCATTCAGGATCGGCGGCGGCGACGATGCGCGCCAATTCGACCCGCGAGGTGATGCCGAACTTGATGAAGACGTGCCGCAGGTGGGTGCTCACGGTGTGCGGGGACAGGAACATCGCCGCGGCGACGTCACCGTTGGTCGAACCCGATGCGATGAGCCGCACCACAGCGGCCTCGGTGGGGGTCAGTCCCAACCAGCGCTTGCCCGTGGGTGTCGGTCGCGACGTGGAAACCCCGGCGGCACGCAGCATTTGGCGGGTGCGACCGAGGTCGCGGGTGGCTCCGGCGGCAGAATACAGCGCCTCAGCGTCCTGCAAGTACTCGATGGCTCGTGCCTGGTCGCGGTGCCGGAGCATCAGCCCGCAGTCATGCAGTGTGTTGGCATGCTGCATCGGCCGTTGACACTCGGCCATGAGGTCAGCGGCGTGCACCATGGCGTCGATGTCCCCGGTGAGCAGTGCCTGGGTGTGGGCGGCGCCAGCACTGAACAAGGCAATGTGGGGGTTTTCGAGGGCCCGCCGTCGGGCGGTCTCGGCGATGAGGACGGCGAGATTGCGGTCACCGCCGGCGAGCAGAATCCGGACGAAAATCGGTTCGTCGGCGCTGGTGGTGAACAGGGCCTCGGTGCTGCGGTCACCGTCGAGGGCCAGTGCCATGTGGAAGGCCGCCCGTGCAGTATCGGCGACACTTTCGGCGAGCAGGGCGTGGTGCCAGTGTCCGGTGCGCACCACCAGGGGGGTGTCGTCGTCGATCATGGACTGGGCGGTCGTGGCGGCTCGGGCCAGGCCGGCTGGGTCCCCGGTGTGGATGGCGATGCGGCCCAGGGTGGTCAGGGCGGTGATCACGGCGAAGTTCTGTGATCCGAGTTCTTGGCCCATCTCCAGGGCGGATTCGGCTTCGGCGAGGGCGTCGTCGAAGCGGCCGGCCTCCATCAGCACCCGTGAGCGCATCATGGTGGTCATGCGGATCAGGGCGGCGTGGCCGTGGGCGATGGCTTCGCGTCGGCCCACGTCGACATCGGTGAGGGCATCCGCGACGCGTCCGACGGCCAGCAGCACGTAGGAACGCCACAGCTGCGGCGCCCACAGCCGTTCCTGATAGGCGATCGTGGCGTTGAGTTCGATGGCGCCGTCGATGATGTCTAGGCCTTGATGCCATTGCAGCCGAGCACATTTGACGAAGGAATCCATCTGCGTGAGGAGCACCGTGGAGGGTGGTTCCTCTGCGCGCTTCGCGCTCGTCAGGCCGTCGGTGACGGTGCCCTGTAAGGCGGTGAGGTCACCGGTGAAGCCGAGGTTGGTCGACAGGACTGCATAGAGCTGGGCACGGACACGCTCGGTCACCGGGTGCAGGGCCAGCCCGGCTTCGCAGTGGCGGATCGCTTCGGAGAAGGAGTGTTGCCCAGCGACCATGGCCAGACCGAGGCGCACCTGGGCCTGCGCCTCGGGGGGAAGGGTGCCGCTGAGTGCGTCATCGGCCAGGGCTCGGGCGCGTCCTGGCTGTCCGTCGCGCCAGTACATCGCGATCGCGTCCGCGGCGACCACAGGACGGTTGGGATCCTCGATGGCCAGCAGTTCCAGCACGCGGGTCAGCAGCGCAGCCGCGGCGGTGGGTGAGGTGTTGGTGAGTTCTGCTGCGGCGCGCCGCAGCAGAACGACGGCCTGCAGATCGCCAGGTTCTGCGAGATCAGCTAGCGCTGAGGCGATCTCGGTGACATTGACACCGCGTTGGATCTGCACGTCGAGTGCTCGGCGGCGCAGTGACCGGTGCATTGCCGGCGGGATTCCGGATTCGATGGCCTCGCGCATGAGGTCGTGTTGAAACCCGATCTGCGGGTCGTAGGAGACCAGGGCGCGGATTTGGACGGCTTCGCGCAGCGGGCTGATCAGAGCCTCTTCGGAGGTGCCCATCACGGCCGCGAGGTCACTTGTGCTGAATCGTCGCCCCAACACCGATGCCGCCTGTAAAACGGCGCGGGCGGGTCGTGATAGCCGGTCGATGCGCAGCCGGACCGCCTCGCGGAACCGCATGGGCAGTTCGGCATCGCGCAGCTCGGCGTGCCCGCTGTGGATGCGGATCGAGCCGTCCTCGACAGCGCCGAGGAGCAACTCGCGCAGCATCATCGGGTTTCCCTGAGTCCGCAGCGCGAGTGCTTGCAGCCCGTCATCGGGTTCGGCGTCCAACACATCGGAGGTCAGCGCGACGACCGCGGCACGGGACAGTGGGCGCAGTACAGCCAGCACACCACCGTCATCGACCAGCGTGGCGACGGTGGCATGGACCGACGGGTCGGCGACGTCATCGCGCATGGCTATCACCCAGGTGATGGCGTGCGAGGACAACCGCCCCGGCAATGTCCGCAGCGCAAGCAGTGTCAGCTCGTCACACCACTGCAGGTCATCGACGGTGATGAGCAGTGGCTGAACCAACGCGGCCTGCTCGAGGGTTTGTTGCAGGGCCTGCAGGATCCAGAACGGCTCACCGGCCAGGGCACCCAGCGCGGCCACCGCCTCCCGATTCAGCAAGGGGGCCGGCCCGTCGGTGAACGCCGCCAGCAGCGGTGCCAGCACGACGGTGCGGTTGTCGGGATCTCCAGAACCGCTGAGCACCTTCAGATGTCGATCCCTCGCCAGCGCCGTGTACTCCTGGAGCATGCGCGACTTGCCGCCACCGGCCGGGCCTTGGATCACGATGATCGCGCTGACACCGGCGTCGAGTCCGTCCATCTGCGCGCCAGCGGCGGCGAGCTCCGCACCGCGCCCGCGCAACGGTCTGCGATCCAGGGACAAGAACGGACGCGCCCAGGGGTTGCTCATCTCGGACTGCGCTTCGCGCATTGGTCACACCCCGTCTCGGACGGGCCCGCGCTCGTCACCGGGTGCTGACCTCGCCACCAATTCTACGGTTCGCCATGCGATTCTGTTCGTGCACGCCGCGGGTGCCTTGCGTGCCGCCGCGACGCGCAGCGACGGTGCTGCTCCCCGGGCGGTGATCGGGGGTGGGTGAGGTCAGAGTCCGTTGGCTGCCAGCCACACCAGGACCGACTTGGCGATCTCGGACCAACCGCTGTCGATGACCAGCGAGTGCCCGCGGTCGGGGAACTGCTGGAGTTCGGTGACGGCCGCTGAATGGCGGTACTGCTTGAAGCTGGACCGCGTCACGACATCGGGGACGGTGTGGTCTTTGCCGCCCGAGATGAGTAGCAGTGGCCCACGCGACTCGTTGCCGGTGTCGATCGCGGCAGGAGAATGTGCCGTGAAGTTGGCGAACGCACCCTCGAACAGTGGCCGTCCGGGTGACGGAATGGTCCACCGCTCGAACAGTTCCGCGGATTCTTCCTCGCTGACGGCGTTGCCGAACCCGAACCGGAATTGCTTGGCCGTCAAGCTGACTGCCTTCTTTCGGTTTGCGGGGTTACTTAGCACGGGGCTGCCCGCCTTGAGTTGCGCCAACGGCAGCGGTAGTACGCCTTTCATCTGCGCCGGGTCGATGGCGACACCGGCCACGGCGAGGTTGCGGGCGAGGAGGTTCTCGGCGATGAGGCCGCCGAAGGAGTGCCCGATGACGATCGGTGGCCGGGGCAGCGCTTCGATGAGGGCCGCGTAGTGGTCGGCGACCACTTCGATCCCGATATCGGCAACGTCGTCGGCATGGTTCCGTGCGTCGGCGACAGTGGCCGCTTCGCGGGGCCACCCCGGTGCTACGGGCTCATAGCCCTCCGCGGTGAACATGTCCAGCCAGTTGGTCCAGCTGGTGGCGTGCAACCAGAGGCCGTGGATGAAGACGACGGGTGGACGGTGATTGGTCATAGCGGTTTCCTTTGATCGTGAGGCTGAAGTGGTGATGTGAAGTGCCGTGGGTGCGGGCAGGTAAGACAGATCCGCTAGCTCGATGTGCTCACGGCGTCCACCTCGCGGGTGATCGCCGCCCAGTCATCGAGAACGGCGAGGCGATCAGTGAGCGCCAGGCGCATTGCGTCCTCGGCCGCGACCCCCAGAGCCAGTCGCAGCGGAGGTGCCGGCGCGTCGACGGCGGCCAGGATCGCCCGTGCCGCGTTGCCTGGAATGGAGGCGGCAGCGGCCGGCATCTCGGAGAGGGCCTGCTGCACCGTGCGGGCGGTCTGGTCGTAGTCGGCCAGTGGGTCGGCGAAGGCCAGGTTGGCCAGGAACGGTGTCGCCATCGGACCGGGCTCCACAATGGTGACGGCGACGCCCAGCGGTGCCAACTCCGCGGCCAAGGCGTCGGAGAGCCCCTCGACGGCATACTTTGTCGCAGCCAACATCCCTACGCCGGCGTGCGCGGTCTGGCCGTAGAACGAGGAGCCCTGGAGGATGTGCCCGGAGCGTTGAGACCGCAATAGCGGCAGCGTGGCTCGCAACACGTTGAGCACGCCAAACACGTTGGTGTCGAAGATCGCGCGCGCTTGCCGGTCGGTGGCCTCCTCGACGCCGCCGAAGAGTCCGTAGCCGGCGATGTTCGCGATGACGTCGAGGCGACCGAACCGCGTGATCGCCGCATCGACGGCGTTCTGGATGCTGCTCTCCTCACGCACGTCGGCGGCCAGCGCCAGCGCGCGGCCCGGGAACCGTTCCGCCAGCGCGGCGGAGGCGCTCGCGTCTCGGGACACCAGGACCGCGCTGTCACCGCGTTGGAGGGCGGCCAGCGCCAGTGCCTGTCCTAAACCTGACGATGCGCCGGTGATGAACCAGATCCGTTGGTTGTCTTGACCATCTGCTGAGGCCGTATTGGTCATGGTGATTCCTGCCTTGGGGGGAGCTTCCAGCATCGGTGCTGCGGCCAGCGGCCCACATCGCACGATCGCGTCATTTCGGGTCCCCACGCTTGAGCCAGGACGTGTTGCGGGAAGTGACGTGATCGTGGGATGTGGCTAGGGCGGGGGCCACGCACGATGAGTCGATCAGCACACCCACATCTGCACGAGGAGGCGTCATGACTGACACCGAGATCAGGTATCACCAGCGGGCCATCGATGGGCAGACGGTGTTCTACCGCGAAGCCGGCGACCCGCGCCACCCCACCGTGGTGCTGCTGCACGGATTCCCGTCCAGCTCCCACATGTTCCGCAACCTCATTCCAGCCCTGGCCGAGGATTACCACGTCATCGCCACCGACCACATCGGGTTCGGCGCTTCGTCGATGCCCACCGTTGACGAATTCAGCTACTCCTTCGACCACCTCGCCGACATCACCTGGCAGCTGCTCAACGAACTCGACCTCGGCCGGTTCGCGATCTACATCCAGGACTACGGCGCGCCCATTGGTCTCCGGATCGCCGCGGCGCACCCCGAGCGCATCAGCGGACTGATCGTGCAGAACGGCAACGCCTACACCGAGGGATTCACCCCGTTCTGGGATCTGCTGTTCGCCCACGCGAAGGACCGGCAGGGCAACGAAGCCGCAGTCCGTGCGCTCCTGGAGATCGACGGTACCCGTTTCCAGTACGTCGACGGGGTGCCCGCCGAGCGGCTCGACCGGGTGTCACCGGACAACTGGGTGATCGATCAAGCAGGACTGAACCGGCCAGGCAACAAGGAGATTCAGCTGCAGCTGTTATGGGACTACCAGTTCAACGTGCCGCTGTACCCGACGTTTCAGGCCTATTTTCGCGCCCACCAACCACCGACGTTGATCACCTGGGGCAAGAA
>JBEVFK010000057.1:0-35886 GCA_040512325.1 Mycobacterium sp. | reverse complement strand
CGCGACCGTCTTCCGGCTCCCCGGCCGAACCACAGCGCGGCTCGACCGCGGCGGCGCCGGCCTCACGGCACATCACGAAGAGGAGATCGAGTGGCTCTGGACGCCGCACAGAAGAAGACCATCCTGGACACCTACGGGGTCCACGAGGGCGACACCGGCTCGCCCGAGGCGCAGGTCGCACTGCTGACCAAGCGGATCAGCGACCTCACCGAGCACCTGAAGCTGCACAAGCACGACCACCACTCGCGTCGTGGTCTGCTCCTGCTGGTCGGGCGCCGCCGCCGGCTCCTGAAGTACCTGGCCTCGGTCGACGTGGCGCGCTACCGGTCGCTGATCGAGCGGCTGGGCCTGCGTCGCTGACGCAAGATATTCCGATTCCGCCCGCGGCCACCCTCAGGTGCCCGCGGGCGGTTTCACATTCCCGGGGGCGTGAGCTGCACACATGCCGGAATCGTGCAACCCCGGGTGTAGAGTAGGGCTGTTCTGCGCCGCGCGTTACACGGTACGGCGCGGGACCTGCCAGTACTTCGGTGCGGTGCGCATACCTGCGCAACCGTCCCGGTGCGTCACAGTTGGACCCGACACATGTGGGCGGTCTTCGGTAGTGGCTGTCGGACACCTCGAACGACGAGAGTGCCCGGCCGCTTCGATCGACGGCCGTAGCCGCATCTGAGGTTCACACGTGACGACGCGAAACAGTTGAACAGTGATTCAGAGAGGCCTGACGGACATCTATGTCTGTAGCTGAAATTGACGAAGGCGTGTTCGAAGCGACCGCCATCATCGACAACGGGAGCTTCGGCACCCGCACCATTCGTTTCGAGACCGGCCGGCTTGCACAGCAGGCTGCCGGGGCCGTTGTGGCCTACCTCGACGACGAGACCATGCTGCTGAGCGCGACCACCGCCAGCAAGACGCCCAAAGATCATTTCGATTTCTTCCCCTTGACCATTGATGTCGAGGAGCGGATGTACGCCGCGGGGCGCATCCCGGGATCGTTCTTCCGTCGCGAAGGCCGGCCCTCCACCGACGCGATCCTGACCTGCCGCCTGATCGACCGGCCGCTGCGCCCGACGTTCATCTCGGGCCTGCGTAACGAGATCCAGGTCGTCGTGACGGTTCTGAGCCTGGATCCCAAGGATCTGTACGACGTGCTGGCGATCAACGCCGCTTCGGCGTCCACCCAGATCTCCGGGCTGCCGTTCTCCGGTCCCGTCGGCGGCGTCCGCGTCGCCCTGATCAACGGCCAGTGGGTGGCGTTCCCCACCGTCGAGCAGCTCGAAGGCGCCGTCTTCGACATGGTTGTCGCCGGCCGCAAGGCAGGTGACGATGTCGCGATCATGATGGTCGAGGCCGAAGCCACCGATAACGTCATCGCGCTGATCGACGCCGGCGCCGGTGCGCCCACCGAGACCGTCGTCGCCGAAGGCCTCGAAGCCGCCAAGCCGTTCATCGCCGCGTTGTGCGATGCGCAGCAGGAACTGGCGGATGCCGCCGGCAAAGAGACCGCCGACTACCCGCTGTTCCCGGATTACCAGGACGACGTGTACTACTCGGTGGCCTCGGTGGCCACCGACGAGCTGGCCAAGGCCCTGCAGATCTCCGGCAAGGCCGAGCGCGACGATCGCACCAACGAGATCAAGGGTGAGGTGCTCGAGCGTCTCGGCGAGACCTACGCCGGGCGTGAGAAGGAAATCGGCGCCGCCTACCGGTCGCTGACCAAGAAGCTGGTTCGCCAGCGCATCCTCACCGATCACTTCCGCATCGACGGCCGCGGTATCACCGATATCCGCGCCCTGTCAGCCGAGGTCGCCATCATTCCGCGGGCCCACGGCAGCGCACTGTTCGAGCGCGGCGAGACCCAGATCATGGGTGTCACCACTCTCGACATGGTCAAGATGGCCCAGCAGATTGACTCGCTGGGGCCGGAGAAGTCCAAGCGCTACATGCACCACTACAACTTCCCGCCGTACTCCACCGGTGAGACCGGTCGCGTCGGCTCGCCCAAGCGCCGTGAAATCGGCCACGGCGCACTCGCTGAGCGCGCCTTGATGCCGGTGCTGCCGAGCGTGGAGGAATTCCCGTACGCCATCCGCCAGGTCTCCGAAGCGCTGAGCTCCAACGGCTCGACGTCCATGGGCTCGGTGTGTGCGTCCACTCTGTCGCTGCTCAATGCCGGTGTGCCGCTGAGGGCGCCGGTTGCGGGTATTGCGATGGGCCTGGTGTCCGATGACATCGAGGTCGATGGGAAGACCGAGCGTCGCTTCGTCACCCTCACCGACATCCTCGGCGCCGAAGATGCCTTCGGCGACATGGACTTCAAGTGCGCAGGCACCAAGGAGTTCGTCACCGCACTGCAGCTCGACACCAAGCTCGACGGCATCCCGTCCAGCGTGCTGGCCGGCGCCCTGGCGCAGGCCAAGGACGCCCGGATCACCATCCTCGAGGTGATGGCCGAGGCCATCGATGCCCCCGATGAAATGAGCCCGTACGCTCCTCGCGTCACCGCGATCAAGGTGCCGATCGACAAGATCGGCGAGGTCATCGGGCCCAAGGGCAAGATGATCAACTCGATCACCGAGCAGACCGGCGCCTCGATCTCGATCGAGGACGACGGCACGGTGTTCGTGGGCGCGACCGACGGACTGTCGGCACAGGCCGCGATCGACATGATCAACGCCATCGCCAACCCGCAGCTGCCCAAGGTCGGCGAGCGGTTCCTCGGCACCGTCGTCAAGACCACCGACTTCGGTGCGTTCGTGTCGCTGTTGCCGGGCCGCGATGGGCTGGTGCACATCAGCAAGCTCGGCCGCGGTAAGCGCATCAGCAAGGTCGAGGATGTCGCCAAGGTCGGCGACAAGCTCCGGGTGGAGATCGCCGATATCGACAACCGCGGCAAGATCTCACTGATCCTGGTCGCCGAGGACGAGGCAGCCGAGGCTCCTTCCGAAAATGGCTCGGGTGCAACCGAATCCGCGCCCGCAGATGCTGCGACCGCCGACGCCTAGGCTCGACGACACGACTACCGAGCTCTCCCGGGTGCGTCGCACGACGCTACCCGGGGGGCTTCGGGTCGTGACCGAATTCGTGCCGTCGGTGCGTTCGGCATCGGTGGGTGTGTGGGTCGGTGTCGGATCCCGTGACGAGGGTCCGACGGTGGCCGGTGCCGCACACTTCCTCGAACACCTGTTGTTCAAGTCCACGCCGACGCGCACGGCGGTGGAGATCGCGCAGGCCGTCGACGCTGTCGGTGGTGAGCTGAACGCGTTCACCGCCAAGGAACACACCTGCTACTACGCCCACGTGCTGGATGTGGACCTGGAGCTGGCGGTCGACTTGGTGGCCGACGTGGTGCTGCACGGGCGTTGCGTCGCTGATGATGTCGAGCTCGAGCGTGACGTGGTGCTCGAAGAGATCGCCATGCACGACGACGATCCCGAGGACGCTCTCGGTGAGGTGTTCCTGTCGGCGATGTTCGGACAACATCCCATCGGTCGTCCGGTGATCGGCAGCATCGAATCGATCTCCACGATGACCAGGGCTCAGCTGCACTCGTTCCACGTCCGCCGCTACACACCCGAGCGCATGGTCATCGCCGTGGCGGGCAACATCGACCACGACGAAGTGCTCAAGCTGGTGCGCCGGTACTTCGGCCCCAGTCTGGTGAAAGGCAAGCATCCGCAGCAGCCGCGTAAAGGCACCGGCCGGGTCGGCGGAGCACCGGCGCTGCATGTGGTGCGACGCGATGCCGAGCAGACGCATGTCTCGCTCGGCGTGCGTACCCCCGGTCGGCACTGGGACCATCGCTGGGCACTGACGGTTCTGAACACCGCCCTCGGCGGCGGCTTGAGTTCTCGTCTGTTCCAACAGGTCCGGGAATCCAGGGGCTTGGCCTACTCGGTGTACTCGACAGTGGACACGTTCTCCGACAGCGGTGCGCTGTCGGTGTACTCCGCGTGCCTGCCCGAGCGTTTCGACGAGGTCATCAACGTGGTCACCGATGTGCTGGAGGACGTCGCCCGTGACGGCATCACCGAGAACGAGTGTCGGATCGCCAAGGGTTCGCTGCGCGGCGGAATGGTGCTGGGGCTGGAGGATTCAGCCTCGCGGATGAACCGGATCGGGCGCAGTGAGCTCAACTACGGCCGGCATCGCACCTTGTCGCAGAGCCTGGAACAGATCGAAGCGGTGACCCTCGAAGAGGTCAATGCCGTCGCCCACAGTCTGCTCACCAAGCAGTTCGGTGCCGCGGTACTGGGACCTCAGGCCACCAAGAAGTCACTGCCGCAAAGACTCCGGCGGTTGGCGGGTTAGGAGACGGGTAGTGGTCGCACGGCGAGACGTTCTGATCGGCGGTCTGACGCTCACCGCGCTGGCCGCCGTCGGCGCAGGCGCGGCCTCGGCCGCACCTGCGGTCAACGACCGCATCGCTGCACTCGAGCAGCGCAGCACCACCCGCATCGGGCTGTTCGCCGTCGATCTGCAGTCCGGGCGCACCGTTGCTCACCGGGAGAACGACCCGTTCGCCATGTGCTCGACGTTCAAGACCTATGCCGCCGCCCGGGTGCTGCAGAAGGCGCAGCGCGGTGAACTGACGCTCACCGACACCGTGACCGTCGCAGCGGAGGCGATTCTGCCCAACTCGCCGGTCACCGAGACCCGGATCGATCAGCCGATCACCCTGTCCGAGCTCTGTGCTGCCGCGCTCCAGCGCAGTGACAACGCCGCGGCCAACTACCTGTTGCAGGCCATCGGGGGGCCGACGGCGATCACCGAGTTCGCGCGCAGCATCGGAGACCACCAGACCCGCCTCGACCGGTGGGAGATCGAGCTGAATTCGGCGCTGCCCGGCGACCTTCGGGACACCAGCACGCCGCGGGCGCTCGGTGAGGGCTATCGCGACTTGATCGTCGGCTCCGCGCTGGCGCCCGCGAGCCGGGAGCAGCTGGTGGCCTGGATGACCGCCAACGTCACCTCGAGTCTGCGGCCTGGTCTGCCGCCGGAGTGGATTCTCGCCGACAAGACCGGCAGCGGCGACTATGGCACCACCAACGATGTCGGGGTGGGTTTCGGGCCCGGCGATCGACGGGTGCTGATCTCGGCGATGGTGCGCTCGGCCACCGATGATCCGGACGCCGAGGGTGTGCGGCCGATGATGGCGGAGCTCGCCGCGCTGGTGCTGCCGGTTCTGCTAGACCAGTCGCAGTGATTCGTCGCGGCGCAGTACGAAGAAGTACGGCCGGGACGAACCGCGCAGGTCCATCGCGCCGAGTACTTCGTCGTCGGTCAGTTTGCGAAACACGTCGTTGATCGGCAGCTGGTCATACAGCATGGTCGCGGTGTCGGTTTCGCGGTAGCGCGTGGTGCGCAGGCGAGCCTTGGGCGCGCGGGTCTGCAGCGCCGGACGCAGCGTGGCGATCGGCCGTTTGAACGACGCCTTCCTCACCTGCGGGATCTTGGCGGCGATGCCGAGTCCGCCGAATGCCAACACGGGGTTCAGCGCCCACAGGCCGGCGCCGTCGCCGGCCGGGAACAACAACGGGTGCACCGTCTCGGCATCGACGAACTGCTTGCCCCACCAGCCGCTGGCAGCCAGGAAGCCGTCGAGCGGATGGTTGGTGGGCAACTCGGCACCACGCCAGGTACCGATCATGAACTCCGGTGCGACGGCCGGTGCGGAATCGAACAGGGCCAGGGCGTCCGCGGTGTTGGTGGGAGCTCCGGGGAGGACGTCAGTCAGCAGCATTGGTCCAGCTTACTTGACACGTGTCAACTTTGAAAAGGTCATCGCCCGGCCGGCTTGGGAGCCGGCCGGGCGATGTGAGGGGTGTTTCTGGGTTACAGCACCGAAGCCGGTGCAGTGAACGGCAATTCGAGATCGGCAGCCACCTGCTCGGACAGCAGGGCGCCGGCATGGGTGGACAGCCCCTTGGCCAGCGCGGCGTCGGCCTGGCACGCGGCCTGCCAGCCCTTGTCGGCGAGCTTGAGCACGTACGGCATGGTCGCGTTGGTCAGCGAATATGTCGATGTCCGCGGCACCGAACCCGGCATGTTGGCCACGCAGTAGAACACCGTGTCGTGCACCGCGAACGTCGGATCGTCGTGCGTGGTGGGCCGGGAGTCTTCGAAGCACCCGCCCTGGTCGATCGCGATGTCCACCAGTACCGCGCCCGACTTCATGCCGGCCACAGTCGAATTCGTGACCAGCTTCGGTGCTTTGGCACCTGGCACGAGGACCGCACCGATCACCAGATCGGCGTCCTTGACGGCCGTCTCGAGGTCCAGCGACGACGAATAACGGGTCTCGATGGTGCCGCCGAAGTCGGCGTCGATCTTGCGCAGGGTGTTGATGTTCAGGTCGAAGACGGTGACCCGAGCGCCCATGCCCTTGGCGACCCGCGCTGCGTTGTAGCCGGCCATGCCGCCGCCGATCACCACCACATCGGCAGGTGCAACTCCAGGGACGCCGCCCATCAGCACGCCGCGACCACCCTGGGTCCGCATCAGGTGATAAGCCCCGACCTGTGCCGACAGCCGGCCGGCCACCTCACTCATCGGTGCCAGCAGCGGCAGGGCGCCATCGGCGGTCTGGACGGTCTCGTACGCGATGGACGTGGTGCCGGATTCCAGCAGCGCGTTGGTGCACGGCCGGGAGGCGGCCAGGTGCAGGTAGGTGAAGAGGGTCTGGCCTTCGCGCAGTCGGTGGTATTCGGCCTCGATGGGCTCTTTGACCTTCAGCAGCAGATCGGCCTCGGCCCACACCTGATCGGCGGTGGCGACGATTTCGGCACCGGCGGCCTTGAAGTCGGTGTCGGAGATCGCCGACCCGTCACCCGCCCCGGATTGGATGGCGACATCGTGACCGCGGCGCACCAATTCGGCGACGCCGGCGGGGGTGATGGCGACACGAAACTCGTTGTTCTTGATCTCGGTCGGAATGCCGACTCGCATGATCGCTCCTGGGTTGAGGGCTGAAATTCTGGACTTGCTTGCCTCCAATTGTGAAGAACTGTCGGCGCGACCGCAATGATCTTGATGATGATTCGATAAGATCGGTCCATGCCGGAAGAATCAACAGCGATGGCGGTGCGCCGACCGTCGCAGCCGAAGGATATTCGGCCCGCGGAGCTCGATGACGTCGATCGGCGGATTCTGACCACGCTGCACGCAGACGCACGGATATCCAACAGCGCGCTCGCTGATGCCGTCGGTGTTGCCGCATCAACCTGTCACGGCCGGGTTCGACGGTTGCAGGAACTGGGCGTCATCCGCGGTTTCTACACCGACATCGATCCCGCCGCGATCGGGTTGTCGTTGCAGGCGATGATCTCGGTGAGCCTGCAGTCCAACGCGCGCGGCAAGATCCGGAACTTCATCGAACAGATGCGGCGCAAGCCGCAGGTGATGGATGTGTACTTCCTTGCCGGCGCCGACGACTTCATCCTGCATGTCGCGGCTCGCGATACCGACGATCTGCGGGCCTTCGTGGTGGAAAACCTCAACTCCGACGCCGATGTCTCCGGCACCCAGACCTCGCTGATCTTCGAGCATCTGCGCGGGGCCGCGCCCCTGTGACGGGGGCAGACGGCTCACGGACGCGCACACTCTTCGGCTTACTCCCGGCGTCGTACCGGGCGCGGTGTCGGGAACGTCGTCACGGCAGGTAACCCGCCGACGGACTTCCACAGGATCACGCCGCAGCGGTGGGGCCCGGTCGGCGCGACGTGCGAGCAGACGGGCGCCCGTTCCTGGCTGGCCGGCGCCGCCCGCCCCCACTGCTGGGCGGATCAGTGTTGCCGCGCTTGTCGGGCAGGGCCCGACCAGCCACCACGGCACATCGGCGGCCTCTGCCATGATCAGTGCCCAGTCGACCCAGTCGTGCTCGCCGGCAGCGGCCAAGGCTCTGATGGCATTGAGCTCTGCCATGGCCGCCTCATAGGCTCTATTCGAAAACATGTTCGAACAGTACTGCTGCGCACCGATAAACCGGCCCTGACTACGCTTTGAGCATGCGAGTCGCGGTGTTGGGATCGATGGGCAAAGTCGGAGCGACCATGGTCGCGGCGGTGCGTGACGCCGCCGATCTGGAGTTGTCGGCCGAGGTGGACGCCGGGGATCCCTTGGAGAAGCTGACCGAAAGCGCCACCGAGGTCGTCATCGACTTCACCCACCCCGATGTGGTGATGGCCAATCTGAAGTTCCTGATCGACAACGGCATTCACGCGGTCGTGGGAACCACCGGATTCACCGACGAGCGCATTGATCAGGTGCGGTCGTGGTTGGCGGCCAAGCCTGACTCGGCGGTGCTGATCGCCCCCAACTTTGCGATCGGCGCCGTGTTGTCCATGCACTTCGCCCAGCAGGCGGCACCATTTTTCGAATCGGTGGAGGTCATCGAACTTCACCATCCGCACAAGGCCGACGCGCCATCGGGCACCGCGGCCCGCACGGCGAAACTGATCGCCGAGGCGCGAAAAGGTATGGCGCCCAACCCTGATGCCACCAGCACAGGTCTGGACGGGGCACGGGGTGCTGACGTCGACGGTATCCCGGTGCACTCCATCCGGCTGGCAGGTCTGGTGGCTCACCAGGAAGTGTTGTTCGGCACTCTGGGGGAGACGCTGACCATCCGGCACGACAGCATGGACCGGAATTCGTTTGTGCCCGGTGTACTGCTGGCGGTGCGCAAGGTCGCCGAAAGGCCGGGGCTGACGGTGGGCCTCGAACCACTGTTGGACCTCTAGAAGCCGGCGAGCACGCATGCGCTTACTCCGTACCCAGCTCCTGATCGGGTTCTTCTGTGTGGCCATGGTCTTGTACCTGCTGCTGCTGGGGAGGATCGCGATCGCGCTGATTGCCGATGGCCGTGCGGCGCCGATCGGTCTGGGGATCGCCTTGCTGCTGCTGCCGGTGGTCGGAGCGTGGGCGCTGTACGCGACGCTGCGCGCGGGGTTTGCCCATCAGCGATTGGCCCGTCTCGCCAGGGAGGCGGGCCTCGATCTCGACGTGAGCGAGCTGCCGCGGAGGGCGTCCGGCCGCATCGAGCGCGACGCCGCCGATGCGTTGTTTGCCAGCGTGCGTGCGGAACTCGACGACGACCCCGAGAACTGGATCCGCTGGTATCGGATCGCGCGTGCCTACGACTACGCCGGCGACCGAAGCCGGGCGCGGGAGGCCATGAAGGCCGCAGTGGAGATGGAACGGGAGATTCGGTGACGAGCCTGCTCGTGGTCCATCACACGCCGAGTCCCCATTGCCAGGAGATGCTGGAGGCGGTGGTGGCGGGGGCGACTGACCCCGATATCGAGGGCGTCGAGGTAGTTCGGCGACCGGCGCTCACGGTGTCACCGATCGAGATGCTGGAAGCCGACGGCTATTTGTTGGGCTCACCGGTTAACCTTGGCTACATCAGCGGTGCCTTGAAGCTGGCGTTCGACCAGTCGTATTACCAGTTACTCGACTCTGCCCGAGGCCGACCATTCGGTCTGTGGCTCCACGGCAACGAAGGCACCGAGGGGGCTGTGCGTGCCATCGACGGCATCACCACCGGGCTGGGTTGGTCGAAGGCTGCGGATTATGTGGTGGTGTCGGGGAAGCCCACTAAGGCCGACCTTGAGGCGTGCTGGAATCTCGGTGGGGCGATCGCTGCTCAACTCATGGTCTAGCGGCCCAGGACTTGCTGATAAGGGTCGCTACGCTGGCCGACCTTCTCGGGCATCGGGTAGTAGGTCTTGATGAGGAGGTTGCCGGCGCTGTCCCACGCGAACGTCTCAATGCTGTAGCCGATTTGAATGTTTGGTTCGGTGCCGAAACGGTTTTCGATGGTCCATGCCATCTCGTTGCCGTTGACCTGCGCAGTCACCATGCGAAGTTTGAGTATTGCTTGAAAGCGATCCCAGTTCTCCGTGAACGCGGTATCAAACCCGGTCTTCTCCTCCGTACCCACCGGATCAAACAACGTCACCCCTGCTGAGGCGATACTCCTGAAGGAAGCGAGCCAGTCGGTTTTCTTACCCGCGTTCCACAGTTCGGCGTGTAACGCTGCGTGCGCGATTCGCGCGTCTCGACTTGGTACCCCGCCCATGGCAGTTCCTTCGCAGAGTCGGTTCCTGGTTCATACTGCAATTCGTCGCGTCAAGATCGCAACGTTTCGCGAAGATGGCGGAGTGGCGCGCAAGTGCCTACGAGCTCGGCGGCCCGCTGGCGGCGAAGTTGATGAATTAGACGTTGATGAATTAGACGTTGATGAATTAGGGGGACACCTTGCCCGGTATCGCTGAACTCGCCATGTCCGGCGCCCCGATCGCCGGAGGTGCGCTTCTGGGTCTTGCCGCCGGATCGTTCAAAGGCACTGATGTTCGTGCGCTGATCAAGCAGGACATGGAGCTGCTGGAGAAGATTGCACCCGAGGAGGTGGAGCGCCGTGCGGAGCTGCAGCGGGTGATCAACATGCGGATCGACGACCTGATCGCCGCCGTCGACAAGAACCGCGAGATACGGCAGTTGGCGACGTCCTATCAAGGCAACTGGCGCGACATCGTGGTGTTCGTCTGCACGGTTCTGTTCGCGATCATCTGGTGGAACGTCAGCCACACCCGGTCGAACTGGCTGGTCATGTTCATCGTGATGGTGGTGCTGTGCCTGATCGCCGGCGCCTATGCCGCCCGCGGGATCCTGCGCGCGTTGGCCACGTTCATGCACTCCCGCCGGCGCGGGGGACAGCACACTCAGTAGTGGTAGGTGTCTGACGGTGCCGGCGCGTGTACTTCTTCGTCATCGAACTCTGATTCCTCGATGCCGTAGGCGCGGGCCAGGTCCAGGATCTTGTTGGCTCGAGCGATGCGCGGTAGGTCCGACCCGTTGCGGATCTCGCCGCCGTCCCGCTCGAACTCGGCGAAAAACTCTTTTGCCCAACTGATTTCGTCATTCGACGGTGACAGGCCTTCATTGACGGTGCCGCACTGATCGGGTGTCAGGCAGATCTTTCCCGTCATCCCGAACTCGGTGGACACCGCGGTGGCCTCGATGAGCTTCAGCGCGCTGGAGCCGACAGTGGGCCCGTCGATCGCGCTCGGCAGATGGGCGGCCTTGGCGGCGATGGTGAACCGTGACCGGGTATAGGCCAGGGTGGCTGGATTGTCCCCGAAGCCGGTGTCGCGGCGGAAGTCGCCGATCCCGAATGCCAGCCGGAAAGTGCCCTTGGCCGACGCGATCTCGGTGATCCGCTCCAGGCCACGCGCCGTCTCGACGAGCGCGACGATCAGGACACCGGGCAGGCGCTTGGCGGTTTCGGTGACGTGGTCGACGGACTCGACCATCGCCAGCATCACTCCGCCGATCGAGGTGCCCGCCAGCGACGCGAGGTCATCGGCCCACCACGGGGTGCCGAACCCGTTGATTCGCACCCAGTCGGTGTGGCCGTCGGCCAGCCAACGGATGACGTTCTCGCGGGCGGCCACCTTGTCCTTGGGCGCGACGGCGTCCTCGATGTCGAGGACGACGATGTCGGCCCGGGAGCGGGCGGCGGCAGCGAACCGCTCGTATTGCGCACCGTTGACCAGCAGCCAACTGCGCGCGAGAACGGGATCTATCCGAAAACCGGAGGTCAGGTTGTCGGGATTCGGCTCGTGGTCCACCTGGTCATACACGCCCTCATGGTCGCCTACCCGGTCGCGGCAAGGCAAAACGGCGGCTCAGGTCAGGGTCGCGCCGAACACCTCGCGCATGGCCACCCAGTGCCGTGCGGCCGCGTCCTCGTCGTACGGGCCGTTGTCGGGCACCGCGAAACCGTGTCCGGCCGGGTAGATCTCGACGGTGTGCTCGACGCCTGCCGCCGTGAGTGCCTTGTCCAGCGTCTCGGCATTCTCGACCGTGAATGACCCGTCGTTCTCGGCGCCGGCCACATAGACCCGGGCGCTGATGCGGTCGGCCGCGAGGTGGGGGCTGGTGGCGTCGTCGGTCACCAGGCCCCCGCCATGGAATGACGTGGCCGCGGCGACGCGGTCCGGCACCTTGCCCGCCACCGTGATGGACGTTCGCCCGCCCATGCAGTAACCCGTGGTGCCGAACTTCTCGCCTCGCACATCCGGGCGGGCCGCGAGGTAGTCGAAGAAGGCACTGGCGTCGGCGGCCATCGCTTCCGGGCTGACCGAGGAGATCATCTCGAACAGTCGCTTGCGCTCGTCCTGGTCGGCAAACACCGTCGCCATGTCGAAGGGCTGCCACTTGCCGCTGCGGTAATAGACGTCCGGCACCAGCACGACATAGCCGGAGCCGGCCAGTTCGGCGGCCATGGCGTCGAAGGTGGCGCGAGGGCCGCCGGCATCCGGGTACATGACGATACCGGGCCACGGGCCCTGTCCGTCGGGTGTGGCGACGGTGATGGGGCAGGTGCCGTCGGGCGTGGTGACGGTATCGGTTGAGATCGGCATGGCATCCGTTGTACTCCTGCTCCCGCGACGTAAGCTGACTGCGTGCCGATCGTGACCCCCTACGAGGATCTGTTGCGTGTTGTGCTCGAACAGGGCACGCCGAAGTCCGACCGCACCGGTACCGGGACCCGCAGCCTGTTCGGTCATCAATTGCGCTACGACCTGAACGCCGGATTCCCGTTGATCACCACCAAGAAGGTGCATCTCAAATCGGTGGTCTACGAGCTGCTGTGGTTTCTGCGCGGCGACTCCAACGTCGGGTGGCTCCACGAGCACGGGGTGACGATCTGGGATGAATGGGCTTCCGAGACAGGCGATCTCGGTCCCGTTTATGGCGTGCAGTGGCGGTCGTGGCCCACCCCGTCAGGAGAACACATCGACCAGATCAGCGCCGCGCTGGACTTGTTGCGCACCGATCCGGACAGTCGTCGCAACATCGTCTCGGCCTGGAATGTCGGTGAGATACCGCAGATGGCGCTGCCGCCGTGTCATGCGTTCTTCCAGTTCTACGTCGCCGACGGCAAGCTGAGCTGCCAGCTTTATCAGCGCAGCGCCGACCTGTTCCTCGGGGTGCCGTTCAACATCGCGTCGTACGCCTTGTTGACCCACATGATGGCCGCGCAGGCAGGCCTGGGTGTGGGTGAGTTCGTCTGGACCGGCGGCGACTGCCACATCTACGACAACCACCTCGAGCAGGTCACTCGGCAACTCGGCCGCGACCCCAGGCCGTATCCGGAACTCGTTCTGGCGCAGCGTGATTCGATTTTCGACTACACCTACGAGGATGTCGAGATCAAGAACTACGATCCACACCCGGGGATCAAGGCGCCGGTGGCGGTGTGACGGTAGGCCTGATCTGGGCACAGTCGACTTCAGGCGTCATCGGCCGCGACAACGGAATTCCCTGGCGGCTGCCCGAGGACCAGGCCCGGTTCAAGGAGCTGACCCTCGGACACACGGTGGTGATGGGCCGTCTGACGTGGGAGTCGCTGCCCAAGAAGGTGCGGCCCCTGCCGGAGCGCAGAAATGTCGTAGTCACCCGGCAAGCTGACTACATGGCAGAAGGCGCAACTGTGGTGGACACGCTCGACCAGGTGTTGAGCGGCGACGACGAGGTGTGGGTGATCGGCGGGGCGCAGATCTACACCCAGGCGCTGCCGTCGGCAGGTCGGTGTGAAGTCACCGAGATCGAGGTCGACGTACGTCGTCAGGACGGCGACGTGGTGGCACCGATGCTCGACGAATCCTGGCAGGGCACCGTGGGGACCTGGCAGACCAGTGAGTCGGGCCTGCGCTACCGGTTCCACACCTTCCTGCGCGGATGACCCGCCTCACCACCGCGCAGGCGCGCCGGGTGGCCGTCGCCGCGCAGGGCTTCGCCGAACCCGCACCCCGCGGCGTCGTGAGTCGCACGCATCTGCGTCGACTGGTCTCCCGAATCCAGGTGCTGCAGCTGGATTCGGTGTCGGTGGCGGTGCGGGCCCACTATGCACCGATCTTCAGCCGGCTCGGTCCCTATGACCGTGACGTCCTGGATCGGGCCGCGTGGAGCCACAGCGCCAAGGCGCCGCGGCTGCTGGTGGAGTACTGGGCGCACGAGGCCGCGCTGATGGCCGTCGAAGACTGGCCGCTGCTGCGGTGGCGGATGCGGCAATACCAGCAGGGTCGGTGGGGCACTGAGATCGTCGCGAAGAACCCACAGCTCATCGACGACGTGCTCGCTGCGGTCGCGCACCTCGGACCTTCTACCGCCGGGCAGATCGAGGCGCACCTGGAATCGGAGCCGCGCGGACGCAAGGGCCCCTGGTGGGACCGCAGCGATACCAAGTGGGTGGCGGAAGCGCTGTTCGCGTCCGGCGCCCTGACCACCGCCACGCGGGTCGGGTTCGCGCGGCACTATGACCTGAGCGAGCGGGTGCTGCCGCCGGAAGTGCTGGCGCGTGAGGTCGACGACGACGACGCGGTGCGGGAACTGGCGTTGCGCGCCGCGGGTGCGCTCGGGGTGGGCACCGAGGCCGATATCCGCGACTACTTCCGGCTGGCCGCCGGCCAGGTGAAGCCGGCCCTGGCGCAGCTGGTGGACGAGGGGGAGCTGGAGCGCGTCGAGGTGGCGGACTGGAAGGCGCCGGCGTATCTGCGGACCGGGCAGACGGTGCCGCGCGTCGACCGCGGAACGGCGCTGCTGTGTCCGTTCGATCCGCTGATCTTCTTCCGCCCGCGCATGGAGCGGCTGTTCGATTTCCACTACCGCATCGAGATCTACACCCCCGCCCCGAAGCGCCAATTCGGTTACTACGTCTGGCCTTTCCTCCTCGACGGGCAGTTGGTCGGCCGCGTCGACCTCAAGGCCGAGCGCACCCGGGACGCCCTGCACGTGGTGGGCGCGTTCACCGAACCCGGTCAGCATCCGGCGCGTGTCGCGACCGCCTTGGCAGAACAGTTGACGACGATGGCCGCTTGGTTGGAGCTCGGTGAGGTGACAGTCGGGGAGCGCGGCGATCTGGTGGGGGAGTTGCGCCGGGCGCTCAGCTGAACTGATCCCGTCGCCGCCGATCCGGCCCCGGGCAACGCTGTGCCTTCGATACCGGTCTCAGTGTCGACGTGCGTCTCAGCTTTCTTCGTCGGGGTCGTCGGGGTCGTCGGAGTCCGCTGAGCCGCTGCGTTTTTCGGTGGGAGGCCTGTTGCCGCGGGCGTGGGGTGGTGTGAGGTTGACGGGTTCGATGGGGATTGGTGTGTGCGGTAGGTCGACGGGGTCGTCGGGTCCTGTGGTCGGTGGGGGTTCGAGGATGATGTCAGGTGCCGGTATGGGGCGGGGGTGTCGCAGCCGTTCCGGGTGGTGGTAGTCGTTGACCCGCGGTTGGCCGGTGTCGAGGTGGGCCGGGGGTATCCACTCCGTGTCCCCAAAGATGTTCTTGCGGGTGGTCCAGCCGCCTTCGATGACGAGTTTGTTGTCCTTCGGGCAGGCGAACGCCAGATCGTCGATATTGGTGAGTCCGCCGTTGGCCCAGTCCAGTACTGCATGGTGGGCTTCAGAGCCGTAGCCGGGGACGGTGCAGCCGGGTCGGGTGCAGCCGCGGTCGCGGTCGTAGAGGACTATCTGTTGGCTTGGGCTGGCGGTGCGTCGGGTGCGGCCGAGGTGCAGGACTTCGCCGTGGTCGCCGTAGATGACGAGGTAATGGTGGGCATGCCGGGCCAGGCGCAACACATCCAATATGGGCAGTCGGGTGCCGCCGGCGGTGACGCCGAGTCCTGCGGCGGCTTCCAGTTCTCGCAGGGTGGTGGAGACGATGATGGTGGCCGGCAACCCGTGATGTTTACCCAGCCCGCCGGAGGCGAGCATGGCCCGGTTCACCGCCAGAAACGCATCATGATTGCGTTGGGCTTGGGTGCGACCGTCACGGGCGGCGGCGTCCTCGGACACCTCGTCGATGCAGGGGGATTCGTCGGCGGGATTGCACGCCCCGGGTTTGGCCCACTTCGCCTGAACCGCTTCAATAGTGGCCCGACTTTCCGGGGTGAAGTAGCCCCAGAATTTGGAGCGGCCATCGGGTTGTTGAGGCCCGACGTGCATCTCGCCTTTCTTGGTGGCGCGAGGTTTCGGATCCGTGGGTTCGGGTCCGTCCTGGTCGAGTTGCAGGTGCAGATCCCGTGCGTCGTTGCGGAGCTCCTCAGGTCGCTTCACACGCGCTTTCTCGACGAGGGTGTTTTCGGCGTCCTCGCGGGCGGAGATGCTGATATGACCGGGCAGGCTGGACATGAAGTCCCGGATCACGGTCACATGTCCTGCCCCGATGCTCCCGTCGGCTTGAGCGCCAGCAGTGGCCGCCAGCCACGGTTGCAGGGGTTCTCCGTTCAACGCTGTGCGCGGACCGAGGTTCTCGGCGGCGTCCACCAGTTTCATGGCGTCGGTACGCGAGACACGCAGGATATCGGCAAGGGCACGTTGCAGAGTGTCACCGAGTTCTGCGGCACTCGCTTGCTGTTTCAATGCCACGATTTCGCGGTGCTGCAGGGCCGGGAGTCGGTTGATGAGGCGCTGGGTGCGGACCAGGAACTGTTTCTGCTCCACTGTGGAGCGGCGGGTGGGGTCGGTGGCCAGCAGTGCAGAGACGGCAGCGTCGACGGCATCGAACAACGTCCCGGTGGGGTCGTGGTCGGTGCCGATCGAAGCGGTCGTCATGGCCCCTACGTTACGTGGGGGGTCCGACAAAAACCTCTGCTGGACAACCACATTGAAGGTTTTCAGGGTTGTCGCTGAATTGTCGCTCGGGGGTGGGACAGTGAGATATCCCCGGGGTGAGATATCCCCGGGGTCACGAAGTCGGCGCACAACACAACACCGCCCGAACACGTCGCTGAGGCGATGCCGCTGGGTCGGCTGCCTGATGATGTTGGTTCCCGGAGGCAACCAGCCCGGTTCGCCGCGCTGCGGCGTGCAACTCGGCGTCAGGCGCCACGAAGCACCGCGGAACTCAGGCTGGAGACCGTTGCCCGTCACGCTGGCGTCGGTGAGCCTGAAGGCGATATCCGAGTACTTCTTGACCACGGAACACAAATCAGCCTCGATGAGCGCTCGGAGAGTGGTGCCTTCTGGGCCAGCTCCAATGCCTCGCGTATCAGTGCGTCAGGCAGGTCGACGGTCGTGTCCAATTGGATTCCTCTTTCTGCTCGGCAGCCAGCTGCCGTACGTAGCTCTGCCCTCAAGCGCGCGAACCTGTAGCCCCTTGATCTCGCCGACGCTGTCTTCCAAGCGCGTCAACCGCGCGGGACCTTCTCGCCAGCGCCAGCGCCATCTCACGCTGGTCGGCGCCCAGCGCATTGACCGCAGAGAGGACCGTCCGGTAGTCGACATGCGGCGCCGCCGCCTGTCAGCTCACCGGCGCCGGGCTGTGGACAACGCTGCACGTTAGGCTCACCGCGTGGCAGAGACCGCTCCGCTGCGTGTGCAACTGGTCGCCAAGACGGAGTTCACCGCACCAACCGACGTACCGTGGACACCCGATGCCGACGGTGGGTCCGCGCTCGTGGAGTTTGCCGGCCGCGCTTGCTATCAGAGCTGGTCGAAACCGAACCCGAGAACAGCCACCAACGCCGGCTACCTCCAGCACATCATCGACGTCGGTCATTTCTCGGTCCTCGAGCACGCCAGCGTCAGCTTCTACATCACCGGCATCTCACGCTCCTGCTCGCATGAACTGATCCGGCACCGGCACTTCTCCTATTCGCAGCTGTCTCAGCGGTACGTGCCCGAACACGATTCACAGGTGGCTGTGCCACCGGGCATCGAGGACGATCCGGAGCTGCGTGAGCTGTTCCTCGAGGCCGCCGACGCCAGTCGCAAGGCCTACACCGAGCTGCTGACCCGTCTCGAGGACAAACTCGCCGATGTCCCCAATGCGACGCTGCGCCGAAAACAGGCACGTCAGGCCGCCCGGGCGGTGTTGCCGAACGCCACGGAAACCCGCATCGTCGTCACGGGGAACTACCGTGCCTGGCGGCATTTCATCGCGATGCGCGCCAGTGAGCACGCCGACGTCGAGATTCGTCGGCTGGCCATCGCCTGCCTGCGCCAGCTCGCCGATATCGCGCCGGCCGTCTTCGCGGATTTCGAGATCAGCACGCTGGCCGACGGCAGCGAGGTCGCCACATCGCCACTGGCCACGGAAGCGTAGGTCGTTCCGCGACGGGCTTGGGGGCGCCAGGTAACCTTAGGGCCGTGAGCACCAGCGGAATCGACGCCCATGCACGGTTGGGCACCGTGCTGACTGCGATGGTGACGCCGTTCCATGCGGACGGCTCGCTGGATCTGGGTACCGCGAAGAAGGTAGCCAGCCATCTGGTCGACAACGGCTGCGACGGCCTGGTCATCTCCGGCACCACCGGTGAATCGCCCACCACCTCGGATGAGGAAAAGATCGCCCTGCTCAGCGCTGTGCTGGAGGCTGTCGGCGACCGCGCCCGCATCATCGCCGGGGCGGGTACCTACGACACCGCACACAGCATCCGGCTCGCCAAAGCGTCCGCCGCCGCGGGCGCGCACGGCTTGTTGGTGGTGACGCCGTATTACTCGCGGCCACCGCAGGCGGGCCTCGTCGCACATTTCACCGCCGTGGCCGACGCCACCGACCTGCCCGTGATTCTCTACGACATCCCGCCGCGCTCCTCGGTTCCCATCGAGTGGGCCACCATGCGGGAACTGGCGTTCCACCCCAATATCGTCGGCGTCAAGGACGCCAAGGGTGATCTGCACGGAGCCGCGCAGATCATGGCCGAAACAGGACTGGTGTACTACTCGGGCGACGACGCGCTCAATCTGCCCTGGCTCGCGATGGGTGCCACCGGTGTCATCAGCGTCTGGGGTCATCTGGCCGCCGGCGCGCTGCGTGACATGCTGACGGCATTCAACTCGGGAGACCTATCGACCGCCCGCAAGATCGCCGTCACGCTTGCACCGCTGTGCGCGGCGCAGACCCGACTCGGCGGCGTCACATTGTCCAAGGCAGGCCTGCGATTGCAGGGCATCGATGTCGGCGATCCGCGGTTACCGCAGATGCCGGCCACCGAAGCTCAACTCGAAGAGTTGGCTGTCGATATGCGTGCAGCCTCCGTGCTGCGCTAAGGAGTGGGTGAACCACAAGTGAGCACTGACCTCGTACCGCCGGGGCCGCTGGCATCTGGCGGACTGCGGGTGACCGCGCTGGGCGGCATCGGCGAAATCGGGCGCAACATGACCGTTTTCGAGCATCTCGGGCGTCTGCTGATCATCGACTGCGGGGTGCTGTTCCCCGGTCATGACGAGCCCGGCGTGGACCTGATCCTGCCGGACCTGCGGCACATCGAAGGACGCCTAGACGATATCGAGGCGCTGGTCCTGACCCATGCGCACGAAGATCACATCGGCGCCATCCCACACCTGCTCAAGCTGCGGCCGGACATCCCGGTGGTGGGGTCGAAGTTCACCTTGGCGCTGGTAGCGGCCAAGTGTCGCGAACACCGCATCAAGCCGGTCTTCACCGAAGTCGCCGAGGGACAGAGCAGCAATCACGGCGTGTTCGCCTGCGAGTACTTCGCGGTCAACCACTCGATTCCCGACGCGTTGGCCATCGCCGTCTACGCCGGCGGATCCACCGTTCTGCACACCGGCGACATCAAGCTCGACCAGTTGCCGCTCGACGGCCGTCCGACGGACCTGCCGGGGATGTCACGCCTCGGTGATTCCGGTGTCGATCTGTTCCTGTGCGACTCCACCAACGCCGAGATTCCCGGGGTCGGTCCGTCCGAAAGCGAAATCGGACCCAACCTCCACCGGCTGATCCGCGGCGCCGAAGGTCGCGTCATCGTGGCCTGCTTCGCCTCCAATGTGGCGCGGGTGCAACAGATCGTCGACGCCTCGGTGGCACTGGGGCGCAAGGTGTCGTTCGTCGGACGCTCGATGGTGCGCAATATGGGCATCGCCAAGGAACTCGGATTCCTCAACGTCGCCGACGATGACGTGCTCGACATCGCCGCGGCCGAGATGATGCCGGCCGACCGGGTGGTTCTGATCACCACCGGCACCCAGGGCGAGCCCATGGCGGCCCTGTCGCGGATGTCTCGCGGCGATCATCGCAGCATCACCCTGACCGACGGTGATCTGATCATCTTGTCGTCGTCGCAGATCCCGGGCAACGAGGAAGCGATATTCGGTGTCATCGATGCCCTCGCCAAGGTCGGCGCCCGCGTCGTCACCAATCAACAAGCGCGGATCCATGTCTCGGGCCACGCCTACGCAGGTGAGCTGCTGTTCCTGTACAACGGCGTGCGACCCCGCAATGTGATGCCGGTGCACGGAACCTGGCGGCATCTGCGCGCCAACGCCGCACTGGCGGTCAGTTCCGGTGTGCCAGAAGAGAATATCGTGCTGGCCGAGAACGGTGTCAGCGTCGATCTGGTCGCAGGCAAGGTCAGCATCTCCGGCGCCGTCCCGGTCGGCAAGATGTTCGTCGACGGCCTGGTCACCGGCGATGTCGGCGACGTCACCCTCGGTGAACGGCTGGTGCTGTCGTCAGGGTTCATCGCCGTGACGGTGATCGTCCGGCGCGGCACCGGCAAGCTGGCCGCCCCACCGCACCTGCATTCGCGCGGTTTCTCCGAAGATCCCAAAGCGCTCGAGCCGGCAGCTCTCAAGGTCACCGCCGAACTGGAAAAGCTTGCCGAACAGGGCGTTACCGATGTCACGCGGATCGCCCAGGCGGCCCGCCGCGGAATCGGTAAATGGGTCGGCGACGTCTACCGTCGTCAGCCGATGATCGTGCCCACTGTCATCGAGATCTGAGCGGTCAGGGCACAGCCTCCAGTCGGTAGCCCATGCCGCGCAGCGTGACGAGGCGGCCGAGGTTGCGGCGCAGATACCGGACGTAGACGTCGACGACGTTGGAACCCGGGTCGTAGTCGTAACCCCGGACTTGGCTGAGAAGCTGCTCGCGGGAGAGCACCTGGCCGGGGAGCCTGAAACGTTTCGGCCAGGTCATGTAGTCGTCGGCCTCGCCTTCCAGGGCGGCGACGGTGTCGGCGACGCGGGTGCGAGCGGTCAGCATGATCACCGGGATCGGACTTCCCTCCGAGCGCAGCTTCGCCGACACCCCGAAACCATCGAGGCCGGGCAGCCCGATGTCGAGCACCAGCAAGTGGAAGTCGCCGGTTCGCGCGAACTCGTAGGCCGATGGCAGTGGTCAGTCGTCTTCGTCATGCCCGCCGTCGTCGTCTGAGCTGTCATCCCAGTCGTGATCTCCGCTGTAGTTGCCACCGCCTTTGTTGACCAGCGGCGGGGGCGGATCCGGAATGTCGCGCAGGCCGGTCTGGGTGCGCGGCACGGAAGCCGGCGGCGGTGCCGGCGATGATGGTGCCGGCGACGTGGCTGTCCGCGAGGAGGGTGCCGGGGCAATCGGCGCCAGCGCGGGCACGTTGACCGGGATGGGATGCAACGGGTCACTGTCCGCGCTGGGCAGCAGAGTCACCGCCGCGGCACCGATACCGGCGAACGCCACCAGCGACACCAACGCAATCACCACTGCTCGCATGTTCTCGAGTCTGGGCGTCGCCGGTGCTGCCACCATGAATCGCAGATGAGAGGGTTCTCATCTGCGGATGCTCACCACGTCAGCGGTAGTTCGTCCAGTCCGTAGATCTCTTTGTCGTTGAGGAAGCGCAAGTCCTCGGCGGGTACGGCCAGACTCAGGGTGGGCAGTCGTCGGGCCAAGGTGCCCAGCGCCACCTGGAGTTCCACCCGCGCGAGGTTCGCTCCGATGCATTGGTGTACGCCGTAGCCGAAGCCGAGGTGACCGCGGGTGGCGCGGGTCGCGTCGAGGGCGGCAGGGTCCGTGACGAAGGCGTCGTCCCAATTGCCTGCTGGCAGGTTCATCAACACTGTCTCGCCGGTCCGGACCAGCTGGCCGCCGATGGTGAGATCTTCGACGGCCACCCGATCCACCAAGCTGTGCACGATCGTCAGATACCGCATCAGTTCTTCGGCGATACTGGCGATCTCAGCGTGATCGTCGGTCTGGCCCAGGCGGGCGAAGATCGACGGATTCTGCAGCAGCGCAAGCGTTCCCAGGCTGATCATGCTGGCTGTGGTCTCGTGCCCGGCGGCGAGCAGAATGATCCCGTTCATGGCGGCTGTCTCCCGGCTCAACTCACCGGTGGTCACATGATCGATGACCAGGCGGCTCATCAGATCGTCGCCGGGCTCACGCTCCCTGCGGGCCACCAACTCGAACATGTAGGTGAACAGGGCAAGGCTGGACTCGGCCCGCTGTGACTCGCTGGCCTTGGAATCGACACCGGTGGTGCTGTGCCGCTGGAAGAACTCGTGGTCCTCGTAGGGCACACCCAACAGCAAGCAGATCACCAGGGACGGCACCGGCAGTGCAAAAGAACGCACCAGATCTGCTGGTGGTCCCGATGCGATCATGTCGTCGAGGAACCTGTCGACGTATCCCTGGATGCTGGCCCGCATGGCCTCGGCGCGCCGAAAGGTGAAATCCCTGGTCATCATGCGGCGCAGGCGGTTGTGCTCCGGATCGTCGAGTCGCGGAAAGATCTGGGGCGCTTCGTTATCCGGGCTCGTCTCGACACCGTAGGCCATGGTGTTCGCGCTCAAGCGTGGGTCGACCAGTGCCGCGCGGATATCGGAGTACCGGCTGATCATCCAGACTTCTTTGCCGTGCCACTGCGCCTTCTGTAGCCCCTCGGTCTCGCGCCACCGTGTGAATTCGCGCGGTGGGGCCAATGGACACCGAGGATCACGCGGGGCGGGAATGACAGGAAGCGCCGTGGCCGCACCGGTAGTCGTCGAGAGCGGATGTGTCATTCGGCGGCTCCTAATCGACAGTTGACTGTCACTTGAGAGCTGACTGTAGGAGCGAATGATAGTGACAGTCAACTGTCAGTTGTTATGGTGTTCCCGTGGTGGCGACGACGGAACGTCCATTGCGCGCCGATGCCGCGCGTAATGCTGAACGGATCCTCCGCGCGGCCCGCGAGGTCTATGCCGAATTGGGGCCGGATGCGCCCATCGATGTTGTCGCCCAACGGGCCGAGGTGGGGGAGCGGACGCTCTATCGTCGGTTTCCGAGCAAGGGGGAACTGGTTAGGGCGGCGTTGGACCAGAGCATTGGCGAGCATTTGTCGCCGGTGCTGGAAAGGGTGCTCACCTACTCAGATCCTCTGCGCGGCATCACCGAACTGATCGAGGCAGCAACCCATCTGGGGGCGCGTGAGCACAACCTTCTGGTTGCCGGCCGGAAGACGGACGCGCTGGCCAACATCTGGGTGCCCATGGAAGTCGCGCTGGCCGATCTGGTGGTGCGGGGCCAGCAGGCCGGTCAGGTACGTGCGGATCTTGCGGCCGAGGACCTGCCGAGGCTGGTCATCATGCTCAACAGCGTGCTGTGGACGATGGACCCCGACGGCGACGGCTGGCGCCGCTATGTCGTACTGGTGCTCGACGCGATATCTACCGCCGCGCCCTCCGCGCTGCCGGCGGTGGTGCCACTGCGGATGGGGCCGAGTCCTGAGAGTTGGCCGCTGTGAGCGTCCTCCGATTCGACGGACAGGTCGCGGTGATCACCGGCGCCGGAAGAGGTTTGGGCCAGCAATACGCGATGCTGCTCGCAGCGCGGGGCGCGCGCGTGGTGGTCAACGATCTGGGCGGGTCGGTGACCGGGGATGGCGCCGGACAGGCGGCCGCGGAGGAGACTGTTCGGCTGATCGTCGACGCCGGCGGTGACGCGGTCGCCGACACACACAGTGTGAGCACGCCCGAGGGTGGCCAGGCGATCATCGACACCGCAGTGCACACGTGGGGGCAGGTGGACATCCTGGTCAACAATGCCGGCAGCGTCCTCGACACGGCGTTCGAGGACATGACGGCCGCGCGCCTGGACCCGCTGCTCGACGTCCACCTCAAAGGCGCCTTCAATGTCACCCGGCCGGCGTGGAAGATCATGCGTGACAACCGTTATGGCCGCATCGTCAACACCACCTCGGCGGCAGGCCTGCTCGGCGCACCGCGGATGAGTAACTACGGTTCGGCCAAGGCCGGGGTGCTGGGGTTCACGCGCATCCTGGCTGCCGAGAGCGCCGAACACGGCATCATTGTCAACGCGGTCGCTCCGATCGCCGCGACACGGATGCTCGATTACTCCCTGGAAAGTGTTTCCGCACTGGATGACCCAGAGGCCGTGGCGGCTGCCGAAGAGGTGATGCGCCCGTTCCTGCAGCGGCTGGATCCCGCACTGGTAGCACCGGTGGTGGCCTACCTCTCGCACGCGGACTGTGCCGTAACCGGCGAGATCTACACCGTCGGTGCCGGGCACGTGGCCCGGTTCTTCGTCGGACGCACACGTGGATACCACAAGCCTGACCTGTCGATCGAAGACGTCGCCGACCACCTTGACGAGATCCGCGACCCGAGCGGTTACACCATTCCGGCCGGCCCAGCCGACGAGATGGCCGAACTCTTCAAAGTGTTGTTCTGATCTCAGGGGAGTCGGTCCGCCACGGCCGTCCATTCGATCTCTGATGCCGTCAGACGGCGACCGGCGGGACGGATATAGGTCTCGGCGTAGTACTGAGGGCCGAGGTTTTCGCGGAGGCGCCACCCGAAGCCGGCCAGCAGGCCGTCGACCTCCCCCGGGTCGAGGCCGGACTTCCACACGTGACGGCGCTGCCGGAATCGCCGGTACACCGCCGGAGTGCCGTAAAGGTATGGGCCGTCGATGAAATCGCGCCGGACGTAGGTGAACACCAATAGACTCCCAGGGGCCGCCTTGTGCAGTTGCGCCGACGTCGCCCGTACCGCGGACGCAGTCAGGTACTGCGTGACGCCCTCCCCGATGATCACTGTTCGTGCCGCCGCGTCGTATCCGTGTGCGGTGAGCGTCGGGATCAGCTCGTCGTGTTCGAAGTCCATCGGTACCAAAGTGATCCACGGTTGGGGCGGCAACTCGCGCCGCACCACGGCTGCTTTGCGGGCGATGTTGACCGGTTGATCCACTTCGAGGATCTGTGTCTCGGTGACTGGCAAGCGGTAGGCGCGCGTGTCGAGGCCGGCGCCGAGGACCACCACCGCGTCGATGTCAGGCAGTGCTGCGGTAAGGCGTTCGTCGATGAGGCGCTTCCGGCACACGATGGCCCACAAGCCCGGACCTGCGCGTTCGGTGGCAGCCGTCGGCCCGGCGGCTCGTGCTGCTCGATCGCCGCGAGCACCACCGGACCGAAGGCCGTTGCCGCCGCCGGGTTGTCGGCCACGGTCAGCGCTTGTTCACGTAACCCGCGTCCACCGGCAAGGTGATTCCGGTGATGTAGCGGGCAGCATCGGACACCAACCACAACACGGCATTGGCCACGTCTTCGGGTTCGAGAGTCTGCACCGGCAGTGCGTTGCCCATATCCGGGCCGCCCTGTGTCTCCTGCGCCAGGCCTTCGAGCCAACTGCGGGTGAAATCGTTGTCGATCATGGGTGTGTTGACCCCGGCGGGATGTACCGAGTTCACCCGGATGCTGTGCGAGGCAAGCAGATTGGCATACACCCGCATGAGACCGACGATGCCGTGCTTGGCGGCGGCGTAACCGAGTGACCCCGCCATGGGTGAAGCCAGGCCGACGAGCCCGGCCACCGAGCTGGTCAGCACGATCGCGCCGCCGTTGCCGGCCTTGATCATCGGCTTCATCACCACGTCGACGGTGTGGTAGACGCCGGTCAGGTTGACGTCGATGACGTCCTGCCATGCGTCATCGCCGGCCATCGGCGCGATGCCTGCGTTGGCGATCGCGATTCCGGGCACGCCGAGCTCGTCGATGCCCTCCCAGAGGGCGGTCTTCAACGCAGCGCGGTCCCGGACGTCGGCCTCCCGGGCGACGATCCGTGCGCCGGTTTCCTCCACCAGCTTGACCGTCGCGGCCAGGTCGTCGAGGGTCGCCAGGGGATAGGGCACCGAAGCGATCTGGTCGCACAGGTCGACCGCGATGATGTTGGCGCCTTCGGAGGCCAGCTTGACCGCATGGGCACGGCCCTGGCCGCGAGCGGCTCCGGTGATGAAGGCGACTTTTCCGTCGAGGGTGCCCATATCAGTGCCGCAACGTGCCCTTGGCCGGGTCGCCGGCCGGCACCGGTTGCAGCATCTTGATATCGGGTGCGCCCGCCAGGTGCTCGCCGATCTCGCCGAACAAGCCGGTGACTCCCGGGGCGGTGCCGTGCGTCTTCAGGGCATCGGCGTCGGCCCACTGCTCGACGAAGACGAACGTGTTCTCACCCTCGTGCAGTGAGTACAGCTCGCACCCGGGCTCCTCGTGCACCACCGCGATGGCGCGTTTACACGCGTCGCGAACAGTGTCAACCGATTCGGGCTTGACGGCGAAGGTGGCAACGACGGTTACGGGCATATTTGCAAGCTCCTGGTGAGGTCGAAAGTGATCGGGCTCTCACCGTAAGCGGACCACCGGTTCGGATGACATCGAGGTCCTGGTCAGGGGGGCGCTGGTCCATCTGCCGCGTGACCAGTGTTGCGTATGGTGCAGATGGGGTGTTTGCGACTAGGCTGACCCGCATGGCAAGTAAGACCGCCGCGCGTTCTGGCGCGAAAACAAGCAGGTCAAAGCCCAGTTCTCGGCCTGCGCGTGCGGCGGCCCCACGCAAGAAGGCCGCCGCCCCCCGGAAGAATGCGAAAAGCACGACCGGCGGTGTGGTCGCCGGCGCCGGGGTGGCAGTCGGCCGGGCCTCACGTGCGGCGTGGCTGATGGTGGCCAAGGGGGCCGGCAGTACGGCACGGTCCGTGGGCCGAGCCCATGACATCGAGCCGGGTCATCGCCGCGACGGGGTCGCCCTGGCACTGTTCGGACTCGCCGTCGTCATCGCCGCGAGTTCCTGGTTCGACGCTGCCCGGCCCGTCGGTGAATGGATCGACGGCGGCTTGCGGGCAGTGGTCGGCGGCGGCGTGGTGGTGCTGCCCATCCTGATCGCGGTGATCGCCGTGACGCTCATGCGTACCGAACCCAATCCCGAGACTCGGCCCCGACTGATCCTGGGCGCCCTGATGATCGGGTTGCCGGCACTGGGGTTGTGGCATCTGTGGACGGGGGCACCCGCTGATCCGGCGGGCCGTCAGCATGCGGCGGGCTTCGTCGGATTCGCGCTCGGCGGTCCACTCTCGGACGGCCTGACCGTATGGATCGCCACCCCGCTGTTGATCATGGGGGCGCTGTTCGGTCTGCTGCTGATCACCGGAACCACCATTCGTGAGGTTCCGGCGACTCTGCAGGAGATGTTCAGCGCCCGGCTCGACCGTGACGATGACGACGACTATTACGACGACGACTACCAAGACGATGCCGAAGTGGCTGCCGCCGAGGATTTCTCCGACGGCTACTACGACGATCCCGCGGCCTTGGTCGATGACGAGCCGCCGGCCTGGCCGTCGGGCACGCCGCTGGACAATTACCCGCTCGAAGATTCGGCCGCTGACGCCCCGACGGTGCCGGAGCCGGTGCCCGCCAAGGTGTCTCGAAAGCGTGCCATCGCCAAGGCCGAGCCGAAGGTCGAGTCGCAGCCCAGGCAGGAAACCTTGGCGATCGATCGGGTGGTCGAAGGCCCTTACACGCTGCCGTCGCTGGAACTGCTGGTCGCCGGGGACCCGCCGAAGCTGCGGACCGCGGCCAACGACAAGATGGCCGACGTCATCTCCGAGGTGCTGGCCCAGTTCAAGGTCGACGCGGCCGTCACCGGGTGCACCCGCGGCCCGACCGTCACCCGCTACGAGGTGGAACTCGGACCGGGCGTCAAGGTCGAGAAGATCACCGCGCTGCAGAAGAACATCGCCTACGCGGTGGCGACCGACAGCGTGCGGATGCTCGCGCCGATCCCCGGCAAATCCGCCGTCGGTATCGAGGTGCCCAATACCGACAGGGAGATGGTGCGGCTCGCCGACGTGCTGACCGCGCCGTCGACCCGTCGCGACCATCACCCGCTGGTGATCGGCCTGGGCAAGAACATCGAGGGCGAGTTCCTCGCGGCCAACCTGGCCAAGATGCCGCACCTGCTGGTGGCGGGTTCGACCGGCTCGGGCAAGTCGAGCTTCGTCAACTCACTGCTGGTGTCGCTGCTCGCCCGGGCCACCCCGGAAGAGGTCAGGATGATCCTGATCGACCCGAAGATGGTGGAACTGACCCCCTATGAGGGCATTCCGCACCTGATCACCCCGATCATCACCGAGCCGAAGAAAGCCGCGGCGGCCCTGACCTGGCTGGTCGAGGAAATGGAACAGCGCTACCAGGACATGCAGGCCTCGCGCGTGCGTCATATCGACGTCTTCAACGAGAAGGTGCGCTCGGGGGAGATCACCACCCCGCTGGGCAGTGAGCGCGTCTACAAGCCGTACCCGTACATCCTGGCGATCGTCGACGAGCTCGCCGACCTGATGATGACCGCGCCGCGCGACGTCGAAGAAGCAATTGTGCGGATCACGCAGAAAGCCCGTGCGGCCGGCATCCACCTGGTGCTGGCCACCCAGCGGCCGTCGGTGGACGTCGTGACCGGCCTGATCAAGACCAACGTGCCGTCGCGGTTGGCGTTCGCCACCTCGTCGCTGACGGACAGCCGCGTCATCCTCGACCAGCCGGGCGCCGAGAAGCTGATCGGCATGGGCGACGGCCTGTTCCTGCCGATGGGCTCCAACCGCCCGATCCGGTTCCAGGGCGCCTACATCAGCGATGAGGAGATCGCCGCGGTGGTCGCGGCCACCAAAGAGCAGGCCGAACCGGACTACACCGAGGGTGTCACCGCGGTCAAGGCCGGCGAGCGCAAAGATGTCGACCCCGATATCGGTGACGATCTCGACGTTCTCCTGCAGGCCGTCGAGCTGGTGGTGTCCTCGCAGTTCGGCTCCACCTCGATGCTGCAGCGCAAGCTCCGCGTCGGCTTCGCCAAGGCCGGCCGGCTGATGGACCTCATGGAGAACCGCAGCATCGTCGGCCCGTCCGAAGGGTCGAAGGCGCGTGAGGTGCTGGTCAAACCCGACGAGCTGGCGGGCACGCTGGCGCTGATCCGTGGCGGTTCAGATGCCAACGGCGCCGACGCCGAGGATGAGTTCTAGACACGTTCTTCAGGCAGACGTCAGTCGACGATTTCTCGAGAATCTGTTGACTGACGTCTGCCTCGAAACACGACTAGAGCCTGCGCAGCATCCGGGTGTTGCCGAGGATGTTCGGCTTCACATACGACAGGTCGAGGAACTCGGCGACACCGATGTCGTAGGAGCGGCACATCTCTTCGTAGACCTCGGCGGTCACCGGGGTGCCCTCGATCTCGACGAAACCGTGCCTGCCGAAGAAATCGGTTTCGAAGGTGAGCACGAATAGTCGCTTGAGCTGCAGTTCGCGTGCCACATCGAGAAGTCGCTCGACCACCTGATGGCCCACTCCATGGCCCTGGACCTTGGGGTGCACCGCGACGGTACGGATCTCACCGAGATCGCCCCACAGCACATGCAGCGCACCGCAGCCGAGGATCTCGTCGTCGCGTTCTGCCACCCAGAACTCCTGGACCGCCTCATAGAGCGTCACCAGGTTCTTCTCCAAAAGGATCTTGCCGGCGTAGGTGTCAACCAGTTGTTTGATCGCCGGAACATCCGAGGTACGCGCCCGGCGTACGGTCAGCGCGCTCACGGTTCGACTGTATCGGCTGCTTAGCGCGGGTCTGCCACCCGATAGTCTGTTGCAGTGACGGGCCATCCTGAAGTTCCTCCTGCGGTACGCCGCGTCAGGGTCGCCAATATCGCCAATCTGCTGACCGGTTTCCGGTTGATTCTGGTGCCGGTTTTCCTGCTGGTGCTGTTTGCCGGCGACGGGCATGAAACCGCCAGCCGAATAACCGCTTTCGTGATTTTTGCGACGGCCGTGATCACCGATCACTTCGACGGGTATCTGGCCAGGACCTTCGATCTGGTCACCGAGTTCGGGAAGCTGGCCGACCCGATCGCCGACAAGATGCTCATCGGCGCCGCGCTGATCGGACTGTCGATGCTCGGCGACCTGCCCTGGTGGCTGACGCTGGTGATCCTGTTCCGGGAGGTGGGCATCACCGTGCTGCGGTTCGCCGTCATCCGGCACGGCGTGATTCCGGCCAGCCGTGGTGGAAAGCTCAAGACCACGGTGCAGGCAGTGGCCATCGGCATGTTCATCATGCCGCTGACGGGCACCTGGCACACCGTAGCCTGGGTGGTGATGTGGGCGGCGTTGGCGCTCACGGTCATCACGGGAGTCGATTACGTGGTGGCCGCCGTCCGCGGTTCCCGGGCACGATCCGCTGGTCAGGCGTCCTGAGCGGCGTTGCCGCGGAATTGCCGGAGCACTGAGGCGGCGGTGCGGGAACCATCTCAGTCGTCGACGACGTTCAACTTGAAGACGGTTACCCACGGATGAATACGAAACGATAGGAGAGCGCGATGACTGCACTGCTGCGTGAGGTCGTCGGCGACGTGCTTCGTCGCGCCCGGACTTCGCAAGGACGCACACTCAGGGAAGTCTCCGACTCCGCGATGGTGAGTCTCGGATATCTGTCCGAGGTGGAGCGCGGCCGGAAAGAAGCCTCGTCCGAATTGCTGGGCGCCATCTGCTCAGCGCTGGAGGTCCCGCTGTCGCGGGTCCTCATCGACGCCGGCGAACGGTTGGCGCGTCATGAGGCGCTGGCCGCGCCGGTGGGAGCCTCGATGGGGAACTCCACCAATATCGACGTCAGCACCAAGGTCGTCATCCCGCCTGTCGCCACGATGGCGGTGGCCTGACCCCGGTAGTTTGGGCGCGGCGCCCCGCACAGGGGTGTGGCGATCTGCGTCGAGCGGATAAATTGGGCGGTACGCACGTACCGCTCCATTTGGGTATCTGGCAGACATCGACATAAACGAAGGCGGAAAGAACCCCATGGCAAATCCGTTCGTCAAAGCGTGGAACTACTTCTTGGCGTTGTTCAACTCCAAGATCGACGAGCACGCTGATCCCAAGATCCAGATCCAGCAGGCGATCGAGGAAGCTCAGCGCACGCACCAGGCGCTCACCCAGCAGGCCGCTTCGGTCATCGGCAATCAGCGTCAGCTCGAAATGCGGCTGAACCGCCAGCTCGCTGACATCGAGAAGCTGCAGGCCAACGTCCGGCAGGCACTCACGCTTGCGGACCAGGCCGTCAGCGTCGGTGACGCCGCCAAGGCCACGGAGTACACCAACGCCGCTGAGGCGTTCGCCGCGCAGCTGGTCACCGCCGAGCAGAGCGTCGAAGACCTCAAGACCCTGCACGACCAGTCGCTGCAGGCGGCCGGTCAGGCGAAGAAGGCCGTGGAGCAGAACGCGATGATGCTGCAGACCAAGATCGCCGAACGCACCAAACTGCTGTCGCAGCTGGAGCAGGCCAAGATGCAGGAACAGGTCAGCGCCTCACTGCGGTCGATGAGCGATCTGTCCGCGCCGGGAAACACCCCGAGCCTCGATGAGGTGCGCGACAAGATCGAGCGCCGCTACGCCAATGCCATGGGTGAGGCGGAGCTCGCGCAGAACTCGGTGCAGGGCCGGATGCTCGAAGTCCAGCAGGCCAGCGTCCAGATGGCCGGGCACTCACGGCTCGAGCAGATCCGGGCGTCCATGCGCGGCGACGCACTGCCCGCCGGTGAGGCGACCCCCACCCCGAGTGCCGCCCCGGCGACGCCTCAGGCCACGCCCGAGAATCCTCTCAGCCAGTAGGAAGGTCACCACAGTGACGGTCAAGCCGTTCTCCCGACGTTGGGGGTCAGTGTTGCAGCGGGGTCTCGACACCGCCAGCGAAGCGGCCGACGTCGTGGCGCACCGGCTGAGCGTCGCGGCAGACCCGCGGGCCCGGCAGCTGCGTAAACGCAAATGGGCACTGCGGCTCGGGGTGTTCTTCTCGTTCTCCTCTGTGCTGTGGATTCTGGTGACCGCGCTGCTGGCGGCGTGGAGCACACCGTGGTGGGTGCTCCTGATCACCGGTCTGATCGCAGCCGGGGCGGCCTTTCCGGCGACGCTGTTCCTGCTGCGGTATCGGTGGCTGCGCGCCACCCCGTTGCCGGTGCAGCGGCCGGCGAGCACCCGACGGCTGCCACCGCCGGGATCGGCGGCCCGGCCCACGATGTCGGCGCTGGGAGCTTCCGAGCGGGGCTTGATGTCGCTGATCGGCGTGATCGAGCGCGGCGAGCTGCTGCCCGCCGACGAGATCCGCGAACTGACCGCCGCCGCCAATCACACCACCAGCACCATGATGGCCACCGCCGACGAGGTGGTGTCCATGGAACGTACGGTGCGGGCCACCCCTCACGCGCGGAACTACCTGGTCCCCACCATCAACGCGTTCACCGCGCAGCTCAGCAACGGCGTGCGCCAGTACAACGAAATGGTGACCGCCGCAGCGCAATTGGTGGCCGCGGCAAACGGCGGCTCGATGCCGACGTCGCCGATGTCACAGCAGCGGTACCGCGAGCAACTCACCCACGCGACAGATCGTCTGACCGGCTGGGCCGAGGCGTTCGACGAGCTGGGGCAGCTCCGCGGCGCCTGATTGGCGGCTCGTTCCTCACCCCGCATCGGGCCTGATTGCGCCTAGATGTCGTGGCTCGAGTTCGGGCCCGTCCGTGGCCCGTACTTGTCGATATAGGCCTGGTGGACGTGCGCGTTCTTCTTGCGGGACAACTCGTCGACCAGATCGGGACTGAGCCCGTGCACGCGCAGCATGTGCCTGCGCCACACCTTGTTCAGTGCGTGGGAGAAATAGACGAACGGGATGAGAATCGGCAGCGTCATGCTCAGGTGCACATACAGCGTGGTCGGGATGAACCAGAACGGGATCAGAATCAGGACCGCGGGAATGAAGACCCGGACCATCATGCGTCGTGTCGCGCCTTTACCGGCCAGGTCGTTGCGCACCCAGTCGCGCATGGAGTTCGGTAGCTGGGCACCGTAGCTGAAGCGGATGTACTGCCAGAGATTGGGAGTGCTGCGGGCCTGGTCGCCCATCAGAACTTTCTCTGCAGTGACGGCACCACTACCGCGGCGAGTCCGCGCACCAAAGCCTTTGCGAAGTCAAGATTGTCAAAATAATCGCGCCACAACGTGATTCGGCCATCGTGCACCTCGAACACGCCGCACACCCAGAAGTTCAGTCGCACCGGTCCGAAGATCAGCGCATCGGAGCGTTCGTTGAGCACCGTGACACCGTCGCCGGCGGTGCGGTGGATCTTGACGTCGAAGCCGAAGCTGGGCCCTTTCATCCCGGCGAACAGTTTCATCGCACGCTCGCGGCCACGGATGGTCGGAAACCCGACGTTCTGATACACGAGGTTGTCTGCCAGTAAGGAATCAGCGGTCTCGAGGTCTTTGTCGCGAAGCGAGTACAAGAACTTCTCGACCACAGCGATATTGGTCTCTGTCGTCTGCTCTACGATCTGCTCGGTCATGGCCTCCAGCCTAGTTGCGAGAGGCTGTGGCAGGGTAGGCCGATGCGTGTCGCCGTGGTCGCCGGCCCTGATCCGGGGCATGCGTTTCCCGCGATCGCCTTGTGCCGGCGATTCCAGGCAGCGGGGCATATCACGACGCTGTTCACCGGGGTGGCATGGCTGGACACCGCGCGCGCCGCGGGTGTCGACGCGGTCGAACTGCTGGGCCTGGATCCCGACGCCTCCGATGATGACCTCGATGCCGGCGCCAAAATCCATCACCGCGCCGCGCGTATGGCGCTGCTCAACGTCGCGCCGCTGCGGGGGCTGGGGCTGGATCTGGTGATTTCCGACGTCATCACCGCCTGCGGCGGGATGGCCGCCGAACTGCTGGACCTCCCGTGGATCGAACTCAACCCCCATCCGCTGTACCGGCCTTCGAAGGGCCTGCCGCCTCTGGGCAGCGGGCTGGCACCCGGTGAGGGGCTGCGCGGCCGGGTGCGCGACACGGTGATGCGCGCCTTCACCGCCCGGTCCTGGAAGCAGGGCCTGCAGCAGCGCTCGCAGGCCCGCGTCGGGATCGGCCTGCCCGCCACGGATCCCGGACCGCTGCGGCGGCTGATCGCCACGCTGCCTGCTCTCGAAGTGCCCAGGCCGGACTGGCCGCATGAGGCCGTCGTGGTGGGACCCCTGCATTTCGAGCCGACGTCGGCGGTGCTGACGGTTCCACCGGGGGACGGCCCACTGGTGGTCGTGGCACCGTCGACGGCGACCATCGGGACCGAGGGGCTGGCCGCGGTGGCTCTCGAAGCACTGGTGCCGGGGGAGGCGCTGCCGGCAGGTGCGCGGGTCGCGCTGTCCTGGCTCGGGGGTTCGGACCTGGCGCTGCCGCCCTGGGCGGTGGCGGGGCTGGGACGACAGGACGAACTGCTGACGCATGCCGACGTGATGGTTTGCGGCGGTGGGCACGGGGCCGTGGCCAAGACGTTGCTGGCCGGTGTGCCGATGGTGCTCGTGCCCGGCGGCGGTGACCAGTGGGAGATCGCCAATCGTGTTGTGCGGCAAGGTAGTGGGCAGTTGATTCGCCCGCTGACCACCGAGGCGCTCGGTGCGGCGGTACGCGAGGTGCTGGCCGCGCCGCGTTATCGGCAGGCCGCGGTCGCCGCCGGGGCGTCGATCGAGCGGGTGGCAGATCCGGTACGGGTGTGCCAAGACGCCCTGACGGTCTCTGGGTAAGTTGGTCGGTGTGCGATTGACCGAATTCCACGTACTGGTCGACGAGCAGTTCGGCTCTGTGCGCGGAGCGTCGCTGCTCGTCGACTACGCCTTGACGCCGTTCGGGGGCCGAACTGCCCTGCAGGCGATCGAGGACGGTGTGGACCCTCGCGACATCTGGCGCGCGCTGTGCGCCGACTTCGACGTCCCCCGCGACCAGTGGTGATTTTCGTACCGGTGTGATCCGTGCGGCGTGTCCACTTGAGTCGAACACGTGTTCGTCTATTCTGGGTGGTGTTCGACGCAGTGACGTCCGAGCGGGTCGCGGTTTTGTCGGTGGCCTCCTTTAACGTCACCGCCAACGGACCGAATACCGGTCACCGAACACGACTACCGGAGAGGCACCACCATGGCGCAAGCCCCTGACCGCGAGAAAGCCCTTGGGCTGGCCCTCGCGCAGATTGAGAAGAGCCACGGCAAAGGCTCGGTGATGCGCCTCGGTGACGAGGTGCGCCAGCCGATTGCGGTCATCCCGACCGGGTCCATCGCACTCGATGTCGCCCTGGGAATCGGCGGCCTGCCCCGCGGCCGCGTCGTGGAGATCTACGGCCCGGAGTCCTCGGGCAAGACCACCGTTGCGCTGCACGCCGTGGCCAACGCCCAGGCCGCAGGCGGCATCGCGGCGTTCATCGACGCCGAGCACGCACTCGACCCCGACTACGCCAAGAAGCTCGGGGTCGACACCGACTCCCTGCTGGTCAGCCAGCCCGACACCGGTGAGCAGGCGCTCGAGATCGCCGACATGCTCATTCGGTCCGGTGCGCTGGACATCCTGGTCATCGACTCCGTGGCGGCGCTGGTACCGCGTGCCGAGATCGAGGGCGAGATGGGCGACAGCCACGTCGGCCTGCAGGCCCGTCTGATGAGCCAGGCGCTGCGCAAGATCACCGGCGCACTGAGCAACTCGAACACCACCGCGATCTTCATCAATCAGCTGCGCGAGAAGATCGGCGTCATGTTCGGCTCGCCCGAGACGACAACGGGCGGAAAGGCGCTGAAGTTCTACGCCTCGATCCGGCTCGATGTGCGACGTATCGAGACCCTCAAGGACGGCACCGACGCGGTCGGCAACCGGACTCGCTGCAAGGTGGTCAAGAACAAGATGGCGCCGCCGTTCAAGCAGGCCGAGTTCGACATCCTGTACGGCAAGGGCATCTCCCGGGAGGGCTCGCTCATCGATATGGGTGTCGAGCACGGCTTCATCCGTAAGT
>JBEVFK010000056.1:0-12425 GCA_040512325.1 Mycobacterium sp. | reverse complement strand
GTGCACGGGCTGTGCAACAACGGGTGAGCGGCATCGTAGGGTGGTGCCCGTGGACCTGATGCTCGGTATCGACATGGGGACCGGAAGCTCGAAAGGTGTCCTCGTCGACCCGACCGGGGTGGTGATCGCCGCTACCACCATCAGCCACGCCATGGAATTACCCCGTCCGGGATGGGCCGAGGTCGACGCCGAAGCCATGTGGTGGGACGAAGTCTGCACCATCAGCCGGAAGTTGATCGAGGCTGCGCCTGCGGGGACCCGGATCGCCGCGATGTGCGTCAGCGGGGTGGGGCCGTGCCTGGTGCTGTGCGACGAGAACCTGCGTCCACTGCGCCGGGCGATCCTCTACGGTGTCGATTCGCGCGCCGAAGCGGAGATCGAATCACTGACTGCTGAATTCGGTGCCGACGCCATCGTCGATCAGGCCGGCACCCTGCTGTCGAGTCAAGCTGTGGGGCCGAAGATCGAATGGGTGCGCCGCCACGAGCCGGAGGTGTTCGAACATGCCGCAGGGTGGTACGGGTCGAACTCGTACATCGCTGCCAAACTGACCGGTGAGTACGTGCTGGATCATCACACCGCCAGTCAATGCGATCCCCTGTACGCGACACGCACCTTCGAGTGGAATACCCAATGGGCGCAACGTATTTGCGGACACCTACCGTTGCCGCGCCTGGTGTGGCCCAGTGAAGTGGTCGGTGAGGTGCACGCCGAAGCGGCGGCCGCCACCGGCGTGCCGATCGGAACCCCGGTGGTCGCGGGCACCGTCGATGCCTTCGCCGAAGCGTTCTCGGTGGGCGTCCGGCAACCGGGTGACCAGATGTTGATGTACGGCTCGACGATGTTCCTGGTGCAGATCATCGACAGCTATCACAGCGATCCGGCGCTGTGGACCACCGCGGGCATCGAGCGCCGAACACACGCGCTCGCGGCGGGTACGGCCACCGCGGGCAGCCTGGTGAACTGGCTGCAGGCGATCACCGGCGGCGCTCCCTTCGAAACCCTGATGGCCGAGGCGCAGGTGGTCCCGCCGGGAAGCGAGGGTCTGATGGTGTTGCCGTACCTGGCGGGGGAGCGCACACCGGTTTTCGACCCGCATGCGCGCGGCGTGTTCGCGGGGCTGACGTTGCGGCACGGCCGCGGACATCTGTTTCGCGCGGCCTACGAAGGCATCTCGTTCGGTCTCCGTCAGATCTTGGAGCGCTTCGATGACGCGCACACGGCGAACCGGACCGTCGCGGTGGGCGGCGGGCTGCGGAGCCCGATCTGGGCCCGAACCCTCTCCGATGTCACCGGGCGGGCGCAGTTGATCCCCGAGCAGGGCATCGGTGCCAGCTACGGGGACGCGCTGTTGGCAGCCATCGGCGCCGGTATCGTTGCACCCGAGACAGATTGGACGCGTATCGCGCGCGAGATCACCCCCGATCCGGCCAACGTCGCGTTGTACGACGACCTCTACGGGACCTGGCGGGAGTTGTATCCTGCGACGCGCGACCAGGTGCACCGCGCCGGCGCCCTGTCGCGCCAAGACAACTGACGGTCACGCTCCGCCGACGCGCTCCAGAATCGCCTCGGCCGTCGCCGGGTCTGTCACCAGTTGGTTGAAGTATCCACCGAGGGCGCCCGCCATGATCGATTCCACCTTGTCCGCGCCGACGGCCACGCCGATGGTCACGGGAATATGGCGCAGCGCTTCGAGTTCCACCGCAATCAGCCGGTCGCCGCCCTCGAACGGGACCTCCCGGCCATCGCGGTCGTAGAAGCGCGAGCACACGTCTCCGACGGCCGCGCGCAGCGAATTCGATCGGGTGGGCACGAACTGCGGGATGTCGGAGCGCAGCAGTGGGGGAGCGCCGATCCCCATGAGTGCGCAGCGGGCATGCGGCCACAGGTGTAACACGCGTTGGATACTCGGGTCGTTGAGCAGCGACGGGTAGAGATCGGGGCCGGGCAGGGCTGGTGCGAAGAGGTAGTTCGCGCGTCCGCCAACACGATTGGCGACCAGGCGGGTGATCTCGTTGGTTTGGTACCACTCGTCGGGCTGGTCGTTTCCGCCGACGGTCGGTGCCACGAGCACGCCCGGCAGTGGTACGAGGTCGAACTGAGCCACCTCGTATACCGTCCGTCCCGATGACACCAGCAGGATGTCGCCCGGCAACAAGCCCGCGGCGGAGAGCGCGCGCCCGACGGCCGGCGCCAGTACACCGCCCATCACATCGGCCACGGTCCGGCCGGGGCCGGGACCGGGGACCGGCGTACTGAGGAACACCGTCGTCAGCGCCAGCGCCCGGCTGAGTCGGTCGGCCAGATCGCCGGAGGACATCTCCGCGGGCGGGATCACTTCGATGCGCACGATGCCGCGCCGTTTCGCTTCGGCGAGTAGGCGACTCACCGTTGCGCGGCTACATCCGAGCTGCGCCGCCACATCCGCCTGTGTGGCGTCTTCGGTGTAGTAGAGCTTCGCCGCCGAGTACAGCAGCGAGGCAGGGAAATGACCCGCCTCACCGTCGGAGCTGTCGACTCCGGAGAGGTTGCTGGGCTGTGCAGGGCGAGGCACCCAGAGAGTATGACATTGAACACCTGTTCGCGGTCAATGTTCGCTGAACATCCGTTCTGGACAGATGTGCAGGGGTTCGATAGTGTGACCCCACCCACACTGGTGACCCGGTGTGAGCCGATGAGGGATCCACTTGCGCAGGAGTAAGCCGATGACTGATCAAATTCCCGAGAAGATGCAGGCCGTGGTCTGTCACGGGCCCAACGACTACCGACTCGAGGAAGTGGCCGTGCCGCAGCGCCGCCCCGGCGAGGCGTTGGTCCGGGTGGAGGCCGTCGGCATCTGTGCCAGCGACCTGAAGTGTTATCACGGTGCCGCGAAATTCTGGGGTGATGAGAACCGGCCGGCCTGGGCCGAGACCATGGTGATACCCGGACATGAATTCGTCGGCCGCGTAGTCGAACTCGACGATGAGGCGGCCACGCGCTGGGGCATCGCCGTCGGCGACCGGGTGACCTCCGAGCAGATCGTCCCGTGCTGGGAATGCCGCTTCTGCAAGCGCGGTCAGTACCACATGTGCCAGCCCCATGACCTCTACGGCTTCAAGCGGCGCACTCCGGGTGCCATGGCCAGCTACATGACCTATCCGGTGGAAGCGTTGGTGCACAAGATCTCCGGCGACATTCCGCCTGCACACGCAGCTTTTGTCGAGCCGCTGTCGTGTGCCTTGCACGCGGTGGAACGGGCCCAGCTCACCTTCGAGGACACCGTGGTGGTCGCCGGGTGCGGGCCCATCGGACTCGGCATGATCGCCGGCGCGAAGGCCAAGAACGCCATGCGGGTGATCGCCCTCGACATGGCGCCCGAGAAGCTCAAGCTCGCCGAGAAGTGCGGCGCCGACCTCACCATCAATATCGCCGACCAGGATGCCGAACAGATCGTCAAGGACCTCACCGACGGCTATGGCGCCGACGTCTATCTGGAGGGCACCGGCCATCCGTCCGCCGTGGCGCAGGGCCTGAACCTGCTGCGAAAGTGCGGCCGTTACGTCGAGTACAGCGTCTTCGGCAGTGACGTCACCGTCGACTGGAGCATCATCAGCGACGACAAGGAGCTCGACGTGCTCGGCGCCCATCTCGGCGCGTACTGCTGGCCGGCCGCCATCAAGATGATCGAGTCCGGTGTGCTGCCGATGGACGAGATCTGCACCCACCAACTCCCGCTGGCCGATTTCCAGAAAGGCCTCGACCTGGTGGGTAGTGGCAAGGAATCGGTCAAAGTCTCCCTGATCCCCGCCTGAGAGGCAGATACATGAAGCGCTTTACCGGGCCACAGATGTCGCGGCGAAACATGTTGGCGGCCATGGGCCTGACCGGCGCCGCGGCCGCCGGCGTGCCGCTGCTGTCCGCCTGCGGGGTAGGTGGAACGCCACCCGCACCCAATGGTGCGTCGGAGGTCACCGGAGGTTTCGACTGGAAGAAGGCGTCGGGGCAGACCATCAACATCCTGCAGACCCCGCACCCCTACCAGATGTCGTATCAGCCACTGCTGCAGGAGTTCACCGATCTGACGGGCATCAATGTCAACGTCGATCTGGTGCCCGAAGCCGACTACTTCACCAAGCTCAACACCGAGCTGGCCGGTGGCTCCGGCAAGCATGACGCCTTCATGCTCGGGGCCTACTTCATCTGGCAGTACGGCCCGCCCGGGTGGGTCGAGGACCTCAAACCCTGGTTGGAGAACACCGCGGCCACCAGCGCCGAGTACGACTTCGAGGACATCTTCGAGGGCCTGCGCACCTCGACGCGCTGGGACTTCACCCTGGGTAATCCTCTGGGCACCGGCGGACAGTGGGCGATTCCCTGGGGGTTCGAGAACAACGTCGTCGCCTACAACAAGCGGATCTTCGACGAGAAGGGCATCACGAAGTTGCCCGACAATCTCGACGACTTCATCCAGCTGGCCATCGATCTGACCGACCGCTCGGAGAACCGCTACGGTCTGTCGACTCGCGGATCAAAATCATGGGCCACCATTCACCCCGGCTTCATGACGCAGTACACCCGTCAGGGCGCGGTGGACTACACCTGGAACGGTCGCGAACTCGTCGCCGAGATGGCCAGCGATGCGGCCATCGACTTCACCGAGAAGTGGATCGATCTGCAGCACCAGGCCGGGCCGACCTCGTGGACCACCTACGACTACCCCAACGCCACCGGCGATCTGGGTGACGGCAAGGCGATGATGGTCTTCGACGCAGACAGTGCGACGTACCCGAAGAACAAGCCCGGTGCCAGCGCCGAGGCCGGCAACATCGCCTGGTATGCCGGACCGGCGGGCCCCGACGGAAACTACAAGACCAACTTGTGGACGTGGAGCTGGGCGATGAGCGCCAACTCACGAAACAAGTTGCCCGCCTGGTTGTTCATCCAATGGGCCACCGGCAAGGAATCGATGAACAAGGCCGTCGAGGGTGGCACCTACGCAGATCCGGTGCGGCAGTCGGTGTTCGACACCACGTTCAAGCGCGTGGCGGCCGACCAGTACGGCTACCTCGAGGCGTTCGAGACCGTGATCGGCGAATCGAAGATCCAGTTCACCCCGCAGAAGAAATTCTTCGACACCACGCAGAACTGGGCAGTGGCCCTGCAGGACATCTACGGCGGAGATGACGCCAGGTCCAGGCTCGCGAGCCTGGCCAAGACCAACACCTCCAAGGTCAACCTCTAGGAGCCGTGGCAGCCATGACAACTCAAACCCCCAAGGCCCCGGCCACCTCGTCGGAGCAGCCTGCCGAGACCCGCAGCCAGAAGCTGCCCGAGGTCCCCGGCTGGCGACGCAGGCTACGGCCGTATCTGCTGTCGGTTCCGGCCGTGGTGATCGTGATCGGCATCCTCTATCCGTTCGCGGTCGGCGCCTACTACGCGTTCCTCAATTACGCCGCGGTCAACCCCGACCCCCATTTCGTCTGGTTCGACAACTTCGTCTCGGTGTTGGGTGACCAGGTGTTCTGGAAGAGTGTGCAGGTCACCGCAACCTTTGCGGTACTGGCGACACTCATCGAAACCGTGCTCGGTGTCGGCCTCGCACTACTGCTGAACCGGTCGTCGATCATCGGCAAGATCTTCGAGAAGGTCCTGATCCTGCCGCTGATGATCGCGCCGGTGATCGCAGGCGTCATCTGGAAGCTGATGTTCAACCCGCAGTTCGGGATTCTCAATCACGTTCTCGGACTGGGGAACACCTTCGACTGGCTGTCGGCGAGCAATGCGTTGTTCTCGGTGATCCTGGTGGACATCTGGATCTTCACCCCGTTCGTCGCGATCCTGGTCCTGGCAGGCATGCGGTCGTTGCCCAGGGAACCCTTCGAGGCGTCGGAGGTCGACGGCGCGAACTGGTTCTACATGTTCCGCAAGTTGATGCTGCCGATGCTGTGGCCCTACATCCTGGTGGCGGTCATCTTCCGGTTCATGGACAACCTCAAGGTGTTCGACCACATCTACGTGCTGACTGCGGGCGGGCCCGGTGTCGCCACCCGCACGCTGCAGATCGGCGCGTTCGAGGACTCGATCATCAATCTCGACTACTCCCGCGGCAGTACCTACATGCTGCTGCTGTGGATCATCGTGTTCATCACGGCGCGCTACCTGGTGAGCGTGCTCGGTAAAGCGCAGCGTCGTGCTGCCGGAGCGGAGTCCTGACCATGGCACTCAACCTTTCGCGCGCTGAACTCCTCCCCGGGCAGAAGCGCACCTCCATCGGATCGGTGGCCGCCGACGTCGGCTTGGTCTTCTGGTTCCTCTTCTCGCTGTTCCCGATCTTCTGGATGCTGATGCTGGCACTGAAGAACGCCGAACAGCAGACCACCACGTACTTCTCGTTCAGTCCGTCCTGGTCCAATTTCGCCACGGTGCTGTCCGACCGGGGCACCGAGATGACCAGTGTCGACTTCAAGGCATCCTTGTTGACCAGCCTCCTGAACTGCGGTGGCGCGGTCATCGTGTCGTTGGTGATCGGCATTCCGGCCGCCTACGCCGCGGGTCGCTGGCAGTACAGGGGCTCCAACGACCTGATGTTCCAGATGCTGTCGTTCCGGTTCGCCCCGGAGCTCATGGTCATCGTCCCGCTGTTCGTGATCTACAACCAGATCGGACTGTTCGACACCAAGGTGGGCATGATCTGGGTGCTGCAGCTGGTGACCATGCCCTTGGTGGTGTGGATTCTGCGATCCTATTTCCAGGACCTGCCCGAAGATCTGGAGCAGGCCGCGCTGCTCGACGGGTACACCAGGACAAGAGCTTTCGTCATGGTGGCGCTGCCGATCGTGCGACCCGGCATCGCGGCGGCGGCCCTGCTGGCGTTCATCTTCGCGTGGAACAACTACGTGTTCCCGCTGATCCTGGCCGACAGCAACGCCGGCACGGTCACCGTCGCCATCACCAAGTTCCTGGGCGGCGGCGGCCAGGCGTACTACAACCTCACGGCGGCTGCGGCACTCATCGCCGCGTTGCCTCCACTGATCCTCGCGCTGACCATCCAGCGCTACCTGGTGCGAGGCCTGTCGTTCGGGGCGGTGAAGGCCTGATGGCTACCATTTCGGTCAAAGACGTGCACAAGTCGTTCGGCAAGGCCGCCGGAAAGGTCACCGCGGTCGACGGAATCAGCGTCGACATTGCCGACGGTGAGTTCTTCGTCATCCTGGGTCCCAGCGGGGCTGGTAAGACCACCACGCTGAAATCCATTGCCGGACTGGTGGATATCGACGCGGGTACGGTGAGCATCGGCGGTGTCGACATGACGCTGGTCGAGCCCTACCACCGCAACGTGGCCATGGCGTTCGAGAGCTACGCGCTGTACCCGCAGAAGACGGTCAGTGAGAACCTGGCGTCTCCCCTGAAGTCCGGTCGCACGGGCAAGTACACCGCGGCGCAGCAGACCGAGCGCATCGACCAGGTCACGACCACGCTGGGGATCAACCATCTGCTCAAGCGTTTCCCGCGGGAGTTGTCCAACGGGCAACGGCAGCGGGTGGCGCTGGGCCGGGTGCTGGTCCGCCCCGCGGATCTCTATCTGCTGGACGAACCGCTGAGCCACCTCGACGCGAAGCTACGCGCCCAGATGCGCGCTGAGCTCAAGCAACTGGGCGCGATGAGCAACACCACCACGGTATACGTCACGCACGACTACCAGGAGGCACTGGCTCTGGGTGATCGCATCGGCGTCATGCGGGCGGGCCGACTGGTCCAGATCGGCACACCCGATGAGATCTGGCGCCGCCCGGCGGACACCTTCGTCGCCAAGGCACTCGGCCAACCCGAGATCAACATCCTCGACGGAGTGGTCGAGGACGGTCGCATCAAACTGGGCGGCGAAGGCAAGCTCGATGTCGCGGTACCGCAGGACGTCCGCGTCGACCGGGGCGATCGGGTACGAGTTGGGTTGCGACCCAGTGATATTCACGTCACCAGCGGTGAAGGCTCGCTACGCGGCCGGGTACTGCTGGCGGAGCGGCTCGGGCGAAACATCGAGCTGACCGTCGACGTCGGGGGAGCGCAGCTGATCGTGCTCACCTCGGGCAGGCACGGGGTGGCCGAAGGCGACGACGTGACCATGAAGATCGCCGACAGCGACGTCCACGTCTTCGAGCCCGGCGAGGGTGACACCGCGCGACTGGGCGCGCAACATTCGACACTGGAGGCAGCCAAGTGACCGTCACAGCGGAAAGAACCACCACGGCGCAGAGCCTGACCCTGAGTGATCTGGTCAAGACCTATTCCTCGCGGGGGCGCGACAGCGTCACCGCCGTCAAGGGCATCGACCTGGCCATCGAACCCGGTGAATTGATCGCCTTGCTCGGCCCATCGGGATGCGGCAAGACCACCACGCTGCGGATGATCGCCGGCCTCGAAACGGTGACCAGCGGGTCGATCAAGATCGGCGACCGGGAGGTATCGCAACTGCCGGCCGCCAAGCGAGGTATCGGCGTCGGCTTCGAGAGTTACGCGCTGTACCCGCCGTTGTCCGTGCGCGACAACCTGCTCTACGGACTCAAGGCCCGCAAGGTCAAAGGCGCTGAGCAGATGGTGGCCTCGATCTCCGAGCGGCTGGAGATGAACGACATGCTCGACCTGCGGCCGGCGGGTCTGTCCAGCGGGCAGAAGCAGCGTGTCGCCCTGGCCCGGGCACTGGTCCGCAACCCCCCCGTGTTGTTGTTGGACGAGCCGCTGAGCCACCTCGATGCGTCGGCCCGGCAACGGGTGCGCCGCGAACTCAAGGTGTTGCAGCGCGAATTCGGCTACACCACCATCGTCGTGACGCACGATCAGGTGGAGGCGTTGTCGTTGGCCGATCGGCTCGCGGTCATGGACGCCGGAGTGGTGCAGCAATTCGGAACCCCGGATGAGGTGTTCGATGATCCGGCAAACCTTTTTGTCGCCACGTTCGTGGGCGAACCGCAGATCAATGTCCTCCCCGGTACCGCCAAGGTCGACGGCGGCCGGGTGCGCGTGGAGATCGGCGGCGACGCCGGTTACCTCGAAACCACGGCCACCGGAATCGCCGACGGGACGCGTGTGACGGTGGGCATCCGCCCGCAGGACTGTGCGCTGACCGCCGAGGAGTCCCCAGGTGGGGCGGGGATCACCAGCACGGTCGCGTATTTCGAGCACCTTCTCGAGTTCGGCCTGGCGACCAGTACGGTCACGGGTATGGAAGAGGGAATCGTCGTCCAGACCCCGGCGCAGGAGAACTACGAGCCCGAACAACGGGTGCGTGTGACAGCTCCGCCGGAACGGGTGTATCTGTTCGACGCCGGGAACGGAGCGCGGTTGCGATGACGAGGCTCTTCAACGATCCGGCGCGCTTCACCGAGGACATGCTCGTCGGGTTTCTCGACGCCAATGCCCGGTACGTCGCCGGGGTCCCCGGCGGTGTGGTGCGCGCCAACAAGACCGCCCCGGGCAAAGTAGCGGTGGTCGTCGGTGGCGGCTCCGGTCACTATCCGGCGTTCTGCGGCACGGTTGGACCCGGCTTCGCGGACGGCGCCGTGGTCGGCAACATCTTCACCTCTCCCTCGGCCGAGGAGGCGGCGTCGGTGGCCCGCGCGGCCCACGGTGATGCCGGCGTGCTGCTGACCACCGGCAACTACGCCGGTGATGTGATGAACTTCGGCCTGGCGGTCAGCCAGCTGCGCGGCGAGGGAATCGACGCGCACTATTTCGCCGTCACCGATGATCTCGCGAGCGCGCCCAAGGGCGAGGAAACCAAGAGGCGCGGGATCGCCGGCGACTTCACCGTCTTCAAATGCGCCAGCGCCGCCGCCGAGGACGGTCTCGACCTGGCCGGTGTGATCCGGGTGGCCGAGGCGTCGAACGCCGCCACCCGCACCCTCGGCGTCGCGTTCGGCGGCTGCACCTTGCCCGGCGCCGACCACCCGCTCTTCACCGTCCCCGAGGGCCACATGGGGCTGGGCCTGGGAATCCACGGTGAGCCCGGCGTGGCCGACAAGCCGATGCCCAGCGCGGCGGATCTGGCCGAGACCCTGGTCGACGGTGTGCTCGGCGACAACCCCGAGGCATCGTCGAAGCGGATCGCGGTAATCCTCAACGGTCTTGGCCGCACCAAGTACGAAGAGCTGTTCGTGGTGTGGGGTACTGCGTCGAAGCTGTTGCGTGACAAGGGCTTCGAGATCGTCGAACCCGAGGTCGGCGAGCTGGTCACCAGTCTGGACATGTCCGGCTGCTCGCTGACGGTGATGTGGCTCGACGAGGAACTCGAGAAGTACTGGACCGCACCGGCGGACACCCCGGCCTACCGCAAGGGGTCAGCGGCTGCTCAGCCTGCGGGAGAGCGCCGTACCGACGCCGCGGCCGACGCCACCGCGGAAACCCCGGTGCTCTCGGAACTGTCCGACGACGACGGCCGACGCGGTGGACAGTTGGTGGCTCGCGCCCTCAGTGCCATGGCCGACATGCTGGCCGACGCCGAGGACGAATTGGGCCGCATCGATGCGGTCGCCGGCGACGGTGATCACGGCCGCGGCATGGTCAAGGGCTCCTCAGCAGCTCGGGCCGCGGCCGACAAGGCCGCCACCGACGGCGGCGGCACCGGGTCGGTGTTGCACGCCGCAGGTAAGGAGTGGGCGGCCAAGGCCGGCGGCACCTCGGGCGTGCTGTGGGGCGCGTTCCTCTCCGCTCTCGGAGCTCGCCTCGGTGACACCGGCAGGCCGGAGTCCACCACGGTGGCTGCCGGAATTCGCGATGGCTACGACGCGTTGATTCAACTCGGCGGTGCCTCACCGGGCGACAAGACGATGCTCGACGCGTTGCTGCCGTTCGTCGAAGAACTGGAGCGACGGGTCAACGACGGCGAGAAGTGGCAGGAGGCGTGGCCGTCGGCCGCCGACGTCGCCACCGAAGCTGCCCGGGCCACAGCAGATTTGCGTCCCAAGGTCGGTCGCGCCCGGCCGTTGGCTGAGCGCAGTATCGGCACACCGGACGCCGGCGCGACGTCACTGGCGATGATCGCCACCACCGTTGCTCAAACTTTCACGTTGACCTCTGAAGGAGACAAGTAGATGACCTCGAAGTTGCGGATCGTCGTCGGGTCCGATGACGCCGGCTACGAGTACAAGGAAGCGCTCAAAGGCGACCTGCATGCCGATGACCGGGTCGGGGAGATCACCGACGTCGGTGTGGGTTCCGATGAAGACACTGCCTACCCGCACGTCGCGGTGGCCGCGGCCAGGCTGGTCGCCGAAGGCAAGGCCGACCGAGCACTGTTGGTGTGCGGCACCGGGTTGGGCGTGGCGATCAGTGCCAACAAGGTGCCGGGTATCCGCGCCGTCACCGCACACGACAGTTTCTCCGTCGAGCGCTCAGTGCTGTCGAACAATGCACAGGTGCTGTGCGTCGGGCAGCGGGTGATCGGCATCGAACTGGCCCGCCGGCTGGTCCGCGAATGGCTGGGCTACGAGTTCGACCCGCAGAGCAAGTCTGCCGACAAGGTCGAGGCGATCTGCGGCTACGAACAACCCGTCACGCAGTAACACCGGATACGCCCGAAACCAACGTACGGGCGCAGAAGTTCGAGTAGAGCGCGCCAGGACGTCGATTTCGGGGCGCACTGGTTCTTCACGATCGAAGTGGCCTGTTCGTGGCCATCTAATGCGTTTCAGCTGTCTCGTCTCTGAGAAAATCGCCGACCCCATCCGACGCGCGCCTTGAGCCGTTGATTCCCTGCGGCGTAGGCGGTTTATCCACAGTTCGGTGTTGATCCACAGTTGGGGCTCGGTGGAGGGCTTGGGGCTGTTGGTCGAACATTTGTGCTAATAGCGTGGTGGGTATGGATCCGTTCACCGCTCGTTCGCAGGTTCTCGAGGCCCTCGCGGCCCTCGACGCCGCGCAGGCGGTGCTGCGGGCGACCTCGACGGATCTGGTGGGCAACGCCTTCCGGATGTCGGTGGCGGAGCGGTTGGAAACCCAGTCCCGGGTGACGCTGGGGTTGACCTATCGGATATTCGGCGAGATCGCTGATCCACCCGACGGAATCGACGACCCCGATCTGCCGGCGGGGATCAAGGTCCGCGATGTGCTGCGGACCCGGTTGCGGATCACCGCCGGCGAAGTCACCCGCCGGATGAAACTCGCCGCCCGGATCCGACCGCGGCGCAGCCTGCTCGGCCCGATGTTGGCGCCGGAGTTGGAGGTGTTGGCTGCCGCGGTTGAGGACGGCGCTGTCAGCGACGACCACATCGACGAGGTCTGCACAGCCCTCGACGCGCTGCCGCGGGCGGTGTCAGCGGACAACCGGGTCAAAGCCGAGCGCGATCTGGTGGCCCATGCCCGCGCACAAGACCCGGCATTCGTGGCCACCGTTGGTCGGGCTCTCGGCGATGTCTACCACCCCGACGGCCTCTTCGATGAAAAGG
>JBEVFK010000055.1:0-22533 GCA_040512325.1 Mycobacterium sp. | reverse complement strand
TGGCCGAACAGCGTGAAGACCCACAGCGCGTAAGCGGCCCACCAGTTGCTCTTGTCGCCGTAGATCACCACGGTGTCGTCGCGCGAGATGCCTTTACGGTCCATGAGTTCGGCGAACTGCCCGCCGGTGATGTAGTCGCGCACGTTCTGATCGTTGAGATCGGTGTGCCAGTCGATCTTCACCGCACCAGGGATGTGTCCGATGTCGTAGAGCAGCACGTCCTCATCGGATTCGACGATGACCAGGCCCTTGGTGCCCAGATGCGCCGACAGCCAGTCGGCGGTCACGAGGCGCTCCGGGTGGGCGTAGTCCTGGAGCTTCGGGCTGGGATCGGCAGATAAAGGCACGAGATGAGCCTACCGGTCGTCTAGGGCAAGCTGCTGGACCACAGCGCGGTCACCGATACCCCCAGACCCGCCAGCAGCCGGCGCACCAACGGCAGGCTCAGACCGATCACATTGGAGGGATCGCCGTCGATACGGTCGACGAACCAGCCGCCGAGCCCATCGAGGGTGAAGGCCCCGGCGACGAACAGAGGTTCGCCGCTGGCCAGGTACGCTTCGAGGTCATCGGCGTCGGGTTGGCCGAAATGCACTGTGGTGCAACCTGATCCAGAATTCTGGCGCACTGTCCCGGCGTGTCTGCGGATGGCGCAGTGGCCGGTGTACAGGTCGCCGCTGCGGCCGGCCATCGACTGCCACTGGGTGCGGGCGGCGTCCACCGAACCCGGTTTGCCCTGCAGCTTCCCGTCGACGAGCAGCATCGAATCGCAGCCGATCACAACACAATCGGCGGCCAGGTCGGCCGGAAGACGGTCCGCAACCTCGTGAGCTTTCGCCGACGCCAGCGCGGTCACGACAGTGGCCGGCGATGCACCGGGAAGCGCCGCGATGACCGCGTCCTCGTCGACGCCGGAGACGATGACGTGCGGCTCGACTCCCGCCTGTCGCAGCACCTGGAGGCGGCCCGACGAGGCCGAAGCGAGCACGAGCCGCGTCATCGGCGCATGTGCGTCCGCTCCAGCAGGGTGACGTGCTGCCAGCTGGTCAGGGTGTAGCGCAGTTTGTCGACCGGGTGTCCCCACGGGTTGAGCTCCTGCGGGCCCGGCTCCACGATGCCGCCGCTGGCGGCGGCGAACACCGCGACCAGCGCGGCGATCTCCTCGGGTGACGGCTCGCCCTTGAGGATCTGGATCTCCGGCACCGAGGTGACGGGCTCCTTCAGCGGATCCTCGATGGTGAGGTCGCGGGGGTCGCTGACCTCGGTGATGTCGACGTGCTGGGACAAGTCTGATCCTTTCGGAGATTTCGGCGCCTTCATCGCCGCTCAGCGGCGATGAACGCGCCCAAATCGCGGCCGTTAGAGCGGAATGTTGCCGTGCTTCTTCGGCGGCACCTGGGCGATCTTGCGTTCCAGCAGACGCAGGGCGGTGGCGATGTAGCCGCGGGTGTGCGACGGCGGGATCACCGCGTCGACGTAGCCGCGTTCCGCCGCGACGTACGGGTTCACCAGGGTGTCCTCGTAGTCCTGCTGCAGCTCCAGGCGCAGGGCATCGACGTCCTGGCCCTCCTTGGCCGCCTCTTTGAGCTGGGGCCGGTAGACGAAGCCCACCGCTCCCGAGGCGCCCATGACCGCGATCTGGGCGGTGGGCCAGGCGAGGTTGACGTCGCACCCCATGTCCTTGGAGCCCATGACGCAGTACGCGCCGCCGTACGCCTTGCGAGTGATGACGGTGATCTTGGCGACCGTCGCCTCGCCGTAGGCGTAGAGCAGCTTGGCGCCACGGCGGATGATGCCGTTGAACTCCTGGTCGGTGCCGGGCAGGAAGCCGGGCACGTCGACGAGCATGATGATCGGGATGTTGAAGGCGTCGCAGGTCCGCACGAACCGGGCGGCCTTCTCCGAGGCGTTGATGTCCAGGCAGCCGGCGAACTGCGTCGGCTGGTTCGCCACCAGACCCACGGGACGGCCGTCCACCCGGCCGAACCCGATGAGGATGTTGCCGGCGTAGCCCGCCTGCACCTCCAGGAACTCGCCGTCGTCGAGAATGCGGGTGATGACCTCGTGCATGTCGTAGGGCTGGTTCGGTGAGTCCGGGATCAGCGTGTCCAGCTCGAGGTCCTCGTCGGTGAGGTTGTCCTCGACGGCACCCGGATGCGGCGCTGCCGGATAGCGCGGCGGCTCGGCGTAGTTGTTCGGCGGCAGGTAGCTCAGCAGGTCGCGAACGTAGTCCAGGGCGTCCTGCTCACCCGAGGCGACGTAGTGCACCGTGCCCGACTTGGCCATGTGGGTGTGCGCGCCACCCAGTTCTTCCATGGTGACGTCCTCGCCGGTGACCGTCTTGATGACGTCGGGGCCGGTGATGAACATCTGGCTGGTCTGGTCGACCATGATCACGAAGTCGGTCAATGCGGGGGAGTAGACGTGCCCGCCGGCCGCGGCGCCCATGATCAGTGAGATCTGCGGGATCACGCCGGAGGCCAGAATGTTGTTGCGGAAGATCTTGCTGTAGAGCCCCAGGGAGACGACGCCCTCCTGGATGCGGGCACCGGCTCCGTCGTTGATGCCGACCAGTGGCCTGCCGGTCTTGAGGGCCAGCTCCTGGACCTTGACGATCTTCTCGCCGTAGACCTCACCGAGGCTGCCGCCGAAGACCGTGGCGTCCTGGCTGAAGATGCAGACCTCGCGGCCGTCGATGGTGCCGTAGCCGGTCACCACACCGTCGCCGACGGGGCGGTTGGCCCCCAACCCGAAATTGGTGCTGCGGTGTCGGGCCAGCGCGTCGAGTTCCACGAATGAGCCCTCGTCGAGCAGGGCGAAAATGCGCTCACGCGCAGTCAGCTTGCCCTTGGCGTGCACCTTGTCGACGGCCGCTTCACCGACCGGGTGCTTCGCCTCCTCGGCGCGCTTCCGCAGATCGGCGAGCTTGCCCGCGGTGGTGTGGATATCGACTTTGCTCTCGGCGGCGACTCCGGCGTCAGGCTCGGTAACACTCGTCATGGGAGTCGATGTTATCGGCTGCGTTCTTAAACTTCCGCCAGGGTTGCGTTTGTGATCTCTTATTTACCCGGGCCTGGATAAAGTGCGTCCGTGGGTTACCCGGACAACATCCTGGCCAACGACGAAAAAGTGGTGCTGCATCGGCACCCGCACTGGAAGCGACTGCTGGGCCCGGTGCTGATACTGCTGCTCGCCTCCGCGCTCGCGGCATTCGGTGCAGCCGTCATCACCAACACCGATTGGGCGCAGAACGCCAAGACGGTGGTGTCGGTGGTGATTGCGGGGGTCTGGGTGATCATCGTCGGCTGGCTCACGGTGTGGCCGTTTCTCAACTGGTGGACCACGCATTTCGTGATCACCGACCGCCGCGTCATGTTCCGGCACGGTCTGATCACCCGCTCGGGCATCGACATCCCGCTCGCCCGGGTCAACAGCGTGGAGTTCCGGCACGGGCTGCTCGATCGGATGCTGCGCACCGGCACGCTGATCATCGAGTCGGCGTCACAGGACCCGTTGGAGTTCTACGACATTCCGCGAGTGGAACAGGTCCATTCGCTGCTGTATCACGAGGTTTTCGACACCCTGGGATCCGAGGAATCGCCGAGCTGAGGCTTGGTGCGTCGCCGGTGCTCGTCGAGCGGCGTGATCTTGGCCGCGTCGCCGGCCGGGGAGTGGCGGAGTTCGTATTCGTCCTCGAGCGCTTCGGCGATGCCGCCGCCGGTGAGGGTGGACTCGATGGCCTTCTCGGGATCGCGGGCGAATTCGTCGGGGAAGACGAACCGCCGGAACGCCCAGAACCGGAACGCCATCTGCAGCAGATTGCCGATGACGTAAGCCGAGATGAAGTCGGCGATGTTCTCCACCGTCAGCGACACCATCGGCACCCGCAGCATCAGCATGTAGCTGGAGATCGCCAGCGGAACCATGGACAACACCACACCCACGGCGCTGACTCCGAAGAACAACAAGGCCTCGTGGTGGCGCTCCCGGCCGCCCCGGTTCCGGAAACTCCATTCCCGGTTCAGGATGTAGGACGCGATCACAGCAACGATGCCCGCGATGATCTTCGCGGTCACCGGCTTGGGCTCGAGAATCGTCAGCTTGAGGGTGTAGAAGATCACCGAGTCGATGACAAATGTGGTGGCACCGACGATGGCGAATTTGATCAGTTCGTGATGCCGTTCGGCGAACGGTTGGATCAGGCGGGGCAACCGCGCGATCGTGGCATCAGCGAACGACATAAGAAGCGAGTGTACGGACCCCTCCTGGGCGTCGCGTAATCGTCGTTCATCACCCCTGATCACCGTGGGTAACACCACAACGCCGGTCGTGACACCATATGGCCGTGCGGAGATCTTCGAGAGATGCCCCCGTGGTCGCGATGATCGGCGGCGGGCAGCTGGCCCGGATGACCCATCAGTCGGCGATCGCACTGGGCCAGACCCTGCGTGTGCTGGCTGCCGATCCGGCGGATCCGGCAGCCCAGGTGAGCCCGGATGTGGTGATCGGTGCCCACACCGACTTCGAGGCGCTGCGCCGGGTGGCCGCGGGTGCGACCGCGCTGACCTTCGACCACGAACACGTCCCCACCGAGCTGCTGGACAAGCTGGTCGCCGAGGGCGTCAATGTGGCGCCACCGCCGGAAGCCCTGGTGCACGCGCAGGACAAACTCCTCATGCGACGACGGCTGACCGAGCTGGGGGCGCCGGTGCCGCGGTTCGCCGCCGTCGACACCGCCGACGACGCGGTGACCTTCGCCGAGGAACTCGGCGGCCCGGTGGTGCTCAAGACCATCCGGGGTGGCTACGACGGCCGTGGCGTGCTGATGGCCGACGATGCGGCGGCCGCGCGCGCGATCGCCGAGCGGTATCTGGCCGACGGCGTGCCGGTGATGATCGAGGAACGTGTCGCCATGCGCCGCGAGCTCTCGGCCCTGGTGGCCCGCTCCCCGTTCGGGCAGGGCGCGGCCTGGCCGGTCGTCGAGACCATCCAGCAGAACGGCATCTGCGTCGAGGTGATCGCGCCCGCACCGGATCTGCCTGCCGCGCTGGGTTCCGCCGCCCAGGAACTCGGCCTGCGGTTGGCCCACGAGCTGGGTGTCGTCGGTGTCCTCGCCGTCGAACTCTTCGAGACGGCCGATGGCGGCCTGCTGGTCAACGAGTTGGCCATGCGGCCGCACAACTCCGGCCACTGGACCATGGACGGTTCGGTCACCAGCCAGTTCGAGCAGCATCTGCGGGCGGTGCTGGACTATCCGCTGGGCGACACCTCGGCGCGCACGCCGCTGACGGTGATGGCCAATGTGCTCGGCGCGCCCGAGACTCCGGCGATGAGCGTCGACGAGCGGGTGCATCACCTGTTCGGCCGGCTACCGGAAGCCAAGGTGCACCTGTACGGAAAGGGCGAACGGGCGGGCCGCAAGCTCGGCCACGTCAACATCGTCGGTGCACCCGGCGACGAGGTGGCGATCATCAGGGAACGCGCCAATCGCGCGGCACACTGGCTGTCGCATGCCGAATGGACCGACGGATGGGAAGGACACTGATGGGCCCACTGCGAGTAGCGGGTGAGCTGGGGGCATCTCCCGCTTGCGGGGGCGGCACGAGCGTGCGAGCGGATCGCGCATGAACCCACGTGTCGGGCTGATCATGGGCAGCGACAGTGACTGGTCGGTGATGACCGACGCCGCCGACGCGCTGGCCGAGTTCGAGATCCCTTTCGAGGTCGGCGTGGTCTCGGCCCATCGCACACCGGATCGCATGCTCGACTACGCCCGCGGCGCGGCCGGTCGCGGCATCGACGTGATCATCGCCGGCGCCGGGGGCGCCGCTCACCTGCCCGGCATGGTCGCGGCAGCCACACCGCTGCCGGTGATCGGCGTCCCGGTACCGCTGGCGCGCCTGGACGGGCTGGATTCGCTGCTGTCGATCGTGCAGATGCCGGCAGGTGTCCCGGTCGCCACGGTGTCGATCGGCGGGGCGCGTAACGCCGGATTGTTGGCGGCCCGGATCCTGGGTGGAGCGGATCCGGAGTTGCGCCGCAGGATGGTGGCATATCAGGCAGCGCTGGAGGCCATGGTCCTCGAAAAGGATGCGGCCCTGCGGAACCGATTGCTCGGAGACGCCGGCACCCAGTAAAGTTACTGGCGAGTAGCTCAGGAGGCACCGATGGCTGGGTGGGCCGGTAATTCGTCGTTCGATCTGTTTCAGCTCCCGGAGGAGCACGAGGAACTGAGAGTCGCTATTCGCGCTCTGGCGGAAAAGGAGATCGCTCCGCACGCCGCGGACGTTGACGAGAGTGCGCGTTTTCCCGAAGAGGCGCTGCAAGCGTTGAACGCCTCGGGCTTCAACGCGGTCCATGTGCCGGAGGAGTACGGCGGCCAGGGCGCGGATTCGGTGGCGGCGTGCATCGTCATCGAAGAGGTCGCCCGGGTGGATGCCTCGGCGTCGCTGATCCCGGCGGTCAACAAGCTGGGCACCATGGGCTTGATCCTGCGCGGCTCCGAAGAGCTCAAGAAGCTGGTGCTGCCCGCGCTGGCCGACGGGGATATGGCGTCGTATGCGCTTTCGGAACGCGAAGCGGGCAGTGATGCCGCCGGCATGCGCACGCGCGCCAAGGCCGACGGCGACGACTGGATCTTGAACGGCACCAAGGCGTGGATCACCAACGGGGGCAAGTCGTCGTGGTACACGGTGATGGCGGTGACCGACCCCGACAAGGGCGCCAACGGGATCTCGGCGTTCATCGTCCACAAGGACGACGAGGGCTTCAGCGTCGGACCCAAGGAACGCAAGCTCGGGATCAAGGGGTCCCCGACCACCGAGTTGTATTTCGAGAACTGCCGGATCTCAGGCGACCGGATCATCGGAGAGCCCGGCACCGGCTTCAAGACCGCGCTGGCCACGCTGGATCACACCCGGCCGACCATCGGCGCCCAAGCGGTGGGGATCGCCCAGGGCGCGGTGGACGCGGCGATTGCCTATACCAAGGACCGTAAGCAGTTCGGGAAGTCGATCTCGGAGTTCCAGGGTGTGCAGTTCATGCTCGCCGACATGGCGATGAAGGTCGAAGCGGCGCGGTTGATGGTCTACAGCGCCGCCGCCCGCGCGGAGCGGGGTGAAGGCAATCTGGGGTTCATCTCCGCGGCGTCGAAGTGTTTTGCCTCCGATATCGCCATGGAGGTCACCACCGATGCGGTGCAGTTGTTCGGCGGGGCGGGTTACACCGTGGATTTCCCGGTGGAGCGGATGATGCGTGATGCCAAGATCACCCAGATCTATGAGGGCACCAACCAGATCCAGCGCGTCGTGATGAGCCGCGCCCTGCTGCGCTGATTCCTCAGGTGTCGCTGGGACCGTCCGCGGGCCGCAGATGCGTGATATCACCTGCGGCCACCATCACCGTGGTGTCGCCGTCATCGATGATCAGTCGGCCGAAAGTGTCGATGGCACTTGCCGTTCCGACGACGGCGCGGTCGCCCGGCAGACTGGCGCGGACCTCGCTGCCGATGGTCAGGCTGTAGTTCCGATAGTCCTGAATCAGGGCGTTGTCGGCACCGCCGGCGGCGCGCCACTGCTCGATCCGGTGCCCGAGAGCATCGAGAATGCCGGCGACCAGAACGGTGCGGTCGATCTCCGCGGCCCCCAGCATCGTCAGCGAGGTGGCCCTGGGATCGGGGGCCTCCTGCTCCGACAGCGACACATTGAGCCCGAGACCCACCACGATCTCCGAGGTCGGCGCCGCGACCTCGGCGAGGATGCCTGCCAGTTTCCCGGTGCCCACCAGGACGTCGTTGGGCCACTTCAGCCCGGCGGACACATCGCACGTCGCGCTGAGCGCGTCCACCACAGCGATGCCGGTCAGCAGCGGCAGCCACCCCCAGGCGTCAGCGGGGACCCCGGTGGTGCCGACACCGACGGACATGGCGATCTGGGATCGGGGCGCCGCCGACCAACTCCGACCGTGCCTGCCTCGACCCGCGTTCTGAAATTCGGCCAGCAGCACGCTGCCGGCGATATTGTCACCGGCGGCGACGCGGGCCAGCAGATCGGCGTTGGTCGAGCCGGTTTCCTCGACGACATCGAGTTGTCGCCACGGCGTGCTGAGGCCGGAACGCAGGGTGCTGACGTCAAGGGGCCGGCGCTCGGGTGCATTCACAACAGGCGAGCGTAGTGGTCGCACTAGCGCCGGCGGGCCGCCGCTGCCACCGGATCGGCAATGGTCTCGATGGACTGCGACACCGTGTGGTGGCGGCGAACCACGTCACGGAGCGCGGTGAAGCCGAGAACGAACACCGTGCTCGCGGCCAGCGCCCAGCCGAGGCACAGCGCCAAGGCCCAGGGGGCGCCGCTCGACGATTCCATCAGGAAGTAGGCGGCGATGGCGACCATCGGGTAGCCGATGCTGACGTAGAACCGACCGCGTGGGCTGAAGTCCCACGCGGGATGTCGACGTGCGCGCCTGTCGCAGAGACCGAGGGCTACGGCCACCACGATGGCAGTCACTGCAGTGACCATGGAGTTCTCCCGGCTTCATCGACGGAATCGCTTTGGACAAGTGTGCGCTGGGCTCGAGGTCTTTGAGGCTTCAAGTACGCAACTAATCGGTAACATATCTCAGCGAAGAAGGTTAACGCTAGATGACAGGCTGAATCTAAGCTGAGAATCGGTCGTACCAGCAATTGTGTCGTCGTACCAGTGATTGTGTCACGGGAGCCTGCGGATCCAGCAACTAACCGAGGGTGCGGGTGACCTTCTCGATATTTCGGCGGCGATCCTGGACCGCCGGATCGGCATTGGCGACCTGCACCAGCGAGCCGCCGACGGCGAACACCGCCAGCAGGTTGCTCACCAACAGGTCCGGACTGTCCCATCTGCCTGCCGACCACACCCGGTCGCCGGGGCTCAGGCCCAGCGCTGCGGCGCTGTCGCGGGCAGCGGAAACCACGTCGTCGACCGCCCGGCCGGCCAGCGCCGCTCCGGGCGCAGCCTCGGGAACCACCTGGTCGCCATGGACCCGCACCGCCGTCGCGTAGTCGGTGAGACCGATCGGCAGATCAGGGACAGGCTTGCCGAACGCGTCCAGTGACAACACGGCGATCTCACCCATGCCGACCGCGCGGTCGGCGTCGGCGAGACGGTCGGCGGTGCACACCGCCACCTCGGCCGAGTCGGCCTCGCTGCCGAACACCGCCTCGGCGCCGATCCACCAGATACCGAAGAACACCGCTGCGGTCTGCCAGTGCGCCGGGAGCAGCACGGCGACTCGGCTGCCCGGCCCGGCGCCCAGCTCGTCCCGCAACAGGTTGGCGGTCTTGGCCGCCCAGTTCGCCAGTGTCACTGCCGACAGCTCGATGCGCTCGCCGGTGGCGTCGTCGTAGTAGGTGATACGGGGACCCACCGCATCACTACGCAGCAGGGGGGCCAGTAGCGCGCCCGAAAGAGTGGTGTCGGCGGCCACGGTCAGTTGACGCACTTGGGGTCGTCGGAACCCGCGGTGAGGATCGGCGAGGGGGGCGGAACCACCATCCCGTCGGCGGCTGCAGAGGCCTGATCGACCACCTCACCGTTGAGCGCCGGATCGGTTTCGAGGCCTGAGCCGGGGCCGGTGTAGTCATCGACGAGCACCACCCGGACGGTGCCCTGGGGCAACGATTCGTTGACCACCACCGGCAACCCGCCCAGGTTCTCGGCGACGGCCTGCGCGCCGAGATCATCGACCGTGGCGGCCAGCACCTGGCTGACCGGCGGTGCGGCGTCCTCGTTGTTGCCGACGTTGCCGCCGATGAAACCCTTGGCGGTCAACACCTCTGACACCGAAGCGGCGAGACCGTTGATCTCGGTGTCGTTGACCACCTCGACGACGGTTTTGTCCGGCGAGTACGCCAGCTCCTCGGTCTTACCTTCGTCCTGGTCTTCGAGCAGGCTCGTCACCCACTCTTTGACCTGGTCGGCGTTGATGCGCACGACGCTCTGCATGCCGTCGTCGCTCCAGCCGGCTTCATCGAGCACCGGGATGGTCGCAAACGCCACGCTGCCGGCCGCCAACTCCTGGAGCTGCTCGACGAAGTTCATGATGTCCCAACCGTCGGACAACACCACCGAGCGCTGCACTGCCTCCTGCAAACTGCTCAACGTCGAGGCGCTCGAGAGCGTCTTACCCGAGATGACCTGATGGGCAAGGGACGCCATCACCACCTGCTGGCGCACCACCCGGTCGAGGTCGCCGCGCGGCAGGTCATGGCGCTGCCGGACGAAGCTCAGTGCCTGCGGGCCGTTGAGCCGCTGCCAGCCGGCCGGGAAGTCGGCTCCGGAAAGCGGTTCGTAGACAGGACCTTTGAGGCACACGTCCACTCCGCCGATGGCGTCGGTGATCAGGGCGAAGCCCAGCAGCCCCACCTCGGCGTAATGGTCGACGGTGACGCCGGTCAGATCGGCCACCGTCTCGATGAGCGCTTCGCGACCGGCCTCGGCCCCACGCTTCTCGCCTTCGACCGGATCCATGCCCTGGTTCTCGATCAGTTCTTTCATCGTCTCCAGCTTGACCGCGCCGTAGACACCGTTGATCTTGGTCTTGCCCATGCTGCGCGACTCCACATAGGAGTCGCGGGGGATCGAGATCGCGGTTGCCGACTTCCCGTTGTTCGGGATGCGGATCAAGATGATGGTGTCGGTGTTGGTGGCCACGTCGTTGCCCGCCCGCAAGGTGGCCAGCTCCTGCTCCGACAAGGGGTTGCCGTGCGCGTCGGTGCGGCTGTCGACACCCACCAGCAGGATGTCGATGGCACCGTCCTCGCCGCCACCGCCGAGTGCCTCCGCGCTGATGTGGTTGATGCCCTCTTCGAACTGCTTGATGGTGCTCCACGCGACACCGGTGCCGGCCACGATCGCGATGGCGATCAAGGTCGACACGACGCGTATCACTCGGGCTGGCACCCGCCCAGGCTACTGGTCCAACCGTCGGTAACCGGGGAGCTGCCACCGGCGTGCCAGACTCTGAGGTGTGGCTCTCGTCAAACGGATAGTGATCACCGGAGCGGGCGGACAGGTCGGAAAGTTCCTGGCCGGACGCGCCGAACAGTGTGGTCACGAGGTTGCCGCCTATACCTCGGCGCAGTGGGACATCACCGACCCACTGGCCGCCGAGCGGTACACCGCTCCCGGCGATGTGGTGGTGAACTGCGCCGCCTTCACCGCCGTCGACGCCGCGGAGAAGGATCCCGACAGGGCGTACGCGGTCAATGTCACCGGCGCCGAGAACCTCGCGTACGCCTGTGCGCGCGCCGGGGCGCAGCTGATCCACCTCTCCACGGACTACGTGTTCAGCGGAATATTCGACGGCGAGCCGCGGCCCTATGAGCCGGCGGATCAGACCGGTCCACTGTCGGTCTACGGCCGCACCAAACTCGCCGGCGAACTCGCGGTTCTGTCTGCCGGGGCCGATGCCACGGTGGTCCGCACCGCCTGGGTGTACACCGGCGCCACCGGCGGGTCGGACTTCGTGGCGGTGATGCGCGCCAAGGCCGCCGCCGGCGACACCATCGACGTCGTGGCGGACCAACTCGGGTCACCGACCTACGTGGGCGACCTCTGTGCGGCGCTGCTGGCCATCGCGGGCGGCGGTATCCGCGAGCCCGTCCTCCACGTCGCCAACAGCGGCCCGGCAAGTCGGTTCGACCAGGCCCGGGCGGTGTACGCCGCCGCAGGCGCCGATCCTGCCCTGGTTCGCCCCGTCGGTACCGAGGTCCACCCGCGGCCCGCGCCGCGCCCGGCGTACTCGGCGCTGGGCGGTGAGCAGACCGCGCGGGCGGGGCTGGCACCGCTGCGGGGCTGGCCGGAAGCCCTGGCCGAGGCACTCGGTCGATCGAGTTAGCGACAGACCGCTACCCTCTACGCCGTGAGTGACGAACTGCCGGTCGTGACAGTGACCTACTCACCCGGCGCCCATCTCGAGCGGTTCCTGTCGTCGCTGAGCCTGGCCACCGATCGACCGGTGACCGTGGTGCTCGCCGACAACGGTTCTACCGACGGCACCCCGGAAAGCGCCGTCGAGCGGTATCCCAACACCCGACTGCTGCGCACGGGCGCCAATCTGGGGTACGGCGGCGCCGTGAACCGGGGAGTCGCCTCCACGGACTCGGACTGCTCAGAATTTCTGATCATCGCCAACCCTGATGTGGTGTGGGGACCGGGCAGCATCGACGAACTGCTCCAAGCCATGCGGCGCTGGCCCGGCGCCGGCGCCGTCGGACCGCTGATCCGTGACCCGGACGGCTCGGTGTACCCGTCGGCGCGGCACCTGCCCAGCATCATCCGCGGCGGCATGCACGCCGTCGTCGGCCCGGTCTGGAAGAACAACCCGTGGACCGCGGCCTACCGCCAGGACCGGCAGGAACCCACCGAGCGCGTGGTCGGCTGGCTGTCGGGGTCCTGCCTGCTGGTGCGGCGCGCGGCGTTCGACCAGATCGGCGGGTTCGACGAGCGCTACTTCATGTACATGGAAGACGTCGACCTCGGGGACCGGCTGGGCCAGGCGGGGTGGCACAACGTGTACGTGCCCACTGCCGAGATCCTCCACGACAAAGGGCACTCCACCGGGCGAGATCCCGCCCGCAACCTCGCCGCCCACCACCGCAGCACCTATGTTTACCTGTCCGACAGACACCACGGATGGCAACGGGCTCCGCTGAGATGGGCCATGCGGGCAGCTTTGGCCGTACGATCAGCGCTGGTGGTACGTGGTGCCAGGCGGCACCGCAGTTGACCCGTGGGGGAGAGGACGCGCCGTGAGCAATGTGGTTGATCCGTCGAAGGTAGACGCCGTGGTGTTGGTGGGTGGCAAAGGCACCCGACTACGGCCGCTGACCCTGTCCGCGCCGAAACCGATGCTGCCGACAGCGGGGCTGCCCTTTCTCACCCACCTGCTGTCGCGCATCGCCGCCTCCGGCATCGAGCACGTCATCCTCGGCACCTCCTACAAGGCGGCGGTCTTCGAGGCGGAGTTCGGCGACGGGTCCAAACTGGGCCTGCAAATCGAGTACGTCTTCGAAGAAGAGCCGCGTGGCACCGGCGGCGGGATCGCCAACGTCGCCTCCAAGCTGCGTCACGACACCGCTGTGGTGTTCAACGGCGACGTGCTCTCCGGTTGTGACCTGGGCGGCTTGCTCAACCATCACCGCGAGGTCGATGCCGATGTGACGCTGCATCTGGTGCGCGTCGGCGACCCGCGGGCGTTCGGCTGCGTTCCCACCGACGCCGACCATCGGGTGGAGGCATTCCTGGAGAAGACCCAGGATCCGCCCACCGACCAGATCAACGCGGGCTGTTATGTGTTCAAGCGCGAGATCATCGACCGCATCCCCACCGACCGCGAGCTGTCGGTGGAACGCGAGGTGTTCCCGCAGCTGCTGTCCGACGGGGTGAAAGTCTGCGGCTACGTCGACGCGTCGTACTGGCGCGACATGGGCACACCCGAGGACTTCGTGCGCGGCTCCGCCGACCTGGTGCGCGGCCTCGCGCCGTCGCCGGCCCTTGGCGGCCATCGCGGCGAATTCCTGGTCCATGACGGCGCGTCGGTGGCCCCCGGCGCGGTACTGGTCGGCGGGACCGTCATCGGCCGTGGCGCGGAGATCGGTCCGGGGTGCCGTCTCGACGGTGCGGTCATCTTCGACGGCGTCAAGATCGAAGCGGGCGTGTCGATCGAGCGGTCGATCGTCGGCTTCGGTGCCCACATCGGCCCGCGGGCGTTGATCCGGGACGGCATCATCGGCGACGGCGCGGTCATCGGCGCTCGTTGTGAACTCTTGCGCGGCGCCCGGGTCTGGCCGGGAGTCACGCTGCCGGACTGCGGCATCCGCTACTCCAGCGACCTCTAGGTGCTCAGGTGACGCGTGCCACCAACTGCGTCACCGAGTGATCGATCCCCGGCGGCAACGCGTCGACGGGCCACCACCGCAGATCCAGTGACTCGTCACTGATCGCGATCACGGCGTCGGCCGGGGCGGTGGCGACGAACTGCAGATCCAGATGCCGGGTGGGCACTCCGAGTGAACACGTCAGCGGATGGACGTGAATGGCGGCCAGCCCACCCAGCCGCAGCCCGGTGATGCCCGACTCCTCGGTGGCCTCGCGCAGCGCCGCGGCCTCGATATCGGCGTCCTCGGGCTCGACATGCCCGCCGAGCTGCACCCAGCGGCCCAGCCGCGGATGCAGTGTCAGCAGCACCTGCGACCCGGTGTCGTCGAGCACCGCAGCCGAGGCGGTGATGTGGCCGGGTTCGCAGGCGCGCGCGCAGGCATCGGCGCGCGCCAGCACGAACGCCAGCACCGCGTGCCGCAACGCATCCTGGTCCGGATCGGGTGCGGCCCAAGCGGTCAGCAGGTCCACCACGGACTCGCGCGTCGTCATCGACGCACCAGCAGACCCTCGACATCGGCGGGGTCACGCGGCCCGGCATCCTCGGCCGGGTAGCCGATTGCGATGGCTCCCATCGGATTCCAGTCGACGGGCAGATCGAGCGCGGCACGCACCAGGTCGGGGGCGAAGATGGTCGACCCGATCCAGCAGCTGCCCACACCGCGCACTGCCAGCGCCACCAGCAGTCCTTGGACGGCGGCACCGGCGGCGACGGTGAACATGGTGTGCTCGGCGGCGGTACGGGCGTCGTCCGGATAGTCATGGGCCCCATCGGGAACCATGATCGGGATCACCACCTCGGGGGCGTCGTAGAGGATCTGGCCGCGTGCGATTCGGCGCTCCACGGCATCGGCGGGTTTGCCGTCGGCCAGCAGATCGGCGCGCCACTGCTCTTTCATGGCGTCCAGGAGGGTGTTTCGCGACGCGGACAGCCAGACGAACCGCACGGGGCGGGTGTGATGCGGCGCGGGTGCGGTGAGTGCTTCGGCGACGGCTTCTTCGATGAGCTGCCCGGGAACGGACTCTGCGGTGAAGTGGCGCACCGAGCGGCGCAGCAGCTGGGCCTGGCGACGGCCGAGTTCGATGGACTCTGCGGTACCGAGCCAGAAGAGGTCGTCTTCGCCGGGCCGGAGCAGATCGTGGCCGGTGGACCCGTCGTCGCGCAGTTGCAGCCCGCGGACCACTGCCACCGGGATACCGGTCAGCTTTCCCTTCACCAGATCGGCTGCGGCGGCTATCTCGTCGGCGACCGCCACTTCGGTGACCAGGAGTTCGTTGCCGTGGGTGTCCACCGCTCCGGCGTAGCCGTGCAGGACCGGTAGGCCGGCCGACCCGATCGCCGCGTCGATCTGGCCGTTGCGCCAGGCCCGGCCCATGGTGTCGGTGATGATGACGGCCACCTCGACGCCGAGGCGCTCGGCGAGCCCGGCCCGCAGTGCCGCCGCGCTGCCGTCGGGATCGACCGGCAGCAGCGCCAATTCGGTGGTGCCGATGTTGGAGCCGTCGACTCCGGCGGCCGCCTGGATGAGGCCGAGTGCGTTCTCGGTGATCAGCGTGCGACCTTTGCGGGCCAGCACCCGGACGGCCTCGCCGTCGATGAGTTTGCGCCGCAGCGTGTCTCGTTCTTCGGGGTTCGACGGTGCTGCGACGATACGGCCCTCGGTCTTGGAGAGCACCTTGCTGGTGACCACCACGACGTCGCCGTCCTGCAGCCACGGTGCGGCTGCTGCCAGTGCCGCGATCAGGTCATCACCCGGCCGGAATTCGGGAAGTCCCGGCACCGGCAGGATCTCGATGGCGGCGGCGGAGCCGTGCTCCGGGCCACTCACAGCGTGCCCAGACCGGCGGTCGGGATGCCGACGAGATCCATTCCGTCGCGCACCATCTGCGCCGTGGCAGTCGGCGTGGTCATCAGCAGGGGAATGGACCGCACTGCCACCCCCTCGATCTCGGCGTGGTCTTCCGGGGAGATGAGCCAGCCGTCCAGGATGCCGGTGGCCGACCTGGCGCCGTGGAATCGACCGACCGCTTCGGAGGTCGAATCCACGCCGATGACAGTGAGGCATTCGTCGGCCATGCCACGCAAGGGCTTTCCGCCGATGATGGGGGAGTAGCCCACCACCGGGGCTGCCGTCGAGCGCAGGGCGCCGCGGATGCCGGGGATGGTCAGGATGGGTCCGATGCTGACGACGGGGTTGGACGGCGCGAGGAAGACGATATCGGCGTCGGCGATGGCAGCGGCGACATCGGGCCCGAGCGTGGCATTTTCGGAGCCGACGTAGGCGAAGCTGTGGGTGGGCACCTTCGCGCGGTAGCGCACCCACCACTCCTGGAAGTGAATCGCCTTACGTTCGCCGGTGTCCGGCTCGGTGATCACCACATGGGTCTCGCTGCGATCGTCACTGGCCGGAAGCAGCCGCGCGCCGGGGTTCCAGCGCTTGCAGAGAGCCTCGGTGACCTGCGACAGCGGATACCCGGCCCGCAGCATCTGGCTGCGGACGAGATGTGTTGCCAGATCGCGGTCGCCGAGACCGAACCAATCCGGCTGCACCCCGTAGGCGGCGAGTTCCTCCTTGGCGTGCCAGGTTTCGTCGCGATGCCCCCAGCCCCGTTCGGGATCGATGCCCCCGCCGAGGGTGTACATGCAGGTGTCGAGATCGGGGCAGATGCGCACCCCGTGCATCCAGGCGTCGTCGCCGATGTTGACCACCGCCGTCAGCTCGTGTTCGACCTCAGCTGGAGCCTCAGGGTTGTCGGGTTGAAATTGGCCCAGCCGCAGCAACTGTTGAACACCCAACAGGAATCGCGCGCCGCCGACGCCGCCGACCAAAACGGTGACCTTCACACCGACCGAGACTAGGCGCAGTTGCCGCGGGAGATAACATCACGGTCACGGAGGCGACACGCCCGCGCACCGACTCGCGGAAATGTCAGGCTCAAATGGTATGAAATTCCGTTCTAGCGCTTGACCTCGCCAGCTAACCCGTGTCTAATCACATCAGTGTCATTTCCAGGTTGGTCGGCCGGTTCCGGTGTCGCAGACCGAGATTCGATCACGTGTTCGAATTGGGATTGTCACGGTGCAATATCGGGGCGACATTCATCGATCGACTAGCAAGAAAGATGAGGAGGCGGAACATGTCCTATCAGCACCTGATCGGAGCTATGGGCAGTATCCCGCACACCACCACGGAGCCGGCGACAACAGGGGGAGCAGAGATGGGGGGACGACCGCACTTGAGTCTCGTGCCGGAGCCCTACGAACTTCAGCCTGACGACGGCGACGACCAGTGGCAGGAGCGCGCCTTGTGCGCGCAGACGGACCCGGAAGCCTTCTTTCCCGAGAAGGGCGGTTCCACCCGCGAAGCCAAGCGAATCTGCCTTGGCTGCGAGGTGAAGAACTCGTGCCTGGAGTCTGCCCTGGCCAACGACGAGCGCTTCGGGATCTGGGGCGGCTTGTCCGAGCGGGAGCGCCGCCGGCTCAAGCGCGGCATCGTCTAGTCGTCCGAACCGGCCACTGCGGGGCAAGACGCCGCCGCGGTCACTCGTCCTCGATCGTCGGATCGATGACGGAGGGTTCGACTCCGAGATAGGTGGCCACCTGAGCCACCAAAATGTCATGAAGTAGATCAGTCAGTTCGGCTGTGTCCTTTGCGCGCCGCTCGATCGGCTTGCGGAACAGCACAACTCGGGCCCGGGTGTTGGCTCCCCGGACGTCCACGCCGGCCGGGATCAAGGTGGCCAGGGCGATCGGTCCATCGGCGATCACTTCGGGTGGAAACTGCACATTCTCCGGATCCCGTGGGGCGATCCGCGGGATCTCGTCCACGGCCACATCCAGTCCCGTCACCCGGTCGGAGAACCGGCGTTCGATGGGTTCGTAGGCTTCCAGCACGGCCATGTCGAATCTCTCCGCGCGGCTGCGCCATCCCGGCACGTCGCGCGGAAGCAGCGGCCCGCGGATTCCGCGGCCGTGGCGAGAGGCCCACCTGCTGCCCGAAGGTCTGCGCGGTGAGTTGCTGGATTGAGCCACCAAGCGATCGTAACGGTCGCCGATTCGGTAGATAACGGTTCGGTAGTGGCCGGGGTGGCCGCGCGTGTCCGCGAGGATGCGAGCACGCAGCGCGATAACCTCACGGGCGTGAATGTTCCACGTCGCTGCTGCAGGCCTGGGTGCCCCCACTATGCCGTGGCGACGCTGACCTTCGTCTATGCCGACTCGACGGCCGTGGTGGGACCGCTGTCGACCGTCCGCGAACCGCATTCCTGGGACCTGTGCGTCACCCATGCCGGCCGGATCACCGCGCCGCGTGGCTGGGAACTGGTACGTCACGCAGGTCCATTGCCCGCCCATCCCGACGAAGATGATCTGGTCGCCCTCGCCGACGCCGTCCGGGAGGGCCGCGACGGCGTCGCCGCCAGCGCTCCCGCACGCGGTTTCTCGGCCCCCGCAAGCCACCACCCCGCCGCCGGGATTGCGCCGGCCGCCGGCTTACTCGCCTCCGCAGCCCACCGGGCGACCGGTGCCGGGCGGCGCCGCGGCCACCTCCGGGTGCTGCCGGACCCCGCCGAGTAGTTACTGGCGGCACCGTGGTGGGTAGCCACGATGCGTAGACGTCCGGAGGAGTCCCGTAGGTCAGGCCCTCGGAACGGCTAGGCTGGTACGGGCATCCGAGTCCCGTCCAAGCCGTAGTCAGGAGCCACGAGATGTCTCGATCCGCTGAGGCGGTTGCCCGTGTGATCAAGGCATATGACGTGCGTGGCTTGGTGGGCGAACAGATCGACGAGCAATTCGTCTCCGAGGTCGGTGCCGCGTTCGCCCGACTGGTCCGCGACGACAGCACCCAAGTGGTGATCGGTTACGACATGCGCGAGAGTTCGCCTGCGCTGGCGGCCGCATTCGCCGCGGGTGTCACCGGGCAGGGACTTGACGTGGTCCGCATCGGTCTGGCCTCCACCGATCAGCTGTACTTCGCATCCGGACTTCTCGATTGCCCCGGTGCCATGTTCACCGCCAGTCACAACCCCGCTGCCTACAACGGCATCAAGCTCTGTCGTGCGGGTGCCAAACCCGTCGGCCGCGACACCGGACTCACCACCATCAGTGCCGAGGTGGTGGCGGGCGTCCCGGATTTCGACGGGCCGGCAGGCAGCGTCTCGGAGCGGGATGTCCTGACCGAATACGGCACTTTTCTGCGCGGACTGGTCGACGTCAGTGACCTCCGCCCCCTGCGGGTGGCCGTCGACGCCGGCAACGGGATGGCCGGCCACACCGCGCCTGCCGTGCTGGACGCCATCCGTTCGCTGACCGTGCTGCCGCTGTTCTTCGAGCTCGATGGCAGCTTTCCCAATCACGAAGCGAACCCGCTCGATCCGGCCAACCTGGTGGACCTGCAGAAGTTCGTCCTCGACACCGGCGCCGACATCGGCCTCGCGTTCGACGGCGACGCCGACCGTTGTTTCGTCGTCGACGAGCGCGGACAAGCGGTGTCCCCGTCCGCGGTCACCGGCATGGTGGCAGCCCGCGAGCTGACCCGCGAGATCGGCGCCACGGTCATCCACAATCTCATCACCTCGCGCGCGGTGCCGGAGCTGATCGTCGAGCGCGGTGGCACACCGGTGCGCGCCCGGGTCGGACACTCCTTCATCAAGGGCTTGATGGCCGAGACCGGTGCGATCTTCGGTGGCGAACATTCGGCCCACTACTACTTCCGCGACTTCTGGGGTGCCGACTCTGGAATGCTTGCGGCACTGTATGTTCTGGCCGAGCTCGGCAGGCAGGACCGCCCGCTCTCCGAGCTGGCCGCCGACTACCAGCGTTATGACGCCTCCGGCGAGATCAACTACACCGTCAGCGACGCACCCGCCTGCGTCGAGGCGGTGCTGAAGCACTACGGCACCCGAATCCAGTCCATCGACCATCTCGATGGCGTGACCGTCGACCTCGGCGAGGGCAGCTGGTTCAACCTGCGCACGTCCAACACCGAACCGCTGCTGCGACTCAACGTCGAGGCCCGCACCGCGGACGAAGTCGACAACATCGTGGCCACGGTCGCCGCCCAGATCGAAGCGGGCCAGGCAGTGCCATGAGCGCCACCCGCGCCACCATCGACCTCGACGACAGTGACGGCCTGATCGGCGCCGATCGCGGCGGTCTGTTGCATGCCGCGTCGATGTCGGGTGCGCAGGTGCGCGCCACCGCCTCCGCTGTGGAGGAGGGCGCGCTGGACTCGGTGCGTACCGGGCAACGGCCCCGTTCGGTGATCTGGGTCGCCGGGCGTGGCACCGCCGAGGCCGCGGGTGCGATCTTGAGCGCTGTGCTCGGCAGTTCGGCTGCCGAACCGATCGTCGTGGCCTCCGAGGTACCACCGTGGATCGGTCCGCTGGATGTCCTGGTGGTCGCCGGCGACGATCCCGCCGACCCCATTCTCGTGGGTGCGGCGGCCACCGGTGTGCGCCGTGGCGCCCGGGTGGTCATCGCCGCCCCGTACGAGGGCCCGTTGCGTGACGCCACCGCCGGCCGGGTGGCCGTGCTGGAACCCCGATTGTGGGTGCACGACGAGTTCGGCCTCTGCCGGTTCCTCGCGGTGGGGCTGGCGACCTTGCAGGCCGTCGAGACCGGAGCGGCCGCGCTGCAGACCGATCTCGCGGTGCTGGCCGACGAGCTCGACGCCGAGGCGCTGCGCAACAGCGCCGCCCGCGAGGTGTTCACCAACGCCGCCAAATCGCTGGCCCAGCGCATGGTGGGCCGCAGTGTGGTGCTCACCGGTGACAACACCGCGACGCTGGCCCTGGCGAGACATGTGTCGACCGTGCTGCTTCGGGTGGGGCACCAGGCGGCCGCGGGGGTCGGGCTCGCCGACGCCGTGGTGGCGCTGCGCGGCGGGATGGGCGCCGAAAGCGGTTCTACGGCAAACAATTTTGATTCTCTGTTCCACGATGAGGAACTCGACGGACCGTTGCCGGAGCGGCCGAGGGTATTGGCGCTGACGCTGGCCGCCGAGCGACCCGTGGTGCTCGCGCGCCTGGCGGGTCTCGGTGAGGTCGACGTGGTGGGTACCGAGGACATTCCGGACGGTGCGGGGTTGGCGCCCGCGGACGCGGGTCGCCCCGAGCAGCAGTTGGCTGTGCTCGCCGTCCGGCTCGAAATGGCTGCGGTCTACATGAGGCTGGCCAGGGGATAACAGGGGGATAGCAGGACATGGAATTGATGCGAGGAGCGATTCGCACCTACGCGTGGGGGTCGCGCACCGCGATCGCCGATTTCACCGGCCGGGCGGTGCCGACAAACCATCCGGAAGCCGAGTTGTGGCTGGGGGCCCACCCCGGTGATCCGGCGTTCATCACGACCCCGACGGGTGAACGGTCACTGCTCGACGTGGTGCGCAGCGATCCCGACGGTCAATTGGGACGTACGGTCCGGTCCCGTTTCGGTGACGCCCTGCCGTTCCTGGTGAAGGTGCTCGCCGCCGACGAACCGCTCTCGCTGCAGGCGCACCCGAGTTCCGAGCAGGCGGTGGAGGGATTCAACCGGGAAGAGCGGCTGGGCGTGCCGCTGAACTCGCCGGTGCGTAACTACCGCGACCGCAGCCACAAGCCCGAACTGCTGGTGGCCCTGGAACCGTTCGATGCGCTGGCCGGGTTCCGACCAGCGGCGCGCACCGCCGAGTTCCTGCAGGCCTTGGCGGTCTCGGACCTGGACCCGTACGTGCACCTGCTCGCCGGACAACCGGACGCCGATGGGCTGCGCGCTCTGTTCACCACCTGGATCACCGCGCCGCAGCCAGATCTCGACGTGCTGGTGCCCGCCGTGCTGGACGGCGCCATCAGCTATTTGCGTTCCGATGCAACAGAATTCGCTGCCGAGGCCAGGGCGGTACTCGATCTCGGCGAGCGGTATCCGAACGACGCAGGCGTCCTGGCCGGACTGCTGCTGAACCTGCTGCACCTGGAGCCCGGGCAGGCGGTCTACATGCCTGCCGGGAACTTGCACAGTTACCTGCGCGGAGTGGGCGTCGAGGTGATGGCCAACTCCGACAACGTGTTACGTGGTGGACTGACTCCCAAGCACGTCGACGTACCGGAGCTGCTGCGCGTTCTCGACTTCACACCGGCCACCGAGGACACGCTGTTGCCGCCGGTGGACAAAGACGGTTTCGAACTGACCTACCGCACGCCGGCAGGCGAGTTCGCGGTATCGGTGCTGGCGCTCGACGGTGAGGACCTCGGCCACGAAGTCGACGCGCCGTGCCGGTTCGACGGACCGCAGATCCTGCTGTGCGCGCAGGGTTCGGTGGTGGTGCGGGCGAAATCCGACACCCTCACCCTCGGGCGGGGGGCGGCGGCGTGGGTGTCGGCCGACGACGGGCCGATCCGGCTGGTCGCGGAGACCCCCACTCGGCTGTTCCGCGCGACGGTCGGGATCTAACCGGGGACAGCCCGTCGACTCCGCACCCACATCCGCAGGTTGTGTCGGATGGTCCGACCCACCAGGCGCGCTGACGGCACCATGTATAGACTGTCGAGCAGTCTGAAACGGCGCAGAAACCATTCGGCCAGAACGGGATCGGAGTCGGCTGCGCCGAGGAACTGGTCGAACAGGGTTCCCACCGGGCGATAT
>JBEVFK010000054.1:0-30326 GCA_040512325.1 Mycobacterium sp. | reverse complement strand
GGGTGGGCTTCGAGTCGACGGCCATGTACGGCGAGGAGTCCAAGGACCCGAAGAAGATCATCCCGCGCGCCACCATGATCAGCGTGCTGGGCGTCGGCATCTTCTACGTCTTCATCTCGTGGATGGCCATCGCAGGCGCCGGACCGGAGAAGGCGGTCGAACTCGCGCAGGACTCGGCGACGGCGGGCAACATCTTTTTCGATCCCGTGCAGGCCACCTACGGCACCTGGGCCATCACCTTGTTCAAGCTGCTGCTGGTGACGGGTTCCTTCGCGTGCGGCATGGCATTCCACAACTGCGCGTCGCGCTACCTGTACGCCATGGGCCGGGAAGGTCTGTCGACAGGGCTGCAGAAAACGCTCGGCGCGACGCACCCCAAGCACGGCTCGCCCTACATCGCGTCGTTTGTGCAGACCGGCATCACACTGGTGTTGATCCTGGCGTTCTTCTTCGCCGGCATGGATCCCTACATCCACCTGTACACGCTGCTGGCGATCCTCGGCACCATGGCGATCCTGATCGTGCAGTCGCTGTGCGCGTTCGCCGTCATCGCCTATTTCCACTTCCACAAGAACCATCCCTCCAGCGCACACTGGTTCAAGACGTTCCTGGCGCCGCTGCTCGGTGGTATCGGCATGCTCTACGTCGTGTACCTGTTGTGGGAGCACAAGGATGCGGCGGCAGGCGCTGCGTCGGGCACGTTGCTGTTCAAGATGACACCATGGATCGTCGTCGGGCTGTTCCTGATCGGTGCGGCCATGGCGTTGTACTTCAAGTTCCGCGATCCGCGTCGTTATGAGCTCATCGGCCGGGTTGTGCTGGAGGACGCCGAAATTCGCGAATAGTTTCTTCAACAGGGAGGCCTCCCGTGGCAGACGAGTTGGGCCGGTTCCGGGTACTGAATGCCAAACCGGTCAACCTCGACGGGTTCAGCGTCGCCGACCCTGAACTCGGCCTGGTGGCGATGCACAGCCCGCACGATCCGCCGCCGTCGCTCGTCCTCGACAACGGCCACGTCGTCGAACTCGACGGCAAGCCCGTCGAAGACTTCGACGTCATCGACGAGTTCATCGCCCGGTACGGAATCGACCTCGAGGTCGCCGACGAGGCGATGGCCCTCGACGACGCGGCGTTGGCCCGGATGGCCGTCGACGTCAACGTCTCCCGGGCGGAGGTGGTGCGGCTGATCGGCGGCACCACCCCCGCCAAACTCGCCAGGGTCATGGCGGTGCTCTCGCCGGTCGAGATGCAGATGGCCATGGTCAAGATGCGGGCCAGGCGCACGCCGAGCAACCAGGCGCACGTCACCAATCAGCTCGACGATCCGCTGCTGATCGCCGCGGACGCCGCCAGCGCGGTGGCCTACGGGTTCCGGGAGGTCGAGACGACGGTGCCGGTGCTCAGCGACGCGCCGTCGAACGCCGTGGCGTTGCTGATCGGCAGCCAGGTGGGCACGCCGGGCGCGATGGCGCAGTGCTCCATCGAAGAGGCCCTGGAGTTGCGTCTGGGCCTGCGGGGGTTGACCAGTTATGCCGAGACCATCTCGATCTACGGCACCGAGCAGGTGTTCGTCGACGGCGACGACACCCCGTTCAGCAAGGCAATCCTGACCTCTGCCTACGCTTCTCGCGGGCTCAAGATGCGGGTCACCAGCGGCGGCGGCGCGGAAGTGTTGATGGGCGCGGCGGAGAAATGCTCGATCCTCTACCTCGAATCACGGTGCGTGTCGCTGGCCCGCGCCCTCGGGTCGCAGGGAGTGCAGAACGGCGGCATCGACGGGGTCGGTGTGGTGGCCTCGGTGCCCGAGGGCATGAAGGAACTGCTTGCCGAGAACCTGATGGTGATGATGCGTGATCTGGAGTCCTGCGCCGGAAACGACAACCTGATCTCCGAGTCCGATATCCGGCGCAGCGCCCATACCCTGCCGGTGTTGCTGGCCGGCGCGGACTTCGTGTTCTCGGGTTTCGGTTCGATTCCGCGGTACGACAACGCGTTTGCCCTGTCGAACTTCAACTCCGACGACATGGACGATTTTCTTGTCCTGCAACGTGACTGGGGAGCAGACGGCGGACTGCGCACCGTCTCGGTCCAGCACCTGGCCGCGGTGCGGCGCCGCGCCGCCAAGGCCGTGCAGGCGGTGTACCGGGATCTCGGACTCGCCGACTACGACGACGCCCGCGTCGAGGAAGTGGTGGTGGCCAACGGATCCCGCGACCTGCCCGCCGGACATCCGAAGATGGTGGGCGAAGCGGCGGCCTCCATCGAGGCCAGGCAGCTCACCGTGTTCGACGTCATCGCCTCGCTGCAGCGCACCGGCTACACCGATGAGGCCGAAGCCATCAACCGGCTCACGCGGGAACGCCTGCGCGGCGACCAGTTACAGACCTCGGCCATCTTCGATGACAAATTCCGGATCCTGTCGAAACTGACCGACCCCAACGATTACGCCGGACCCGGAACGGGATACGCACCGACCGGGGAACGGGCCGCCGAGATCAACGCCATCAGGCAGGCCCGCACGTCGGCAGAGTTGACCCTCGACCAAGAAGAACACCGTGGGCATCTGATCGTCACCGAGATCGAGCCGGCCCGGCAGGGCAGCGACCCACGCGAGGTGTGCATCGGACTCTCTCCGGCGTGGGGCCGCAGCGTCTGGCTCACCCTGTGCGGGTTGCCGATCGGTGAAGTGCTGCGCCAGATCTCGGCGGGCCTGGAGGAGGAAGGTTGCGTGCCCAGATTGGTGCGGGTGCGCTCCACCATCGATGTGGGCCTGATCGGGCTGACCGCTGCCCGGTTGTCCGGATCGGGCATCGGCATCGGCTTCCAGGGCAAGGGCACCTCGCTGATCCATCGGCGTGACCTGGCGCCGCTGGCCAACCTCGAACTGTTCAGCGTCGCACCGCTTCTGACCGCACGCATGTATCGGGACCTGGGTAAGAACGCCGCCCGGCATGCCAAGGGCATGGCGCCGGTACCGATCTTGGCCGGTGGCACCGACGAATCCATCTCGGCGCGCTACCACGCGCGTGCCGTCGCACTCGTGGCACTGGAGCGGCAGGCATGTGAACCGGGTCAGCCCCCGATGACCGTGAAGGTGACCAGGCCATGACCGAGGACCGGTTCACCGTCGAGAACGCCGTCAATGGCAAATTGGGCCTGTCCGACCTGCGGATGGATCCGGCCGTGCTGGCCCACCAGGCCGAGGTCGCCGCGGCGGGGGGAAACCCCCAGCTGGCGGAGAACTTCTTGCGGGCAGCCGAATTGGCGACCATGGACGACGAGGACGTGATGAAACTCTACGAGGCGCTGCGGCCGTATCGTTCGACTGCCGAGCAACTCGAAGAACTGCAGGCCGCGCTGGAAGCCCGGGGCGCATCCCGGTGCGCGGCGCTGGTGGGGCAGGCCGCCGAGGTGTATGCCAGGCGGGGTCTGCTGCATTGACACCCGGTCAGCGCGCGGTCGCGGGGATCGACATCGGTAACCACACCACCGAGATCGTGCTGGCCCGGGTCGACGGCGACACTGTCACGATGGTCGCCGACGGACAGGCACCGACCCGCGGACGCAAAGGATCCCGGGAATCACTCGAGGGTGCGGCGGCGCTACTGCACCGCATCGAGGTCGATTCCGGTGTGCTCGTCGACGAACTCCTGCTCTCGGTGCTGCGACCCGTCGACACCGCAACCGCCCCGATCCCGCGTGCGGTCACCCCGCGCGCCCCGGTGCGCAGTCTGCGCAGTCCCGATGCGAGCACTCCGGCCGGTCGCGGGAACGGTGTCGGACGTCATGTGCCCTTGACCGGCTTGGCGGACAACGTGATCGACGCACCTGTCGTGGTCTCCGTCGACGACGACTGCGACTTCGAGGTGGCGGCCGAAGCCATCTCCGCGGCAGTGCGACGCGGGTGGCGGATCGTCGGTGTGGTGGTGGCCCAGGACGACGCGGTGCTGATCGCCAACCGGATTCCCCTCGACGTGCCGGTGGTCGACGAGGTCGATCTCAGCGGCCTCGAACCCGGGGTGCTGGTGGCCGTCGAGGTCGTCGACCCAGGCCGCGCCTACCGGGCGATGGCTGACCCGATCGCACTGAGCGCGGCATTACGGTTGCCGCCCAACGAGATCGGTGACGTCGCGGAGTTCTGCCGCGAACTGGCGGACTCCTCGGCCATCGCCGTCACCCGCCGCACCGCGCCTCCTGACCCGCCTGCGCTCGACGATGACTACGTGCAGGTGCGCCTCGCCGGGGAGGTGACGCGCTATTCGCCGGCGCAGGCACACTCGGTGCTGCGGCAGGCCGCCCCGGGATGTGTCCAGCGCATCCGCCTGCGGAGTGTGCCCACGGCAGTGGACGGGATGGCGGTTCAGGACGCATTTTTCACCGATCTGTCGGCCATCGACAACGGAGTGTGGTTGCGGCGCGGGGTCGTTGACGCCCAGGGCACCGTCGTCGCTCTCCTCGCTGCCGATGAGGTGTCCGACGCCGCGGCGACACTGACGGAGTTGACGGGCAGGCCCGCGCGCACCGTGGCAGGAGAACCCGAGGCGGCGGCCTGCGGTGCCCGCACCACCCCCGGCATGCCGCCCGGCGCAGCGGTGTGTGACATCGGCGGCGGCACCATCGATGTCATCGGCGAGGACACCACCGTGGTGGCTGCCGGGGCGGGCGAGACCATCACCGTGGCCGTCGCCCGGGTGCTCGGCATCCCGCAGGCCCTGGCCGAGTCGGTGAAACGCGGACCTGCCGTCCGCGTCGAGGGCCCGCACGTCGCCCACGAGGAAGACGGCCGTCGGGTCTTCCTGGATGCTCCGGCCGCGGCCGATGCGATCGGCAGGCTGTGTACCAGGGGTGCGGCGGGGTTGGTGCCGTTCTCGAGCCGGCTGGCCGCAGAAGAGTGGCGCAGCCTGCGCCTGGCGATCAAACGCGAGACCGTCGCAGCCAATATCGCCAGAGCGCTGAAGGCCTTCGCACGGCCACCCACCGCTCTGGTGCTCGCCGGTGGCGGCGCGCTGGACGACGAACTGCTGCGCACTGTGGCCGAGGCGCTGCGCGCGGTGCCGGTGGTGGTGGGCCGGGCGAATGTCGACGGTGTTTACGGTCCCCGGTTCGCGGTGGCCTGCGGGCTGGTGCACCTGACCTACGGCGCGGGTGCGGCGAGAACCATCCACTGATGTCCGTCGGGATCAGCGAACACACCGCAGTATCCCCAGTCCCGCTGTTGAGCCTCACTCAAGATGGTGGCGCCCGCTGCGCGCGCCGTCGCCATGAGGGCGTCCACGCCGGCCTGGTCTGGCGCGGTGACACCGAGCTGGCATTCCACCGTGCCCGAGGCAGCTGTCTCGGACCCGGCCGTCACCCAACCGAACCCGCCGGTGGGAATCAGCATCAGCCAGAGCTGGTCGTTGACCACCACCCGCAGCGGTTCGGGCACCCCGTCGTCGGCGAGCTCCCCGGGCGTCGCGAAGCCCAGCCCGTCGCCGTAGAACCGGAACGAGCGCTGCCGGTCGGCGACAGGGAAGGCGATGGTGGTGGGAATGAAGGTCCGGGGCATATCCGTTGAGACATCTGGGGTGACGCCGAATCATCGGTCCCCGAAGTTATCCACAGGAGTTATCCCCATTGGGGATGAATTACACGCGTGTTCTTAGCGTGCGCGCAGCCCGGGCACGATATCGCCCAGGTGGAACGCTGCGGGCTGTTCCAGCTGGTCAAAGGTGCACGACGTCGGATCCCGGTCCGGCCGCCATCGATTGAACTGCGCCATGTGGCGAAACCGCGCACCTTCCATGTGTTCGTAGCGAACCTCGACCACCCGCTCCGGCCGCAGCGGGACGAACGAGAGGTCCTTGCCGGCGTTCCACCGCGACCCGGCGTTCTTGGCCAGGGCGGTGTTCCCGGCGACCTGTGCGGCCCAATTCCACGGATGGCCCTCGAACTCCGTCACCAGGGGCTGGAGTTCGGTGAAAAGTTGCCTGCGCGTTGCCATGGGAAATGCGCCGATCACCCCGACGGAGGCCAGGCGCCCGTCGTCGCGGTAGAGGCCCAGCAGTAGTGAGCCCACCGCGTCGTCGCCCGACTTGTGCAATCGATATCCGCCCACCACACAATCGGCGGTGCGCTGGTGCTTGATCTTGAACATCACCCGCTTGTCCGGCTGGTAGGCAATGGTCAGCGGCTTGGCTATGACACCGTCCAGACCGGCCCCCTCGAACTCGGCAAACCAGCGCTGCGCGGTCGTGAGATCGGTGGTCGCCGGGGTGACGTGGAACGACGGCCCCGAGCCGGCCAGCCCGTCGACGAGGGCGGCGCGACGCTCGCTGAACGGGCGGCCGGTGTAATCGTCGTCGCCCAGGGCCAGCAGATCGAACACGATGAATGCCGCCGGCGTCTTCTCGGCCAGCATGGCGACCCGGCTGGCGGCGGGATGCAGTCGCAGTTGCAGCGCCTCGAAATCCAGGCCGCGATCTCCGGCGATGATGATCTCGCCGTCGATGACACACCGCGGCGGCAATTCGGCGAGCGCGGCGGCCACCAGCTCGGGGAAATACCGGGTCAGCGGCCGTTCATTGCGGCTGCCGAGCTCGACCTCACCGCCGTCGCGGAAGCAGATCGACCGGAAGCCGTCCCACTTGGGCTCGTAGGAGGCGTCGGGCGGGATGGCCGCCACGGACTTCGCCAGCATCGGAGACACCGGCGGCATGACGGGCAGTTCCATCTGCTCATTCTGGCCGGGCGGTGTTGCACCGCCGACGCCTACCCGCCGGCGCGCGGAGCGATGGTCACCGGTGGCGTCGCACCGGGCCGGCCCACAGTGGATTGTCCTCGGCAGGCGTTCGGTAGCGGTGATATACGACCGGGATCGTCAGTGGCTCATCAGGACTCGCAGAGACCGGGCGCGACTGTGGAGGGGTGGTGGCCGCGGCGACACTGCGGTCGTGTTGGGCGCGGTCCTCGGGATTACGCAGCAGGTGGAAGGCGTCGATGAGCTGCTGTAGCTGCGTGTCACTGGTCGTGCCACCTCTTCCGGGGTGACGGGTGTCGGGGTGTAGGGCCCGCAACTTGGTGCGGAACGCGCGGTTGATGTCCGCCAGGGATGCGTGGGAGGTGACCCCGAGCACTACATAGGGATTGTGATTCTCGGTCATGCCAATCCAACTCCGTGACTTACCTGCATGCGTTCCCCGCCGCCGGTACGAGGTACCGGCGGCGGGGCCTGTTCATGCAGTGACGTCGCGCGCTCCGCGTCGGAGGTGCCACTGTGGGTGGCGGTGCGCATCCAGGTCCGGATGGGGATGCTGGGTTCGGCGCATGTGCACTGTGATCGGGTTGCTGCGGCTACGCGCGCGCCACTGACCACTCGTAGTTGTCGTTCAGGGCATCACCTCCTGTGGCTCAGCGTTGTTCGGCGCGATCCGGCGGTGCGGCGGGGGAGACCGCTGCGTAGGCCAGACTCGTCGCTGTGGTCCACCTTTTCGCGGCCACCCTGATCGATGTCGTGACGGTGCCTGCTGCCATCGTTCGAGGATCGTGGTCATGGTGGCGGCTGTGACGGAGCGGGGTCGGGCGGCGGGCAACTCGGTGCCAACCGCGCAGCGTGCGCGCTCGCGCGCAGTGTTGTCGCGCTGTAGGCGCAGCCATTCGGCCCGTACGATCGCCTCCGCTTCATCGAGCACGGTCTCGGTCAGCGTGTCGGTGATCAACTTGTTCACCTCCTTTGACGGGATGCTTGCCGCCGCCGGGTCCCGGGGTCAGGCGTTGATGGCTTCCTTGTCGTGACCGTTGGCAATGGTGATGCGCCGTGGTTTGGCTTTCTCGGCCACTGGAATGCTCAACCGCAGCACTCCATCCTGATAGCTGGCCTCGATCTGTTCGGTGTCGAGGGTCTCGCCCAGGAAGAGTTGGCGGCTGAACACCCCGCGGGGTCGTTCCGCAGACACCATCTCCCGGTTCTGGTCCAGGCCGGGGCGCTGCGCGTGCACGGTCAGCACGTTGCGCTCAACGTCCAAATTGATCGAATCGGCCTTCACCCCGGGCAGGTCGAACTCGACGATGAACGTCTCTCCTTCGCGCCAGGCATCCATTGGCATGACCGCCGGCCGTGCTGCGGTGCCCAGCACCTGCTGGGTCCAGCGGTCGAGATCACGGAACGAATCGGTACGCATCAACATCATCTCCACCTCCTGATAGTGACACCAGATCATCTACACTGTCTGGCATAGATTTACTTATAGCACCGGTGGTAGTTTGTGGCAAGAAAAATGTTGAGGATCGGCGTCGGATGGGACGAATTGGTGAGCAAGGATTCGGTAGACCGATCTGGGCGCGGGGTGTATGGCATCTCGGTGGCAGCGGAATTGTCCGGTGTCGGTGAGCAGTCCCTGCGTAGCTACGAGCAGCGTGGGTTGCTGACCCCTGCCCGAACGGCCGGCGGAACCCGCCGCTACAGCGACGACGACCTGGTACGCCTGCAGCGCATCACGGAGCTGCTTGCCGCCGGGGTCAACATGGTGGGCATCGGCCAGATCCTGGACCTGCAGGATCGCAATACCGAACTGGAATCCGACAACGCCGCTTTGAAAAACGCCGTCTCGAAATCCGACCACGTCCGCCCGGCTTCGGCCCACCGTCGAGCCGGAGCGCCACCGGGGCGGACACCCGACAGATCACTCGAGGAAGGGAGCGGTCATGACGAGTAAGGACAGCCCACGAGATGACGTTCCCGAGGCCGATCTGGCCGAACAATGCACCCCGGTCGACGACCCGACAGACGTGGGCGAGATGGACCTGAGCCAGCTCGCAGTCGACGTGAGTGACTTGATCGACGCATCGCGCACCGTGGAACTCCCCGTCGACGACGACGCGTGGCGGCGTTGACAGCACCGGCCGGTGCCGCACGTCGCTGAGCGACCTCACTCCGACGGCACGGACATCGACTGGGGCCTGGACTCGTCCACCGACTCCAACAGCGGGATTCCGTGGCGCGACCGGATTGCGCCCCGCAGGTCGAAGTGGCGCTGGCGCGTGGCGAGCACATTCTGTTGTATCGACATCGAGCCGTTCACCGTGCACGTCCCGGAGCGCACCTCGGTCAACCGGGCCTGCCGCACCACGGCCAGCGCCGCGGCGACGGTGAAGGTGATCTGGAGCTCGATGTGGAAGGTGGCCGTCGAGTGCTCGTTGATGAACAGCTCGATGTTCGGGCGGTGGCGGGACTCGATCTTGTGTGTCACCAGGGCCACGATCTCTTCGCCGCGCGGGTCATTGCCGGTGCGGTGAGCGGCATCCACCAGCGCGCCGTAGCTCTTCCACCCGGCGATGGCCAGGTCGCTCAAGCTCGTGGCGAGAAGACCCTCCGTCTTGGTCGCCACCTCGTGTTCGACGACAGCGGTGAGGCCGGCCGGGATGCGCAGGGCCTTGATCGTCTTGTCCTTGCGCAGGGCCTCGGCCAAGTAGTCGATCGGTTCGCCGGGGACTGCACCGAAGAGGAGGTCTCGGACGGTGGCGGTCGCGTCAAGGACGGGTGTGGTCATCGTCCACCTCGACAATTGTCTGGGTGCCGGAGTCAGCGTGTACCTGCAGGCGGACGGCAAGTAGGCGCTGGCCGAGCGCTGGTGTCTCGCGGATGCTCATCTCTGGCGGGTACCCAAGATGTGCCTCCGCATGAACGCGCTCGAGCGGTACAGGGATCGTGCGGCGACGCTTCAGCCAGTAGGCGACGGCGGCGACGACCGCGACGATGATGACCGGCACGACAAGCCAGATGGGAGACCCCGGCGCTGGTGGTTCAATCGCCAGCGGCCCCGCGACCGGTGGTCCCGTTACTGGTGGATCATCCTCCAGTTGTCCCGCCACCGGCGGCTCCGTCACCGGCGGCGAAGTCTCAGCCGCTGTGGTCGTCGAGTCGGCGACGACGGTGAACGTGGCGGTGGCGGTGTGTGGACCTTCGGTGCAGGACGCCTGCACCGTGCGCCCGCCGAGTTCCGCGTCCGGTGGGACCTCGACCGTGGCGCGAAATTCGCCACGTTCGTCGGTAGCAGTGTCGGCAACCAGTGGCCCGCTGTCCCACACCAGCTCTACTGAGCGAGAATCGTTGTCGCAGAAAAAGTCTCGGCCGATGAGGGTCACCCGGGCACCGGGGCTGCCCGTGCCGGGTTCCAGTGTCAGGGTGGCAGGTCCCGGCGGTTGGGACGCCACGACGGTGAAGTCGGCTTCGGCGGTCGTCGATCCACACCACGCGGTGACGGAATGCGAGCCCGGCGGTGCATCGTCCGGAACGTCGAATCCGCCGGCGCTGTTGGCCAGCGGTGCACCATCCCACTGCAACGCCACCGGTTGCGCAGACACCCGCGGATCGGTCGAGCAGCCCGTCACTGTCGCCGTCACCGAGGTTCCCGGGGCGCCCTCCGACGGTGAGAGGGTGAGCTCGACGGTCTCTTCGGTCGAAGGGGACGTCGGATCCACCGGTTCTGCGACCGCCGCACCACCGGGCAGGAGGAGAAAGGCAGCGCACACCAAGGCAGCCGCGTGCGCGATCCGCCTGGATGTCCGAGCGCCCGTCACGTTCGTATCATCACGCCGCGCGCCACGGACGTCGCGCGTAGGTCACTACTCGTTTTGGCGTTTTCACCATGACACTGCCCGCAGGCCCGGCCGGCACCGGTCTTCACAGGTCAGAGGCGCCGCCGTCGACCAGCAGTTCCGTGCCGGTCGTGTAGGTCGCGTCGAACCCGAGAAAAATGATTGCTTTCGCCACTTCCTCGGGCAATCCATATCGCTGCATCGGATTGCCGGCCTTGATCTGGTCGAGGAACTCCCGGGCGGCCTCAGCGGACATCGTGCGCTCGAGGATGCCGGTGTCGATGGGACCGGGGGAGACGGCGTTGACGCGGATACCCCGGTCGACCAATTCGCGAGCGAAGGTCCGCGTCATGGACCGCAAGGCCGCCTTGGTGGCCGAGTAGACACTCGTCGCCGCGATGCCTTTGGTGTTGCTGACCGAGGTGGTGAGCACCACGGCGCTACCTTTCGGCAGCAGCGGCAGAAACTTTTGCAGCGTGAAGTAGGGGGCCTTGGTGTTGAGCGCGAAGAGGTTGTCGTATTCCGCCTCGGTGGTGGCGTCGACGGTCGAGGACACCGTCCCGCCGGCATTGAGCACCAGGAGGTCGACGGCACCGAACTCGGCGGCGGCACGCTCGACGAGCCCGTCGACGTCGGAGACGGCGTCACTCGCCTCGACGATCGCGCCCGGACCCAGTGCGGCCCTGGCGTTTTCCAAGGATGCCGGTGTCCGCCCCGTCACCAGGACCCGAGCGCCACCGGCGATCAACGCCCCGGCGGTGGCAAGCCCGATACCGCTCGTCCCACCGGTGATGACAACGCGCTTGTTCTCGAAATCGCTCATAGCTGTGATTCACCGCCGTCGACCACGAGTTCGATCCCGGCGACATACGTCGCGTCGAAGGCGAGAAACGCCACTGCCGGGGCGAACTCACCCGGATGACCCCACCGTCCCATCGGGCTGCTGGCCGTGAAGTCGGCCTTGATCTGGGCGGCCTTCTCCGGGACTTCCTTCTCCAACTTGCCGGTGTCGATCGAGCCGGGGCTGATGGCATTCACACGAATTCCCTTGGGCAGCAACTCCCGGCTGAGTGTGCGGGCCATCGAGCGCAGGGCGGCCTTGCTGGCCGAATACACGCTGAGTGCATCCCATCCTTTCTGGTTCGCCACCGATGTCGTCAGCACCACGCCGCTGCCTTCGGCCAGGAGGGGAGCCAACTTCTGCACGGTGAAGAACGGTCCCTTGGTGTTGATGGCAAAGACCTGGTCGAAGGTCTGCTCGGTCACCGCATCGAACGCATCGAAGCTGCCGACGCCGGCGTTGACCACCAGAGCGTCGATGGTGCCGAACTCGGACCTGACGCGGTCGGCCAGTGCGTCGATGTCCGGTAGCGAGCTCGCATCGCTGCGGACCGTGATGCCGCTGCCACCGAGCACTCGGGCTGCGTTGTCCAGTGCTTCCTGATGCCGGCCGGTGACGAGGACGCGGGCGCCGTTGTCGGCCAGGTAGGACGCGGCAGCCAGTCCGAGTCCACTACTGCCTCCGGTGATCACCACGTTCTTTCCGTCGTATCTGTTCATGTCCACGAGTCTTCGGCGGCCGCGGCCAGGTGTCCAAGACCTGATCTGTACCGCGTTATGCGGAAACGGAATACGCCCGGGGAGCGGTCGGGTTGGACAAACAGTGAATGACCTCGGGATCGACCTGGAGTTGCGCTTGGTCCGGTACTTCACGGTCGTCGCCGAGCATCTCAACTTCAGTCGCGCTGCGGCCGAGTTGTATGTGGCGCAGCCGTCGCTGAGCCGGCAGATTCAGCGCTTGGAAGACCGCCTGGGTGTCCGCCTCCTGGAGCGCACCCCGCAAGGCGCCCTGCTCACCGCAGCAGGCAAAGCGTTCCTGCCGGAGGCGCACGCACTTCTGCACGCCGCCCGCCAGGCGGCGCTCACGGCACGCGCCTACGCACCGGCGGGCAAAGTCATCATCGGCTACGTCGATGACCTGGTGATCACGTCGGCTGTGCGGGAACTGCGGCGCCGTCACCCGGAAGCCGACATCGGGACCCGTCACCTCGAGTGTCACGAGGAGGCGGCATTCACCGACGGCCGCGTCGATGTCCTGGTGGCCCGGGACCCGCTGTTCATCCCGACCGACGACGCCCGAGTCACCGTCCTCTACGAGGAACCGCGGATGCTGGTGATGCCGGCGGACCATCCGCTGGCCGGCCGCATGTCGGTGTCATTGGACGACTTCGCGGGCGACCAGACCATGATCTGCTCGCACGGCGGCACCCGCTCGATCTTCCCGGCGCAGGACTACCGGCCCAGCGACCCCGGCCCGGTGTCGGCCGGACCCGTCATCGAGAGGTTCGAGGACAGGCTCGAACTCGTCGCGAGCGGCCAGGCGATCGCCGTGCTGCCCACCGGAGACAGGCGCAGTTCTCTGCGCGCAGGTCTCACAACCGTCCCGGTGGACGGCTTCCCCGCCAGCAAGGTCGTGGTCGCCACCCGGGTCGGCGAACAGAATCCGCTGGTCTTCGACTTCGTCCGGTTGGCGCAAAGTCACCTCACGGGATCGGCGCCGATTTCTCGGGGGTGATGAATTCGGTATGCGGGGTAAGTCTCTATCGGTGCGACCCGCGCATACGTGAGGATGGAAACGTGCCCTTGTCAGTGGACCTCCCCGTGCAGCCGCCGTTAGAACCCATGTTGGCCAAAGCCCAGGCCAAGGTGCCCACCGACGAGGGCGTGTGGTCCTACGAACCCAAATGGGACGGCTTTCGTGCGCTGGTGTTCCGCGACGGCGACGATGTTTACCTGCAGTCCCGCAGCAGTAAGGATCTGGGCAGGTACTTTCCCGAGCTGCTGGACGCCCTGCGCGACGAACTGGCGCCACGGTGTGTGCTCGACGGTGAGGTGGTGGTGCCACGGGAGGTGGACGGCCGGGTGCGCCTCGACTGGGAGTCGTTGAGCCAACGCATCCATCCTGCCGAAAGCCGGGTCACCATGCTGGCGAAGGAAACTCCGGCGCATTTCATCGGATTCGATGCCTTGGCCCTGGGCGACACGTCGCTGTTGAAAGAGCCGTTCCGGGTACGTCGGGACGCGCTCATGGACGCGGTCGAGAAGAACACCTGGTGCCACGTCACCCGGACGACGGAAGACCCTGCGCTGGGCGAGGATTGGTTGACGACCTTCGAGGGCGCCGGACTCGACGGCGTGATCGCCAAGCGACTCGACGGCGCCTATCTGCCCGGCAAGCGGGACATGGTGAAGGTCAAACACGCCCGCGACGCCGACTGTGTGGCGATGGGCTACCGGATCCACAAGAGTGGCGAGGGCATCGGCTCGATCTTGCTGGGCCTCTACCGCGACGACGGGGAACTGCAGATGGTCGGGGGTGCCGCGTCGTTCACCGTGAAAGACCGGATCAAGATCCTTGCCGAGCTGGAACCGTTGCGCGAGGGTGACATTCGCGATGGTGATCCCAGCCGGTGGAACTCCGCTGCCGACAAGCGGTGGATCCCGATCCGGCCGGAAAAGGTGGCCGAGGTGGCCTATGACCAGATGGAGGGCAACTCTGTGCATGGTCGACGGTTCCGGCACGCGGTGAAGTTCCGGCGCTGGCGACCCGACCGCGAGCCGTCGAGTTGCCGGTTCGATCAGCTCGACGTGCCGCTGAACTACGACCTCTTCGACGTCTTGGAGTCCTGAATATGGCCACTGCCGCACAAGAAGTCGACGTCGACGGTGTGAAGGTCCGGCTGACCAGTCCCGACAAGCCGTACTTTCCGCAGCTCGGCTCCGGTGGCACCAAAGCCACCCTGTTCGAGTACTACCGCACGGTGGCGACCGCTGGGCCGATGATGAACGCGCTGCGGGACCGGCCCACACATCTGCAACGGTTCCCCGACGGAATCGAGGGCGAGGAGATCTACCAGAAGCGGGTACCGCAGAAGCATCCCGAGTACCTGGAGACCTGCCAGGTGACGTTCCCGTCGGGGCGTACCGCCGACGCGCTGAAAGTCACCCACCCGTCGGCGATCGCGTGGGCCGCCCAGATGGGGACCCTCACCTTCCACCCGTGGCAGGTGCGCTGCCCGGACGTCGAGCATCCCGATGAGCTGCGCATCGATCTCGATCCGCAGCCGGGCACCGCCTTCGTCGAGGCCCGCACCGTGGCCGTCGAGGTGCTCAAACCCTTGCTCGACGAGCTCGGTCTGGTCGGGTATGCCAAGACGTCCGGCGGCCGCGGCGTGCACGTGTTCCTGCGGATCGCCACCGAGTGGGATTTCATCGAGGTTCGGCGGGCCGGCATCGCGCTGGCCCGGGAGGTCGAGCGTCGGGCACCGGAGCTGGTAACCACGTCCTGGTGGAAAGAGGAACGCGGGCAACGGATCTTCATCGATTTCAACCAGAACGCCCGGGACCGCACCATGGCCTCGCCGTACTCGGTGCGGCGGACGCCGATCGCGACCGTATCGACGCCACTGTCCTGGACCGATCTGGCCGACGCCGATCCCGATGACTACACAATGGCGACGGTTCCGGATCTGGTTGCCGCCCGCGAGGATCCGTGGGCGAGCATGGACGACACGGTGCAGTCGCTGCAGCCGCTGCTGGATCTGGTGGCCGCCGACGAGGAGCGCGGGCTGGGGGATATGCCGTATCCGCCGAGTTATCCCAAGATGCCGGGCGAACCGCCGCGGGTGCAGCCCAGCAAGAAGGTGGCTGCGCACTGGGATTCCGACGGCAACGCAGTCAAGGTCGACTAGGGCACAAAAGAAGGGGCACCCCGGCCGGGGTGCCCCTTCTCTTGTGGGGGGATCTAGCGCACGTTGACGTACACGGTGCGGGTGGTGACGGGGATCGAGTAGTCGCTGCTGCTGCCGTCTGCCGCGACGTTGTGGGTGAAGGCGGGGCCCTCACCGACGGAGACCACGTTGGCTTCGGCCAGCGGGCCGGTGCCGAGGCGGTTGACCACTACCCGGTAGCCCTGATCTTCGAGGCTCGCGATGGTGTCTTGGGCATCGCCGCTGACGGTGGGGGCGGCCAGCGCGGGGGCGGCCAGGCCGAGGGCTCCGGCAGTCAGAGCGGTGGCGGCGATGGTGGCAAACCCGAGGTTCTTCATGATGAGGCTTCTCTCGTTCTCGTTTCTGGTGTTCGAATCGTGGCGATACGCTCGCGGTTCGGACTTTCGGTCCGATCGGTTCGGGAGGGGTTCCGTTCCGGTCTGTCAGGTAGAACGGCCAGGTCACGAGTTTTAATTCCGATGGCAGAAATTGATCGGAGTTGGCAGGAATTTGTGGTTACGGGGTCGCGAAGCCGCCGGACTGCTGGCATTCGGGCCCGGGATTATTCCCGCGCGACCAAAGACGTGAGCAAAGATTCATTCGCCGCACTGGTGCGACGGTGACCGCAGCTAGCTGATGGCTCCGCTGGTGAGCGTCGTCCGGCCCAGGCGCTCGATGCCCGCGCCGTCGAGCCAGGCCAACTCGACGCTGTTGCCGGGGTAGCGCTGATCCAGCACGCCGGTCAGCGAGTTCGCCGAGCTGATGGGTTGGCCATCGATCCGCAGCAGCACGTCGCCGGGGCGCAGTCCCGCCTGATCGGCCGGACCACCGCGCAGGATCGACTGCAGGGGCAGCCCGTCACCCTCCCCGGCCGCGGACACCCCGACGCCGAGGATCGCCGGCGGGCCGATGTGTACGTCCGCGGTACCGGCGCCGGAGCGGATCTGATTCACCACACCCAGCGCGTCGTTGATGGGAATGGCGAAACCCTGCCCGCCGGGCGTGCCTTCGCCGTTCAGCTTGAAGTTGTAGGTCGCGGCGGCGTTGAGGCCCACGACCTGTCCGGCGCCATTGACCAGCGCTCCGCCCGAGTCGCCGGAGCGCAGATTGGTCGACGACTCGATCAGGTTGTCGAGGCTGTGCGAGCTGCCGGTGAGCTCATCCTCGGCGTCGATGGTCTTACCGAGCGCGGTGACGTTGCCCTGCTCGCGCGTCAACGGATTACCGGTGCCGTTCGCATTGCCGAGGGTGACCACGGGAGTACCGATCGTCAGGGAACCGGAGTCGCCCAGCGGCGCCGGAATCAGTCCGAAGGCGCCACGGAGCTGGATCAGGGCCACGTCGTCGTCGCGGTCGTAGCCGAGGATGTCGGCGTCGTAGGTTTGGCCATTGCCCAAGGTGAGCGCACGGATCGAGTCGGCGCCCTGGACCACGTGGTGGTTGGTCAGCACCATGCCCTCGGGAGTCAGGACGATGCCGGTGCCGTTGCCGATGATGCCCTGGAAGTCCACCCTGGTACTGATCTGCACCAGGCTGGGCTCCACCGCGGCGACCGCCAGGTTGGGGTCGACGGGCTCCAGCGGCAGGGGCTGCATGGGCCGCGCCTGCGCCACACCGGCGCCACCCAGCGGAGACATCAGCGCCAGTAACAAGGCACTGATCACCCACAGGACAGCGCGGGCACGAAGAAGCGGTCGATGTGCGGCCATTACTTGCCTCTCGTGGCAGGAGATCGGTTCGTTACCTCCCTATATTGCCTGGCAACCTCAACCGAAGCCCGCGCAGCTAGTCCGGCACCACCCCGCGGGGCAGGATCAGGGGCAGGTCGTTGTAGGTGACGATGCCCGGAGTGGCGGCCACCACAGCGGGGATCGCGTTGATCGGCGGGGTGGCCGTCATGATGTGCCCGAGCACCATGAACTCCTCCAGTGTGGTGGCTTCGAAATCCGGCGGCGGCAGGAATCCCACCTTCATCGTCACGGTGGGACGGCCGGCGACCTCGATCACCCAACCGTCCTGATCGATCGGCCAATCCGGCTCCAGGGTCTGGCCCTTCTTCCACAGGACGGAGATCTCGACCCGGGTCACGCCGCCCGCAATGCCCTTCCACCTGGCATGCACGCCCGCGACACCACCCGCGGGGATGGTCCACGAGCCCAGGTCCAGGTCTTCGGTGGTCTGCGCGTACTCGGCGTCGCAGCGCACCTCGTCGAACTCGATGCCCAGCGCGTCGCCGGTCATGCGAACCGCCTCACCGAACACCCCGGTGCCGTGGGCGGTCATCGCCTGCAGTTCGGGATGGTCGATCGGCTGGCCGAAGCCGACCGGTTTCTCGGTCGCGGGCGAGTCGTAGAACGTGGTGTCGGCCGCCTCGTTGACCGTGATCTTGTCGACGCGATCGCAGATGCCCGCCGCCACGATGGCCAGCTGGTTGACATAACCCGGGCTGATTCCGGACCCGAACATGGTCGCGCCGCCGCGCTCGCAGGCTTCGGCGATCTTGTCGCGGCCCGCGCCCTGGTTGTGCCCGGTGATGAAGGAGGCGGTGGCCACGACGTTGATGCCCGCTTCGAGGATGCGGACCAGTTCGTCGACGTCGATCCACATCGGGTTGTAGACCACGACATCGGGTTTGAGCGCCAGGAGCGCGTCGATGTCGTTGGTGGCGGCCACACCGAGCGGTTCGATGCCGGCCAGTTCGCCGACGTCCACGCCGGATTTGTCCGCGGACCAGGCGTAGCACCCGACGAGTTCGAGCGTGGGGTTCTTGGCGATCGCGGCGACCGAGCTCTTGCCGACATTGCCGGTCGTCCACTGGACGACGCGATACGGTTCTCGTTCTGAAAGTGTGTTGAGCACTCGCTCAGCATAGGGACGCCGGTTTCAGCGCGGGCGTGAATCCAAGATCGAAATTCAGTCGTCGGAGACAGCCACGCCGCCGGCACCGCGGCGACGGTTCGTGGTCGCGCCACCGGTCTTGCCCGACGGTCGGCGATTGCGCAGCCGGCCACCTGCCGTGTCCTTCTCGGTCTGGTCCTCGTCGGCCGTGTCTTCGCTGATCGCCTTTTCGTCGCTCACGGTGGCCGGCTCGTCCACGACGACGTCGTCGGCGGCGGCGGCGGGAACCTCGTCGGTCTGCACGGCCGCTTCCGGCTCCGGCGTCTTCGTGGTCGCCTTGGCCTTGGACTTCAACGGTTTCGGCGGCGGCGGTGGGAGCTCGGCGACAAACGCCAGGTAGAACGCTGCGGCGCCGAGCACCGCGAGGGCCGCTGCCGCGCCATATACCCCGAACAGCCACTGGCCGGCGTCGTCGAGGGTCAGCCAGATTTCGGAGATGGCCGCACCGACGATCAGCACACCGGCGAGGACCTGGCCGATGATCGACCACAGCCGAATGGTCAGCGCCAGCTGCGGTGTGCCGTACTCAGGCCTGCGCGACCTGATGAGGTTGAACACCACGGGCAACGCGGTGAGTCCGACCAGGGCGCCGGTCACGATGCGCATGGTGGTCCCGACACCGTGGGGGACATCGCCCATGAGTTCCCACCACCGGGGCAGGACGAAGATGAAGTAGAGAACCGCAGCGAGCAGGAAAGACAAGGCGTGCCATGGCACAGCGATCCCGCGGCGCATACCCCTCCTTGGGTTGGGTCCCGGGGTGCCGCCCGCGTGGGGCGGCAGCCCGGAACCGACTGCGGAGGATAGGGGATTTGAACCCCTGAGGGCTATTAACCCAACCCGCGTTCCAGGCGAGCGCCATAGGCCACTAGGCGAATCCTCCGTCGGCCATGGTAGCCGAGTCACCCCCGAAGGCCAGAATCGTCGCCCGGCGGCTGTTCACCAGCGCTCGACCATGTGCGTTGTGAGCGCTCGGCGGCGCGGGTATTACACTCGCTACGGACCCCGCGCGGCGTCCATCCTGTGAACTCCCCCAGGGCCGGAAGGCAGCAAGGGTCAATGGGCTCTGGCGGGTGCGCGGGGTCCCCTTTATGTTTCGCCCATTGCTTGCGTGTGAAAGGCCCCAGGTGTCGTTTCCATCCCTCGGCCGCGAAGAGTTGCAGGCCGAGCACGATCAGCAGCAGCGAAATTACGCCGAACTGCAGGCCAAGAAGCTGACGCTGGATCTGACCCGCGGCAAGCCATCGCCCACGCAGCTCGACCTGTCCAACGATCTGCTGAGCCTGCCCGGCGCCGGCCCGGATTCGTTCCGCGACGGCGAGGGCACCGACACCCGCAACTACGGCGGGCTGCATGGTCTGCCGGAGTTGCGGGCCATCTTCGGTGAACTGCTCGGCATCCCGGTGCAGAACCTGATCGCCGGGAACAACGCCAGCCTCGAGATGATGCACGACGTCGTGGTGTTCTCCCTGCTGCACGGTGCGGTGGATTCGCCGCGACCGTGGATCCAGGAGCTCGGCGCGGGGGGCGTGAAGTTCCTGTGTCCGGCACCGGGCTACGACAGGCATTTCGCCATCACCGAGACGATGGGTATCGAGATGATTCCCGTCCCGATGCGCGAAGACGGGCCCGACGTCGACCTGATCGAAGAGCTCGTCGCTGCCGACCCGGCGATCAAGGGCATGTGGTGTGTGCCGGCGTACGCCAACCCGACCGGCGCGGTGTATTCCTGGGAAGTTGTCCGGCGGCTGGTGCAGATGCGCACGGCAGCAACGGATTTCCGGTTGTTCTGGGACAACGCCTACGCGGTGCACACGCTCACCCACGAGTTCCTGCGGCAGGTCGACGTGCTGGGCTTGGCGGCCAAGGCGGGCAATCCGAATCGCCCCTACGTGTTCGCCTCGACCTCGAAGATCACCTTCGCCGGCGCCGGGGTCAGCTTCTTCGGCGGCTCGCTGGGCAATATCGCCTGGTTCCTGCAATACGCGGGCAAGAAGACGATCGGGCCGGACAAGCTCAACCAGTTGCGGCACCTGCGATTCTTCGGTGACGCCGACGGCGTGCGCCTGCACATGCAGCGCCACCAACAGCTGCTGGCTCCCAAGTTCGCGCTGGTCGCCGAGATCCTGGAAGACCGGCTCGGCGATTCGAAGGTCGCCTCGTGGACCGACCCCAAGGGCGGCTACTTCGTCAGCCTCGACGTGTTGCCCGGCACCGCCAAGCGCACGATCGCCCTGGCCAAGGACGCCGGCATCGCGGTGACCGAAGCCGGTGCGGCTTTTCCGTATCGAAAAGATCCCGAAGACAAGAACATTCGGATTGCGCCGACGTTTCCCTCCGAGTCGGATCTGCGCAACGCGATCGACGGCCTGGCCACCTGCACCTTGCTCGCGGCCACCGAGTCGCTGCTGGCGCGGGACTAGTCAGTCCCGGCAGTGCAGATGAGTCGGCCCGTTCTCCATCCGCTTTCTCGTTGTCCGCTGGCGCGTCCGCATCGTCGGACCGACTAGGTAACCTGCTCTCGTGGCCCTCTATCGCAAGTACCGACCGGCGACGTTCGCCGAGGTGGTGGGGCAGGAGCATGTCACCGCGCCGCTGTCCGTCGCGCTGCAGGCCAACCGCATCAATCACGCGTACCTGTTCTCCGGTCCGCGGGGCTGTGGCAAGACCTCGTCGGCGCGCATCCTGGCTCGCTCGCTCAACTGCGAGCAGGGCCCGACGCCGACCCCGTGCGGAATTTGTGACTCCTGCGTCGCGCTGGCCCCCAACGGCGGCGGCAGCGTGGATGTCACCGAGCTCGACGCCGCCAGCCACGGTGGTGTGGACGACACCCGTGAACTCCGCGACCGCGCCTTCTACGCCCCGGCACAGTCGCGCTACCGCATCTTCATCATCGACGAAGCGCACATGGTCACCACCGCGGGCTTCAACGCGCTGCTCAAGATCGTCGAGGAACCGCCGGACCACCTCATCTTCGTGTTCGCCACCACCGAGCCGGAGAAGGTGCTGCCCACCATCCGCTCGCGCACCCATCACTACCCGTTCCGGCTTCTGGCGCCCCGGACCATGCGCACTCTGATCGAAAACATCTGTGCCAGTGAGAACGTCGACGTCGACGACGCGGTGTTCCCGTTGGTGATCCGGGCCGGCGGTGGGTCCCCGCGTGACTCGCTGAGCGTGTTGGACCAGTTGTTGGCCGGCGCCGAGGGTAACCGGGTGGTCTACCAGCGGGCGCTGGCCCTGCTGGGAGCCACCGACGTCGCGCTGATCGACGACGCCGTCGAGGCGCTCGGGGCGGGTGACGCGGCTGCGCTGTTCGGGGCGGTCGAGGCGCTGATCGACGCCGGCCACGATCCGCGCCGCTTCGCCGTGGACCTGCTCGAACGATTCCGTGATCTCATTGTGCTGCAAGCAGTCCCAGACGCCGCCGCCCGTGGTGTGGTGGACGCTCCAGAGGATGAGCTGGAGAAGATGCGTGACCAGGCCGCCCGCATCGGGGCTGCCACCCTGACGCGGTATGCCGAAGTGGTGCATGCCGGGCTGGGCGAGATGCGCGGTGCCACCGCGCCCCGGCTGCTGCTCGAGGTGGTGTGCGCCCGGCTGCTGTTGCCCTCGGCCAGCGACACCGAATCGGCACTCCTGCAACGGGTGGAGCGTATCGAGACCCGTCTCGACATGTCGATTCCCGCGGGGGAAGCGTCGGCCGGGCAGGGGGAGGCGCCCGCCAAGCAGTTCGTCCGCAGGAGTGTCGAGAGCAAGCCCGCGGCTGCCGCCCCCACCGCCCCGGCGGTCGTGACCCCGCCCCCGGCGCGGCCCGCACCCGTCGCACCGGCACCCGTCGCACCGGCACCCGTCGCAGCGGCACCCACGCCGCCGGCCCCGGAGCCCGCACCGCCGCGTCAGCAGCCGCCGGCGCCCACACCGGCTCCGGTCGCTGCGCCGCCCCAGCCGACGCCTCAGCCTCAGCGCAGGCCTCAGCCGACGCCGCCCCCTGCACCGGCCCCGCCGGCTCCCGCACCGGTACCTGCCGCCGCACCCCCTGTTCCGGTGTCAGGAGAACTGGACGCCGCAGCAGTGCGGAGCATGTGGACCACCGTGCGCGAGAAGGTTCGTCAGCGCAGCCGCACCACCGAGGTGATGCTCACCGGTGCCACCGTGCTCGCGATCGACGGTGACACCCTGGTGCTGACCCACGAATCGGCGCCGCTGGCGAAACGACTCTCGGAGTCACGCAATACCGACGTCATCCGCGAGGCGCTCAAGGACGCCCTCGGGGTCAACTGGCGGGTGCGGTGTGAAGCAGGCGGCGGGCCCGCACCGGCCGTCGCGGCCGCCGCCCGGGCCGCGGCCGAAGCCCAGCCGGAGCAGCAGGACGCCGAACGTGCCGAAGTGGAGAGCATGCTCGCCGAGGCCGCCGACGATGTGTCGGCGCCGCGGCGCGATCCCGAAGAGGTCGCGTTGGAACTGCTGCAGAGCGAATTGGGCGCCCGCAAGATCCAGGGCTGAGCCCGCAGCTACGGACTCCACCACGGGCGCAACGGCAGCCCGCCGTCAGAGCCTTTGTCGTCGAGCTTGACGGCCAGAACCTGGTGCAGCTGAACCACGTTCTGCTCGAACCCGACTCGCGACCCGGCCATGTACAGACCCCAGATCTTGGCGGTCGCCAGCCCCACCTCGGCGACGGCCTGATCCCAATGCTCGACCAGGTTGGCGCACCAGTCCCGCAACGTCAGCGCGTAGTGGTGGCGCAGATTCTCTTCGTGCACCACTTCCAGGCCGACGTTCTGGGCTTCGGTGATGATGCGGCCCGAACCGGCGAGCTCACCGTCGGGGAAGACGTAGCGGTCGATGAACCCGCCCGCCGCCGCCGGCTTGAGGTTGTCCGGGCGGGTGATGCAGTGGTTCAACAGCAATGCGCCGGTGCGCATCTTCGACTGCAGGAAGTCGAAATACGCCGAGTACTGGTCGACGCCGATGTGCTCGGTGAGTCCGATCGACGACACCGCATCGAAGTCGGATTCCGCTACGTCGCGGTAGTCGCCGTGCCGAACTTCGGCGAGGTCGGACAGTCCTTCGTCGATGATCGCCTGCTGAGCCCAGGCGGCCTGCTCCGCAGACAGTGTCACCCCGATGGCCTTCACCCCGTGCCGGGCGGCGTAGCGCACCATGGCGCCCCACCCGCAACCCACGTCGAGCAGGCGGTCACCGGGTTCGAGGCGCAGTTTTTCGAAGATCAGCCGGTACTTGTTGTCCTGCGCCTCTTCCAGCGTGACGTCGGCGGCGGGATAACACGCGCAGGTGTAGGTCATGGACGGCCCAAGCACCCAGCGGTAGAAGGTGTTGGATACGTCGTAGTGGTGGTGAATGGCCTCGGCGTCACGAGTCTTGCTGTGCCGCAAGCCTTCGGCGATCCGGCGCCACCGCGGCAACACTTCCTGGGGTGGCGGGGCGATGGGTTTGAAATGCTCGAGGCCGATCGAGCGGACGATGCTGGCGACCAGGCGTGTCGGCGGCAATTTGAAGGCGAGCTTGTCGGCCAGCGCACTGAGCAGTTCATAGGGATCACCGGGATGCACGCCGATGGCATCGAGGTCACCGGCGATGTACGCCCGGGCCATACCCAGGTCGCCAGGGGCGGTGGCCAGGTAGGTGGTGCCGCGCGGTGTCAGCAAATTCATGCCGAGCGCGGCATCGTCGGGTCCGGCCGAACTGCCGTCGTAAGCGGTGAAGCGCAGTGGCAGGTCGCCACTGGCGGTGAACATCTCGAGGATTTCGGCGAGCTTGAGCTTGCCGGTTCTGGTCGGAGCAGGGTCTCTGAGAGAGGTCAACGTCGGAGCACCGCCTTCGCATACAGATCGAGCAGCCGTGTATCAGGATCGTAGATCTTCTTGACGGTCTTGTAGGCCTCACCGCCGTATAGATCGTCAAACTCATCCGGAGAGTAGTAACTGTCGGAGTACAACGATTTATGCCCGTCCAACTCGCTGACTTTGCGTTCGATCAGCTTATTGGTGTGGCCGTCCTCGGCGCCGACGGGAACCGACGACCAGAAGCCGACATTGACGTAGGTGTGCCCCGGCTGGATCGGGTACAGCGGCCAACTCTCGGCGCCGCGTAACCGTAATGGACACAACCAGATCGGCTCGATCGGGACGGTATCGAGGAACCAGCCCAGGAACTCTGCAGTACGGCCGACAGGAACCTCGATGTCCTGGACCACTCGTTCGCGCAGCGGACGTCCGTTTCGTTTTTCGATCCGGTCGGCGATGTTGAAGCGCTGGTCGTATCCGATCAACTTCCAGTACACGCTGCTCCGGCGGTAGCGCCGCGGCCAGAAGCGCCGGATCCGCGGATTCTGCGCCCCGAAAGCCCTTGAACACCAGAACCAGTCGGTGTCCCAGCGCCACAGGTAGTCGTGGATGGTCAACCGGTCGTGTTTTTCCCCGTCCGCGTGCCGGATCGCCTGGTAGAAGATGTCCTTGCCGGTGTAATCGCTGACCGGGCCCGCGGTGGCGGTCTGCGCGCCCAGGCAGAGGTAGGCCTCGTCGGCGCTGAACACCACGCCGTCGAGGTAGTCGACCCGCTGCCCGTCGTGGCCGCCGGTGTCGATGATGCGGTCCATGGCCGCCACCAGGTCGACCAGCGTGTGGAAGCGCAGGTACTTGAGTGCGACGAACGGCTTGACCTCTTCGAGTTCGATCCGCAGCCGCACGGAGTAGCCAAGCGTGCCATAGGAATTCGGGAACGCCGCGAACAGATCGGGATGTGATTCGCGACTGGCGGTGATGATCTCGCCTGCCCCGGTCAGGATGTCCATCTCGAGTACGGATTCGTGTGGCAGGCCATTGCGGAACGACGTGGATTCGATGCCCAGTCCGGTGACCGCGCCGCCGAGTGTGATGGTCTTGAGTTGTGGCACCACCAGCGGCGACAACCCGAACGGCAACGTCGCGGCGACCAGGTCTTCGTAGGTGCACATTCCTGCCACGTCGGCCGTGCGGGCCTCCGGATCTACCGCGATAACGCCTGTGAGCCCCGACGTGTCGAGTCCCGGGGCGTTGCTCTTGGCCCGGACCCGGAACAGATTCGACGTCGCCTTGGCGAGTCTGACGGTCGCGGTGGGGGCAATCGCGCGATAGCTAGCCAGAAGCCGCTCGACGCCGGCAGCGTGAGCAGAACGTGCGTCAGTTGCTCGAACGGACACGCATATACGCTAGTCGGGGACTGCAGCCGATGCGACCGCACGGTTGTGAACATTGATCGCACCGATCTCGTGACAGAGGAGTTTTGCCTGATGGGACAGGTCAGCGCGGCCAGCACGGTCCTGATCGACGCCACCCCGGAGGCGGTGCTCGCCGCCGTCTCCGACTACGAAAACGTGCGCCCGAAGATCCTTTCCGGCCACTACAGCGAGTACCAGGTGCTCGAAGGCGGACAGGGTGCCGGCACCGTCGTCACCTGGAAACTGCAGGCCACCGAGTCGCGCGTGCGCGTCATCAAGGCCACCGTCGACGTGGCCGGCCGGACGGTGATCGAAAAGGACGCCAACTCGTCGCTGATCACCAACTGGACGGTCGCGCCGGCAGGCACAGGTTCGACGGTCACCACCAAGACCACCTGGACCGGTGCCGGTGGTGTCAAGGGCTTCTTCGAGAAGACCTTCGCCCCACTGGGATTGAAGAAGATCCAGGCCGAGGTGTTGGGGAATCTGAAGACAACGGTCGAGGCCTAGTTCCTCGAAGCGCCGGCTGTGCGTTCGCGCACAGTCGGCGTCACCCGTTCTGGAGGAAGGCGACGATCCCGCGCACCACCGCGTCGGCGTATTTCTGCCGTCCTTCGGGGCTGGTGATCAACGCCTGATCGGCAGGGTTCTTCATATTGCCCAGCTCGACGAGGATCGACGGGTACTGCGCCAGGTTCAGCCCGGCGATGTCGGCGCGCGGGTTCAGCCCACCCGAGCCGATGTAGTTCGACGGCGGAATCCCCGACGCCCGCAGCGAATCCCGCATGATCCCGGCGAACTGTACCGACGGGCCGGCCTGCACGGTGTTCAGCGGCGGCGCGGAGTACAGCACGTGAAATCCGCGGCCCGAGGCCGGGCCGCCGTCGGCATGAATCGACACGATGGCGTTCGGCTGCAGCTGGGTGGCCATGGCGGCGCGTTCGTCGACACACGGCCCGAGCCCGGTGTCGTCGCCGCGGGACATCGCGGTGCGCACCCCCAGGTTGTTCAACGCCAGCCGGACACGCAAGGTGGTCTCCCAGTTGAACGTGTGCTCGGCGTAGCCGTTGTCGGTGGAGGTGCCGCTGGTCTGACAGTCCTTGGTGCCGCCCCGCCCGGTCGGCACCTGACGGCTGATGGACGCGTCGTTGGCTCCGTTGTGCCCGGGATCGAGGAAAACGATCTTGCCGGCGACGGGTGAGGGCTCGGCCGCCGCCGGGGATGCGGTGAGCACGGACGCGGTGATGAGCATGCCGGTGGCCATCGCGGCCCCGACACGCAGACAGGCTGGCACTGGCACAGCGCCACCGTAGCGGCAGGGCGTCTACGCTTGAAAGCGCAATTGCTCATCACGTCGCAGGCGCAACCCAGTCGAGACCAAGACGACACCAAGATGACGACACCAACTTGCTAGGGGACAGTTATGCAGCCAGGAGGCGCACCCGATATGTCGGCTCTGCTGGCCCAGGCCCAGCAGATGCAGCAGCAGCTGATGGAGGCCCAGGAGCAGCTCGCGAACACCGAGGTGCACGGTCAGGCCGGTGGCGGCCTGGTGCAGGTGACCTTCAAGGGCAGCGGTGAGGTGGTGGCTGTCAGGATCGATCCGAAAGTGATCGATCCTGCCGACCCCGAGACGCTGCAGGACCTGATCGTCGGCGCGTTGGCCGACGCGTCCAAGCAGGTCACCATCCTGGCGCAGAGCCGGCTGGGCCCGCTGGCCGGCATGGGCGACGCCCTGGGAATTCCGGGGTTCTGACTTGTTTGAAGGCCCGGTCCAGGATCTGATCGACGAGCTGGGCAAACTACCCGGTGTCGGTCCGAAGAGTGCGCAGCGGATCGCCTTCCACCTGTTGTCCGTGGAGCCACCCGATATCGACCGGTTGACGGCGGCGTTGGGCCGGATCCGCGACGGCGTCACCTTCTGCTCGGTGTGCGGCAACGTCTCCGACGCCCAGCGCTGCCGGATCTGTGGCGACCCCCGCCGGGACGGCACGCTGGTGTGCGTCGTCGAAGAGCCCAAGGACGTCCAGGCCGTCGAACGCACCCGCGAGTTCCGGGGCCGCTACCACGTGTTGGGCGGGTCACTGGATCCGCTGTCGGGCATCGGGCCCGAGCAGCTGCGCATCCGGGAACTGCTCACCCGCATCGGTGAGCGCGTCGACGGCGTCGACATCGCCGAGGTGATCATCGCCACCGACCCCAACACCGAGGGCGAGGCCACCGCGACGTACCTGATGCGGATGCTGCGCGACATTCCCGGGCTGTCGGTCACCCGGATCGCCTCGGGCCTGCCGATGGGCGGTGACCTGGAGTTCGCCGACGAGCTGACCCTGGGCCGCGCGCTGACCGGCCGCCGCGCGATGGTCTAGTGCTGCCTACGTCCTCGTCCACAGTCGACACTTAGTCCACAGCGAGGACACACCGCGCCAGTTCGCAGAGCTTTACGTCTGGACCAGCGTCGGACGTGGCTGGGACGTTCGGCCCGTATGGAAGACGTCTTTGTTGGCAGCGTGGCAGTCCGAAATGGAGAGCTCAGTCCGTACGAACTGCGGACCCGTTTCGTCTCGTTGTACCCCGACATCTACATGTCCAGGTTCGCCGTCGCTACGCTGCGAAGCCGCACGGTCGGCGCCTGGAAATGGTCGGGTGAGCGTGGGGTGGTGGCAGGTCTGGCGGCTGCGGCCCTGCACGGCTCGGATTGGGTGGACGCGGACACCGACGTTGAACTGATCTACCCGAACACCAACCCCCCGAGCGGAATCCGAACCCGCAATGAACGGATCGCTGACGTGGAAATCACCCGGTCGTGCGGAGTCCTCGCAACCACGACCGCGCGGACCGCGTTCGACCTCGGGCGCCACCTGCCAAGGTCGGACGCCTTGGGCCGGCTGGACGCACTCAAGCGAGCCACGGCTTTCTCTGACCGGAAAGTCGATGGCGTGAGCCAGAGGTATCCGGGGGCGCGCGGTCTGCGGCAACTGGGTGAACTGCTGCCACTCGTCGATGGTGGGGCCGAGTCGCTGCAGGAGAGCTGGCTGCGGTTACTACTTCTCGACGACGGACTACCCCGACCCACCACACAGATCGCAGTCGCAGCCGGCGGCTATTTGATCGGCATCTTGGACATGGGCTGGAAGGAGTACAAGGTGGCTGTCGAGTACGACGGCGACCAGCACCGCTGGGATCGCAAGCGTTATGTCCACGACCAGAAGCGGGCACGCAAATTTGAGCGAGCCGGTTGGATCGTCATCAGGGTCATCAAAGAGGATCGGCCACGGCCCAACGACATTCTGGCTCGTGCTCGTGAAGCGCTGTATCGCCGCGGTTTCCGCGACACTTAAAGCCTTGCGACGAAACGCCGCGGCGGGTCGCAGAGGGTTAAGCCTCGAAAAACCAGAAGAGCGCCGCTCAGGCCCGGCGCGGGGCGGCAAGCCGTTCACGGCGCAGCAAATCCACCTCGGACAGCTGCAGCGGCGGCAGGTCGCCGACCACCCGTGACAACAGCAGGTCGGCGAGCTCGGGGTTGCGGGCCAGGCACGGCCCGTGCAGATAAGTGGCGATGACGCTGCCCTGCACGGCACCGTCGTACCCGTCGCCGGCGCGGTTGCCCGCGCCCTTGGTGACCGCGGCCAGCGGGCGGGCATCGGAGCCCAACACCGTTCCGCCGCGGTGGTTTTCAAACCCGGTCAGAGGCTGGCTGAGTCCCTCGACCAGCGGTGTGGAGGCCACCTCGCCGATGGTCCGGGCCTCTTGCGGCGAGGTGGTGACGTCCAGCATCCCGACCCCGTCGACGCGTTCGCCTGCCGAGGTCTCATACCAGTGGCCGAGCACCTGGATCGCGGCGCAGATGGCCAGCACCGGCGCGCCCCGCGCCGCGGCCCGCTGCAGCCCGGGGTAGCGCGCCAGGTGTCTGGTGGCCAGCCGCTGGGCGTAATCCTCGGCACCGCCGAGGGTGTAGAGGTCGAGGGTCTCCGGCACCGGATCGGCGAGCGTGATCTCCACGATCTCGGCCTCGATGCCCCGCAGCAGCAGTCGCTGCCGCAACACCACCGCATTGCCGCCGTCGCCGTAGGTGCCCATCACGTCGGGCAGCACCAACCCGATCTGCACTGTCACGAGAGCACTCGATTCAACGCGGCGAACGCGGTGTAGTTGGCGAGCACCTCGACGTGCCCGGATGGGCACGACGCGATCGCCTTGACCGTGTCGTGCACCAACGTGTGCTCGACGCCGGCGTAGCCGAGTCGCACCGCCAGATCGGTGCCGCGTTCGCCGGCGGCCACCACCTGGGTGCCCTCGAAGTGCTCGAACCGCACGTCCCACAGCCAGGACAGGTCTTCGCCGTCGGGCACCTGGCCGTTGACCGAGATCACCACGCCTGCGGCCTGCTTGTCGATCATCGACAGTGCTTCCTGCCAGCCGGCGGGGTTCTTGGCCAGCAGCACGCGCACGGTGTGCCCGCCCAGGCGCACGGTCCGGTACCGGCCGGCCACCTCGTCGACCAGCGACACCGCGGCCACCGCCGCCGCCGGATCTGCGCCGAGGGTCACCGCGGCGGCCACGGCCTGGGCCGCATTGCCGCGGTTCACCGCACCGGGCAGTGACAGCTGCATGGGCAGCGCGAGCCCGTCGGGTCCGTACAGGTTGTTGTCGTCGAACCACCACTGCGGGCTCGGCCGCTTGAAGTCGGTGCCCGTCGAATACCAGTCCGCACCCTCGCGCACGATGATCTCGCCGCTGCGCGGGCAGCTCACCGAGTCATTGGCCCACCCCCCGCCGGCCGACACCCAGACCACGTTGGGGCTGTCGTAGGCGGCGGAGGTCATCAGCACGTCGTCGCAGTTGGCCACCACCACCGCCGA
>JBEVFK010000053.1:0-23068 GCA_040512325.1 Mycobacterium sp. | reverse complement strand
CGCGCCCGGCCGAGGCCGAAGGCAACGTTGCCGGCGATGCTGTGGTGCGGAAAGAGCGCACCCTCCTGGGGCATCAGCCCGACGCGGCGGCGGTGCGCCGGAACGGATTGCGCACTGCTGGCGGTCAGGACGTCGCCGATGTGCACGGTGCCGGCGTCGGGCCCCTCGAAGCCGGCCAGGATCCGTAGCAGGGTCGACTTTCCGCAGCCGGACGGGCCGAGAACCGCGGTGAAGGTGCCGGCCGGCACCTCGAGATCGAGTCCGGTGAGTACCCGGTGAGCGCCGAACGACTTGTGGATCCCCGCGACGGCGACACCGGCGGCCGGCTCAGTCATGAGGCGCGCCAATCATTCCCGAACTCCACGCGCCGAGCAGGGCGGTGGGGATGGCGGCGAACACCAGCAGGGCTGCCGCGTACGGTGCCGCGGCGGCGTAGTCGCTGACCGAGCTGTGATTCCACAGCCGGGTGGCCAGGGTATCCACTCCGGTGGGCCGCAGCAGCAGGGTTACGGGCAGCTCCTTCATACAGGTCAGCAACACCAGCGCCGCCGCGGACGCGATTCCCGGGGCCGCCGAACGCGCGGTGACGGACAGGAATGCGCGCAACGGCGAGCGTCCCAGGGAGCGGGCGACGTCGTCCAGGCGCGGCGGTACCGCCTCGATCGCCGCGCGGATCGACCCGACCGCCAGGGGCACGAACACCACCACATAGGCCAGCATGAGCAGGGGTTCCTGCTGATAGATCGGGCGCAGTAACAGCACCCCCACCGCGACCATCGAGATGGCGACGACGATCGAGGGCAGCCCGTGCGCGAGGTAACTCGCGCTCTCCAGCGCCCTGGTGGTTCGGGTTCGGTACCGCGCGGCCAGCACACCGAGGGGCAGGGCCGCGACGGTGCACACGACCGCGGCCGCCGTCGACAACCACACTGTCGAGCCGAGCGCGCTCACCCACCGATCGGCATCCCACCGGAAGCCGCCGTCGATCAGCCAGCCCACCAACACCATTGACGGGACGATGATCCCCGCGGTGATCACCACCAACGCCGGAAGCACCGCAACAGGTTGCCACCGGCCGAGCCGGGCGCGGGCGGCGGGGCGCGGTGTTCCCGACCCGACCCGGGCGGCCGCGAGCCCGCGGGCCCAGCGTTCGGCCAGCACCAGCGCCAGCGCGAACACCAGCAGAACCAGCGACAGCACGGCCGCGCGCGACGGGTTGAACCCTGACCGGTAGGCGCCGTAGATCACCCAGGTGAACGCTTCGTAGCGCATGGCGGCGACGGCTCCGAAGTCGCTGAGCACATACAGCGCCACCAGCAGAGCGCCGGCGGCGATCGCGGCGCGGGCTTGACGCAGCGTGACGCGGAACAGGACGGCGATGCTGCCCAATCCCAGGGATCTGGCGACTTCTTCTTGGGCGGGGTCCACCCGGGCCAGTGCCGCGAGCGTGGTGAACAGCACGAACGGATAGCTCACCAATGTCAGCACCAAGGTGGCGCCCCAGAAGCCGCTGACGGTGGGAAACAACGACACCCACAGGAACGCCAGCAGATAACTCGGCATCGCCAGCGGCAACGTCAGCCCGATGGTCAGCAACCGCCGATACGCCAGATCGGTGCGACTCAACAACACGGCGAACCCGACGCCGAGCACCACGCACGCCGCGGTGACCACGACCACCAGAAGCACCGACCGTCCCACCAACGTGGCGGTATGTGGTCGTGTCAGTTCGTCGACTACGAACGCCGCTCCGCGCTGGAAGGCTCGCTCGACCAGATAGATCAGCGGCACGAGAGTGGCTGCGACTACGACAATTCCGGCGATCAGCAGCAGTGCCGGTGGACGGCCCGGCCGGCGGCGTGTCTGCACGCCGTCGCGGGCCGCCTCGAGGGTGATGTTCACCCGGTCAGTTGGTGAGCAGACCGGTGTCCGTCAGCATCTGCTGGGTGGTTTCGATGTCGTCGAGCTGGGACAGATCCACCGCCGGCGGCTGCAGATCGGCCAGCGCGGGCATGTCTCCGCTGGGAGCGATGCCGGCGATCAGCGGGTACTCGGCGGTCTCGGTGGCGAAGTACTTCTGCGCGGATTCGCCCACCAGGTAAGCGGCGAATTCCTGGGCGGTCTCGGGATCGGGTGCGGAGTTCAGCACGCCCACTCCGGCGACGTTCACCAGGCCGCCGGGGTCACCGGGGGCCATGAACTGGTTGCGCGCGACCACGTTTTCGGCGCCCTTGCTGTCCATGAGTTCGTAGAGGTAGTAGTGGTTCACCACACCCAGGGCCACCTGGCCGGAGTCGACGGCATCGCGGACGGCGCCGTTGCTCTCGAAGGGCTGGGGCTCTTGTGCTTTGAACGCGCGCAGCCACTCTTCGGCGGCCTGGTCGCCGCGCACGACGCGCAGGCCGGTGACGAACGCCTGCCAGGAGGCGTTGCTGGGGGCGAACCCGATCTTGCCTTTCCATTCCGGGGCGAGCAGGCCGTCGATCGCGTTCGGTGGGGTGGGCGCCAGGTCGGGGTTGTAGATGACCACCCGCGCGCGTCCGGAGACGCCGACCCAGGTGCCGTCGCCCGCGGAGTACTCGGCAGGTACCGCGGCCAGGGTTTCGGCGGCGATCGGGGCGAACAGGCCGGCCTTCGACACCGCGCCCAGTGCGCCGGCGTCCTGGGACAAGAACACGTCGGCGGGGGACTGGTCACCTTCGGTGAGGAGTTGCGCGGCCAGTTCGCCGGACCCGGCGTAGCGGACTTCGACCTCGACGCCGGTGTCTGCGGTGAACTGTTCGAGCAGGGGAGCGACGAGTTCCTCGCTGCGGCCGGAGTAGACGACGACCTTCTGTTGCGCTGCCGCGTCCGCGGTCGCCGAGGTCTCTTCTGATCCGGTACCGGACCCTGAACTGCAGGAACTGAGGGCGAACATCGTCGCGCATGCGCTCATCCCCACGATGATTTTGGATATCGACATTGATGTCCTCGCTCTATCTGTGTAGTTGCTGCCAGGTTGCAGTGAGTTCACTGTGGCTATAAGTGTGCCCTAACGCCCGGCCGGGCAGGAGGCCGCGAGCGTGACCAGAAAAATGAGTTGACTCAGCCCACGGTGCCCACCCAAATTGGGGAGGCAATGGCGTTGCCCCGTAGCGTCCGAAAGCGATGACTGCCACCACACGATGACCACGACCACGGTTCGGCCAGGGACGACGGGGTCCGCAGGCTCTGTGGGCCAGGCCGTCGACCTCAGCCGCACCGTCGACTGGCGGCGGTTGCGGCGGCCGGGCGCCGGCATCGCGCTGATCGCCATGGCGATCGCCGCGATCCTGCAGTCGCTGGGCACCGTGGTGATCGGCCGGCTCGCCGCCAATCCGATGTGGACCACCATCGCCGTGCTGGCGGGCTGCCTGGTGGGCTACGCGCTGCTCGACACGGCGGGCCGCACCGTCTGGGCGGTGATCTCCGATCGCGCCGAAGGCCGACTCCGGGCCGATCTGCTCGCGGCCGCGTTGAATCAGCCGCTCGACCGACTCTCCGAGCAGGCCGTCGGCGAAATTCTCGATCGGGTGGACGACGACACCCACGACGTGGGGGCGCTGGTCCGTTCGCAGCTGTGGGATGCGTTGCGCACCGTCGTGTCCATCCTGCCGATGTGGATCGTCGCCGGCTTGACCTGGTGGCCGGCCTGGCTCATCTTCCCGGTAGTGGGTCCGCTGGCCATGTGGGTGATTCGGCCGCTGCTGCGCCAACTCAATGAGCGCAAGGTGCTCGAAGAGATGGCCTGGACCGACCACGCCGCGGCCATGGAAGAGGGCATCGCGGCGCGAGATGACCTGCGGACCAGCCTCGGTCAGGCCTACATCCTGCGGTGGGTGGCCGAACTGTCCGGCACTGTGCAGCGGCGCTTCGGCACCGTGATCGCGGTCGAGTCCCGCATCACCCTGCGCGCGGGCGGGCTGTTGCATGCGTTCCTCGGCGGCGTGGTGATCGCCGGCGTCGCGTTGGTGACCGGCGGTGAGCTCGACGTCGCGCAGCTGATCACGCTGTTCCTCGTCAGTGCCACCCTCGTCAACGAGATCGCCCAGCTCGCGCGCCAGTTTCCCGAGTTGCAGGCGGGCATGGGTGCGGTGATCCGGCTGCGGCAGCTCGCCGCCAGTGTAGCCGAACCCATTGGTGGAAGGCCCTTTCCGGAGGGTCCGATCGACATCGAGTTCCGCGATCTGCACTTCGCCTACACCGAGGGGGTTTTCGCTCTCGACGGCATCGGGCTCAAAGTCGAGCCCGGCACCACCTGCGCGCTGGTCGGGCGCACCGGATCGGGCAAGTCGACGCTGGCGTCGTTGGTGTCCCGCGCCGTCGACCCCGAGCCGGGGTCGTTGTTCGTCGGCGGGGTGGACGTTCTCGACCTCGATCTGCAGCAGTTGCGGGCGTCGGTCGGGGTGGTGACCCAGCGCACCGAGATCCTGGCCGGAACGCTGGCGGAGAACATCACACTGTTCGCCGATCTGCCACGGCACCGAGTGCAACAGGCGGTCGACGATCTCGATCTGACCGAGTGGGTCGGGAGCCTCCCGGCGGGCCTGGACACAGTCCTGGGTCCCGGCGGGACGACGCTGTCGGCGGGGGAGGAGCAACTGGTCGCCTTCGCGCGGCTGCTCGTCCGATCCGTCCGGGTGGTCATTCTCGATGAGGCCACCGCGCGCATGGATCCGCTCACCGAGACCCGGGTGGTGCGCGCCGCGGACCGCTTGTTGGTCCGTCGCACCGGAATCTTGATCGCGCACCGGCTTTCGACCGTGACGCGCGCCGACTACGTAGCCGTGCTGGAGGCGGGTCGTGTCATCGAGCAGGGTCCGCGTGCCGAGCTCGAATCCCGGCTCGGCCCGTTCCGGCGACTGCTGGACGCCTCCGGCCCCGCCGACGCGCCACGGGAGCCGGCCGACGACGATGACGTCGCGATCGGCGGAACTCGACGCCCCGGGACGGCACCTGAGGAAGTCGACGTCGACGGCGGTCCCGGCCTGGCCCGCGGCATTCTCAGCATGGTGCGCGCCTACCCCGCGTGGGGTCTGTTCGGCAGCGTGTTGTTCATGGTCACCGGATTGCTCGGGGCCACCGGTGCTTTCAGCGGTTTCGTCTGGGGTCAGCTGGTCCAGGACCTGCAGGACGGTCGAACACCGGTGTTGCTCACCGTCGGCGTGGTGCTCAGCATCGTCGCCGAACCCTTCGTGTTGGCCTGGGCCATCCGGCGTTTCCTGCCATGGTGGTCGGCGTGCTCGCTGCGCATCCGCATGTCGGTGCTCGACGCGCAGACCCGCCAACACCGCCTCGTCAGGACCCCGCCGGGGGAGGTGGTGTCCCGTGTCCTCGACGCCGACCGCTTCCTGCACTACGCCGACCGGTGCAACGACCTCGTGGCCGGCCTGGTGATCGTGGTCATCGCGTCGTTCCTCAGCGGAACGGCGATCGCGGGCGCCATTCTGTTGGCGGTGATGATCGCCGCCGCGGCGACGTCGGTGGCAGGTCGCCCGATGGCGGGACGCTCGGCGGCCGCGGCGTCGGCGACGCGCGCCGACTTCGGCCGGTCGCTGGTCTCGGTGCTGGAATGCGTGCGGACCGTCAAGCTCGCCGCCGCCACCGGTGACCTGCACGCACACCTCAACCGCGTCGACGGGGGACGTGTGGGCGCCGCCGTCCGGGAACATCGAATCCAATCGATCCTGTTCGGTGTCCCCGTCGTGATGGTGCAACTGGGTGTCGTCGCAACGTGGGTCGTCTACCTGATGGGTGGCTGGGATCTTGCTGTGGCACTGCTGGTTTCGGGAGCGGTAGCAGGTTTCGACTACTTCGGCAGCGTCGCCGGCGCGGTGGTCACCGAGGCACCCGGCACCAGGGCGTGGCAGCAGGCGACCAGTCGCTTCGCCGGCGGCGCCGACCTGATGGACGTGCCTGCCGGGGTCGACGTGATCGCAGGCACCGCACCGCGTCCGGTGCCTGCACCGCGAATTCCGTTGCAAACCCTCGAGCTTCGCAATGTCAGCGCTGTGCACGACGACGGCACCCGTGGCGTCAGCGGCGTCGACCTGACGGTCGAGGCCGGCGAACTGGTCCTGCTGCTCGGCCAGGTCGGCTCCGGGAAATCGAGCCTGTTGTCGGCGTTGTGCGGCCTGGTGGGACACACCGGCCAGATCAGCTGGAACGGAGCGGCCATCGTCGATGCCCAGACCTTCCTGCGGCCCGGACAGGTGGCCTACGTCGCGCAGGTGCCCCGGGTGCTGTCGGGGACCTTCGCCGACAACGTGCGCCTCGACCACGACCGCAAGATCGAGCAGGCCATCACCGATGCACGACTCGCGCCGGATATCGCCGACGCGGGTGGGGTCGACGCTGTCGTGGGGCACCGGGGGGTACGGCTGTCCGGTGGTCAGGTGCAGCGGCTCGCCCTGGCCCGGGCACTGGCGATCGAGCCGGAACTGCTTCTCGCCGATGACATCTCCAGTGCTCTCGACGCGGCCACCGAGGTGGAGTTGTGGGCGGGGCTGCGGGCGCGCGGCATCACCGTGCTCGGTGCCACCTCGAAGCGGGCGGCGCTGGCGCAGGCCGACCGCGTGGTGGTGCTCGTCGACGGGCAGGTGGTCGCGACCGGACCGTGGTGCGAGCTGGCCGAGGCGTGGAATCACCTGGCCGCCTAGACCACTCAGGGCAGGTCGAGCAGTTCCTCGTGGAAACCCCCGAAGCGACGATCCCGGTCCACCAGGTGCACCTCCAGGATCCAGTGACAGACCCTGCCGGAGCGGTCTTTTCGTCGCATGGGCAGGTGTGAGCCCGGTGCCACGTAGGAGTCGATCTCGGCGCCGTCGATCTTCTCGTGCGGGAATTCGCCCACCAGATGGCCGGCGATCGCACCGCCGAACTCCCAGCCGTGCTCGCGGCTCAGCGCGGTCACGTAGTCGAACAGCTCGTCGCCGGTGATGTCGGGGTGGGCGTCGAAGTGGGCGCGGGCGGCGTCCCAGACCTTCGGCAGGTCGTCTCGGATCGCCAGTTTCACCGGATCGTCGCCCAGCACGTAGGTGCGGCCGAAGTCGGCTTCCCACTCCTCGAACAGCGGTCCGAAATCCAGGAACACGATGTCGTCGTCGCCGATCACCCGGTCCGGTGGATTGTCGCGCGCGGTTTCCAGCGTGTTCTCCCCGGATCGCACGATGCGTTTGTGCCAGTGTTTGGTGATCCCGAACATGTCGTTGGCCAGGTCGCGGATCTCGTCGGAGAGCGCCCGTTCGCCGACGCCTGCGCGCACGAGTTCGCGGGCGTTGATCTCGTCGAACAGCCGGGCCGCCTTGTCCTGGGCGTCGAGCAGCCGGGCCACCCGGACTGGTTCTGCGTGATTGACGGCGGTCACGGTGGTCAATCGTAGCTGCCGTGCTGGACAGTCGCTTTCAACTGCGCAGGAGGGTGAACACCGCCTGCTGTGTCAGCGGTGCCAGTTCGATGTCACCCGGTGCTGCCGGATCGATCCATGCGATCTGGTCGATCTCCGCCGCTGCCCGGGGCTCACCGTCGAGGGTCACCATGAACAGGTCGGCGTCGACCAGATGATCGGGTTCGTTGGCGGCCGCGGCGACATGGCGGCCGAGCGCACGGATCTGCGCCGCCGGGACCACCACATCGAGCTCCTCGGCGAGTTCACGCTGGAGTGCCTCGAGTGCGGATTCGCCGGGATCGACCTTGCCGCCGGGCTGCATGAAGGCCGTCGTGCCGCGCTTCCTGACCAGGAGCACGCGGCCCTGGTCATCGACGATCACCGCCGCGACTACGCGGATCACCTGCTCGTGCGTCGGGTCCGCCATGGCTGCGACTCTATGTGTGGCGGGGCGCGCGTGGCGTGCCGGTCGTGCCACCATGAGGGATGGTCGGTTCAGGAGTGTGGAGGAGAGTCGCGTGAACGTCGACAAGACCTCGCGTCCCACCACCGCCGACGTGGCCCGGTTGGCCCAGGTGTCGACGGCGACGGTCAGCTATGTGCTGAACAAGACCGAAGGCAAGCGAATTTCGTTGCGTACCACCGAAGCCGTCGAGCGCGCCGCCGCGCAGTTGGGGTACCGGCCGAACTTCGCCGCCCAGAACCTCGCGCGCGGCAAGAGCGGTGTGGTGCTCTATGTGGTGCCGCGCGTGGCGGTCGGGGAGATGCCGATGCAGGCGGGCAGCCGGATGACCACCGAGCTGGCCCGCCTGGGGCTACTGCAGGTGCAGATCTTCGAGACCGAAGACGATCAACACGTCGTCGATGCGATTCACAACTTGAACCCGATCGCGGTCACCAGCCTCTTCCCGCTCAGCGGTGGGGCAGCCCATGCCGTCCGCGCCGCGAACGTGCCCCATATCGAGATCGGGGTGCTGCCCGCACTGGGCGATCCGCACCTGTCGGTGGGGGCGATCCGCGTGGCGCATCTGGTGGAGCGCGGACACCGCAAGCTCGCTTTCGCCTATACCGGGGTCGCCAAATGGCATGCGCTGGGCGACTATTGGCTTGACGGCATTGCCCGGGCGGCGCAGTCACACGGCCTCGAGCCGCTGAGTGTGGACGATGTCACCGTCGACAATGCCGCCGCGGTGGCCGCCGGGTGGGTCCGCGACGGCGTGACCGCGGTGTGCGCGCAGAGCGACGAGATCGCCTGCCTGGTGTTGTACGGGATTCGCGAAGCCGGCCTGCGGTGCCCGGACGATCTCGCCGTGATCGGGGTGGACGCCAATCCCATGGGGGCGATCAGTTCACCGCCGTTGACCACCGTGCAGTTCGATCCCACCGCGGTCGCCGACGCCGCGATCGCTGCGGTGCTGACGGAGTTGGGCTATCCCGCCCCGCCACCGCCTCAGCCGTCCGACATCGCCCGCCTGGTGGTGCGGGCGTCCACCTAGACGGGATCTCGGCGCGATTGAGGTCGGTCAGCGGTCGCGAGCGCGCCGAAGTCCCGAAGAAACCTGGACGATGCCCGGTTATCCGCGTAACCTCAACTCGGTTAAGCGCATAACCAGAGGGTAGGCCCAACCGGAGGATGAGGGACATTGACTACGAGCTCGGGGACCATTCCGGTTTTCAATCCGTCCACCGAGGAGCAGATCGCCGAGGTCATCGACTCCGACCAGGCGACCGTCGACGCGGCGGTGGCCCGGGCCCGCGAGACCTTCGAGTCGGGGGTGTGGCGCAAACTGCCCGCCGCGCACCGCGCCGAGGTGCTGTTCCGCGCCGCGGAGATCATCAAGAGGCGCGCCGACGAGCTGGCCGAGCTCGAGTCCCGCGACAACGGCATGACCGCGATGGGCGCGAGTCAGATCATCAAGGTCTCGGTCGAGATGCTGATCTACTATGCGGGCTGGGTGGGCAAGATCCACGGTGAGTCAAGCAATCTCGTCTCCGACGGCCTGCTCGGTCATTACGAGAACTACCACACCTTCACCCAGCTCGAGCCGGTCGGCGTCGTCGGCCTCATCATCCCGTGGAACGGACCGTTCTTCGTCGCGATGCTCAAGGTCGCGCCCGCCCTCGCAGCAGGGTGCAGCGCCGTCCTCAAGCCCGCCGAGGAAACGCCGCTCACGGCGCTCAAGCTCGAGGAGATCTTCCGCGAGGCCGGACTGCCCGACGGCGTGCTGAATGTCATCACCGGCTACGGCGAGACCACCGGTGCCGCGCTCACCGCGCATCCCGACGTCGACAAGATCTCGTTCACCGGGTCGACGGAGGTCGGCCGGCTGATCGTCAAGGCGGCGGCAGGCAACCTCAAACGGCTGACGCTCGAATTGGGCGGCAAGTCCCCGCTGATCATGTTCGACGACGCAAACCTCGACAAAGCCATCATGGGTGCGGGCATGGGCCTGCTGGCCGGGTCGGGCCAGAACTGCTCGTGCACCTCGCGCATGTACGTCCAGCGCGGCATCTACGACCAGGTGGTCGACGGCCTGGCCGCGTTCGCTCAGATGCTGCCGATGGGCGGCAATGACGACCCCAATTCCGTTCTCGGGCCGCTGATCAGCGAGAAGCAGCGCACCCGGGTGGAAGGCATCGTCAACGACGGCGTGGCCGGCGGCGCCCAGGTGATCACCGGCGGCAAGCAGATGGACCGTCGCGGTTACTTCTACGAGGCCACCATCGTCACCAACACCACTCCCGATATGCGGCTCATCCGCGAGGAGATCTTCGGACCGGTGGGCTGTGTCATCCCCTTCGACGAGGAGGAGGAGGCCATCGCCGCCGCCAACGACACCGAGTACGGGCTCGCGGGGTCCATCTGGACCGAGAACCTCAGTCGCGCTCATCGTGTCGCCAACGCGCTTCGCGGCGGCCAACTTTGGGTGAACTGTGCGCTGGGGTCAGACCCGTCGATGCCGATCTGCGGTCACAAGCAGTCGGGCTGGGGCGGCGAGCGGGGTAAGAAGGGTATCGAAGAGTACTTCAACACCAAGTCGGTCTACATCAGCCTCTGAGGAGGCCTCGGCGTCGAAGTGTCTCCACGATGGCGCCGGTTTGGGCGTCCAGGTCATCCACGGCGGCAACCCCGGTCAGCAGGCCCAGCGCTTCGGCTTCAACCGCCGAGATGGTGGCACCGGTTGTGGTCAGCCGGAACGCTTCCCGCCGCCCGACCAGTTGCGGTAACCACGCCGGGGTCCGGACCGGCGCCAGACTGATGGCGATTCCGGGAAAGGAGAAGCGGGCTGTCGGCGCCGCGATCGCATAATCGCACAGGGCGGCGAGTCCGACACCGAATCCCGCCGCGTCGCCGTGCACTTTGGCCACCGACATCAAGGTGGTGCTCCGCAACGCTTCGGGGACAGCGGCCGGTCGGTCGTGCTCATGCTCCCGGCCGAGGCAGAAGGCGGTGCCCAGGGATTCGAGAACCAGGACCTGCGCTCCGCGGGGTGGCGAGGTCAGCAGCGCACCGAGTTCCTCGCAGGCCGCCATCGGCAGCAGACCGTCCTCGGACAACGGCAGTGTCACCGTCAGCACCCCGTCCAACAGAGTCGAGCGCAGCGGATATCCGCGCGGAATCTGTTGTTCCACCGCCAGTGCCTTCCCTGATCAACTCTTCCCGTCTGCGTATCCGAACGGTGAAGTTACCGTATGCAACTACGTTTGGGGTGGGTCCAGTGCGGGAAATAACTGCACTTCCTGCGCCTTCACCACGAAATAGACGTCTCGTCCCGGTGCCAGGTCCAGATCGGCGACCGCCGCGGCGGTGACGTCGGCGGCCAGTCCGGTACTGCCGTCGGGCTGAGCCATGCCCCGGACGCGGACGGTGTTGCCGTGGAGGTCCACGTCGGCAATGGTCGCGGCGATGACGTTACGGGGACTGGCGTGCGGCGCGTCCAGGTGCACCGACACCGCCGCCGGCTGGAACAACGCGACGGTCGCACTGCCGACGGCAGCCGTCCCGGTGCCCGATACCGTTGCTCCCCAAGCTGTTCGCAGCAGGCCGGGCTCGACGGTGACACCGGAGATCAGATTCACCCCGGCGATCCGGGCGGCGAAGTCGCTGCGCGGGGAGGTCAGGATCTGGCGCACGGGGCCGCTCTCGACGATCCGCCCGCCCTCGACGATGATCACCTTGTTGGCGATCGCGAGCGCGTCGAGCAGGTCGTGGGTGACGAGCACCGCGGTCCGCCGGTCAGCGCGCAGAATCTCGCGCAGCAGTCGCCGTACGGCAGGGGCGGCAGTGACGTCGAGGGCGGCCAGCGGTTCGTCGAGCAGCAGCACCTGAGGCTCGGCGGCCAAGGCGCGGGCGACCGCAACACGTTGGGCCTGGCCGCCGGACAGTTGAGCGGGTTTGCGGTCGGCGAGGTGGTCGGCATCGACCTCCCGCAACCACCGGTGGGCCGTAGTGGCTGCCTGCGAACGACTTTCGCCTCTACAACGCGGCGCGTAGGCGACATTGGCGGCCACGGTCAGATGCGGGAACAACAGGGCTTGTTGGGCGAGCATGGCGACGCCGCGCGCGTGCGGGGGCACGAAGGCGCCGGTGGCAGTGTCGGTGACCACGGTGTCACCGAGGACGATGCGGCCGTCGTCGGGTCGCAACAGGCCGGCGATCAACGCCAGCAGCGTCGATTTACCCGCGCCGTTGGGCCCGAGGACAGCCAGCACATCACCGTCGTCGAGAGCCAGCTCGAAGTCTGCGTCGCGGTGTTCGACGCGGGCGCGTAACTCCAGCCGGCTCACAACGGGCCCGCCGGCCGCCGCGACGCCGACGCGATGACGATGATCCCGGCGACCACGATCAGCAGTAGTGAAAGTGCGACGGCGGCATCGGGATCGGTTTCGCGTTGCAGGTAGATCTCCAGCGGCAGCGTGCGCGTCACCCCCTGCAGCGATCCGGCGAAGGTCAAGGTGGCGCCGAACTCGCCGAGCGAACGGGCGAACGCGAGCACCGCCCCGGACAGCAGGCCGGGCAGCACCAGCGGCAGCGTCACCGTCCGCAATACCGTGGTGGGCCGGGCGCCGAGCATGGCGGCGATGTTCTCGTACTGGTTGCCGGCCGAACGCATCGCCCCTTCCAGGCTGACCACGAGAAACGGCAGCGAGACAAAGGACTGCGCGAGCACGACGGCCGTGGTGGAGAACGCGATCCGGATGCCGAACATCTCGAAGTACTGTCCCAGCAGGCCCTGGCGGCCGAAGGTGTAGAGCAGGGCGATGCCGCCGACCACCGGTGGCAGCACCAGCGGCAGCAGCACCAGGGCGCGCAGCACCGACTGGCCGGGGAATCGGCCGCGCGCCAGTACCACCGCCATCGGCACCCCGATCAGCACGCACACCACGGTGCTCGCGCCGGCGGTCTCGAGGCTCAGAAGCAATGCGGCGCGGGAGGATTCCGAGGTGATCAGCGGGATGAAATTCACCCAGTCGATCTTGAGCAGGATCGCCACCAACGGCACGATGACGAACAGCGCCCCGACGGCTGCGGGCAGGTAGAGCCAGGCCGGTAAGCCGACCTGGATCAGCCCACCGGCCCGCCGTGTTCTCATGGCGCGGCGAAACCTGCCTCTGACAACACTTTCTGGCCTTCCGGCCCGGTCACGAAGTCGACGAACGTCTGGGCGGTGGTCGAGTTCGCCGACGCGGCGAGCACCGCGATCGGGTAGGTGTTCACCGCGCCGCTGGACTCGAGGAACGGCACCTCGGTCACCTTGTCGCCGGCGCCCTTGGCGTCGGTGACGTAGACCAGACCGGCATCGGCCTGTCCGGAGGTGATCTTGCCGAGCACGTCGGTGACGGCGGACTCTTCACTGACCGGTGCCAGCGTCACCCCGGTGGCTTCTTCGACCTTCTCGGTGGCCGAGCCGCACGGCACCTGGGGTGCGCACACCACCACCGAGGTGTCGGGCTTGGCCAGATCGGCAAAGGAGGCAATGCCTTTCGGGTTTCCCGGCGCGGTGACGATGGTCAGCGTGTTGGTGGCGAAGTCCACCGGCTCGCCGGCCACCAGGTCGCCGTCGACCGCCTTGGTCATGTTCTTCTCGTCAGCCGAGGCGAACACGTCACCGGGTGCGCCCTGGGCGAGCTGCGTGACGAGATCCGACGAGCCGGCGAAGTTCAGGTTGACCTTGGTTCCGGGGTTCGCCGCTTCGAGCTGGGCGCCGAGTTCGGTGAAGGTGGACTTCAGGGACGCCGCGGCGAAGACCGTGATCTCACCGGTGGCGCCCTCAGCGGACGTCGACTCGGCCGCCGAGGAGGACGACGACGCCGGCTCGGTGCCCGATCGGGAACAGCCGGCCACCAGTGCCGTGGCGCCGAGTGCCACGACAGCAAGACTCAACGCGCGATTCATGAACTTCCTTTCGGAGTTTCCACGATGACGTTGGTGGCTTTGACGACGGCGACGGCCAACTTGCCCGGCTCCAGGCCCAGTTGAGTGGCCGACTCGCTGCTCATGAGCGAGACGACGGTGAACGGGCCGCACTGCATCTGCACTTCGGCCATCACGCCGTCGGCGTTCACCCGCGTCACCAGGCCGACGAGGCGGTTGCGCGCCGAACTCGAGACGCCCAGCGGATCCGGTGGTGGCGCCGCGTGTTCCCGGGCGAACTCGGCTAGTACTTCGCCGGCGATGACTTTTCGTCCCGCGTCGTCTTTTTCGGCGGTGAGGCTGCCGCTGTCGATCCACCGGCGCACGGTGTCATCGCTGACACCGAGCAGGGCGGCGGCATCTTTGATGCGAATGTCGGACAACGGCCACTCCTCACACGGGATCCGCGATTGCGGTACTCGAAGCTTATTAGATCAGCATCTACGGTGCAGGAACGCCTAATGTTCCGGAGTTGCCCTCATCGGGTAGGTCGACATCCGGCCTCGCGTGCGACGCGGTGTTGTCGTTCTTGGCGCGTCATCGAATCATGACGCGTGCCAGAGGGGCCTGCCGCGGAAAGGCGCGGGTGTGTCGAGCGACCCGGATCTTGACCTCGCAGGTCCACGGGTGCTAAGCAGGTGCTCAGCATTTTGCATCCCGCGAGAGCAATGAGAGGTCATCGAATGACGCTGCAGTCGGTATTGGACGAGATCCGTGAGCGCCCCGGAACCGGTGACGTCATTTCGATCATCAACCCGGTGACGGAAGAGCAGATCACCGAGTTCACCGACTGCGGCGCCGAAGCCGTCGACGAAGCGGTCGCCCGCGCCAAGGCCGCCTTCGAAGCGGGGGTGTGGTCTGAGCTGCCAGGGCGCGACCGCGCCAAGATCATGTGGAAGATCGCCGACCTCATCGACGAGCACGCCGACGAGCTCGCCCAGCTCGACTCGCTGAACACCGGCATGCCGCTGTACCAAGCGACGCTGGGCCTGCCCAACTGCGCCGAGTTCTTCCGGTACTACGCGGGCTGGTGCACCAAGATCAGCGGCAACGCCTACGACGTGAAGACCGCGGGCATTGCGACCGACACCTGGGTCGACATGCACACCTACACCCTCAAAGAGCCGTACGGCGTTGTGGGCCTTATCTTCCCGTGGAACGGACCGATCTTCAACGCCTGCGCCAAGCTGGCGCCTGCACTGGCCGCCGGCTGCAGCATGGTCGTCAAGCCCGCTGAGGAGACACCGCTCTCAGCCCTGCTGCTCACCCGCCTCATCGCGCAAGCCGGGGTGCCCGACGGTGTGGTGAATCTGCTGACCGGCTACGGCCATACCGCGGGTGCGGCCATCACCGCCCACCCCGACGTCGAAAAGGTCGCGTTCACCGGGTCGACGGAGATCGGCAAGGAGATCGTGCGGGCCTCCGCGGGCAACCTCAAAAAGGTCATGCTGGAGCTCGGCGGCAAGTCGCCCGTGCTGATCTACGACGACGCTGATCTCGACAAGGCCATCTTCATGGCGTCGATGGGCATCTTCGTCCACTCCGGGCAGGGCTGTGTCTGTGGCTCGCGGATCTTTGTCCAGCGTGGGGTCTACGACCAAGTGGTCGAGGGCATCGCGAACATGGCCAATTTCGTCAAGCTGGGTGGCCCGGATGAAGAAGGGTGCATGAGCGGCCCGTTGATCAGTGCCAAGCAGCTCACCCGTGTCATGGGCTACATCGACGAGGGCAAGGCCGATGGCGTCGAGGTGGTCACCGGCGGACACCGGCTGGACCGCAAGGGTTACTTCGTTCACCCGACCGTGCTGACAGGAGTCGATCCCAGCATGCGGCTGTATCGCGAGGAGATCTTCGGCCCGGTGGTGACGGTGCTGCCGTTCGACGACGATGACCAAGCCGTCGCCATGGCCAACGACACCACTTATGGGCTGGCCGCCACCGCGTGGACCAACAACCTCAGCCGCGCGCATCGGCTCGGCAAGCGTCTGCAGGCCGGCACCGTCACCATCAACTGCCAGTTGGTGTTCGACCACGCCGTTCCCTTCGGGGGTTACAAGCAGTCCGGCTGGGGCGCCGAATTCGGTCAGGAAGGCATCGATGCCTACCTGAAGACGAAATCGGTCTGGGCCCAGCTGTAGGTCAGGCGCCCAGGTGAGCGGGGGTTTGCGGGGTCCGAATTACGGCTAATCTAGGCGCCATGGAAAGTCCCGGGCTCTTCGGCGGCCGCTACGAGCTTCGGGACGTCCTGGGCTTCGGCGGGATGGCCGAAGTTCGTGACGCCTGGGATACCCGGTTGAACCGGGCAGTGGCCGTCAAGCTGCTCTATCCGGGATTGAGTGCGCAAGCCGACATCCGTGAACGCTTCAAGATCGAGGCGTGCGCTGCCGCGGGGTTGAATCACCCGAATATCGTTGGGGTGTATGACTTCGGCGATCACGAGGGAACGCCGTTCATTGTGATGGAGCGGTTGCCCGGCAATACTCTGGGCGACCAGATCGCGCTCGGTCCGCTGCCTCAGGAGCAGGTGTATACCGCGTTGGGCAGTGTGCTGTCTGCGCTGTCCCTTGCTCATGAGGCGGGGATGTTGCACCGGGATATCAAGCCGGGCAATATTCTGCCGACACCGACAGGGACCATGAAGGTCGCTGACTTCGGCATCGTCAAGGCTCCCGGATCCGTACACACGACGACGGGTCAGATCATCGGGACCCTGGCCTACCTGAGTCCCGACCGGATCGCGGGTAAGCCGGCGTCGGTCGCAGACGATCTGTACGCGGCCGGCGTGGTCGGATATGAGGCACTTACCGGGCGTAAGCCGTACACCCAGGAGGACATCGCTCCGTTGGCGCACGCGATCGTGGAGGGGCAACCGCCGCCGGTGTCGGTGTTGCGTCCCGATGCCGATCCCCGCCTGGTCGAGGTGATCGAGACGGCGATGTCACGGGATCCGTCACGACGGTTCGACAGTGCCGACGCCATGTGGGCTGCGTTGAACGGGGGAGACGTGGGACCGTCCGGTCCCGTGCCCACGCCGGTTGCGCAGGTGCGGCCGCCCACCAGAGTGCTCGATGCGCAGCAGTTCCCGCCGTCGGCGACCTACGTCATTCCGCCGCCGCGCCGCCGGCGCCTCTCGACGCGCACCCGGAAAGTGGCCGGCGCGGCAGCGGTGTTGGTTGCGCTGTCGGTCACGGCGCTGGCGTTCGCCATGGATCCGTCGTCGACCACGCAGCCGACAGAATCGGTCGGCACCAGCACGCCGGTGGTGGCCCCACCGGTCATTCCGGCGGCAGTTCCGCCATCGTCGGCGCCGCCACCCGCGCCGGCTCCGGTGGTCGAGCAGGCGCCCCCACCGCCCCAGCAGCGGGCCAACAACGGAAATGGCAACGGCAACAAGGGAAACGGGAACGGCAACAAGAAGCCGAAGGACTAGCTCTCGATATCCGATATCGACCGAGCGCTTACTTCAGCCACTTCCATGGCTTGTCCCAGTGCCCGGGCGGAACCCCGACGATGTGGCTGATCTGACCGGGCGGCACACCGACCCACTGTCCGATGTGCCCCGGTGGCGGAGGTTGGGGAACCCAGTAGTCAGGACCCGCGACGGCGGTACCGGCGCCAAATCCGAGGGCGGTGATACCCAGTGCACCTGCCATTGCCGCCGTGGCGGCGGCCTTTCTCATCTTCATCTGTCACCCCTCATCTATTGATGCGTCGGACGATGTGCACCCGGTCGTACTCAATCGGGTCCTGTCAGCTTATCGAGTTGCGGCGCGGTGCCGTTACGCCGGAGGGTCCGATCACGCGTCCTCGGCTCTGAACCTGGCCGAGGCGCAAGGCCACCGAGAGACGGACGAGTTCGGAATGAAATGCCTTGATATCCAGGATGTTACGAGGTTCCGGGTGCCCACGGCATCGGCCATGATCATGACGATGTCGGCTCCTTGAGCTGACCTGCCACAGGACCACTGCCTGGTTCTGGTGTGCCGCCACGCTACTCCGTCCGGGTCGGGTAGGGGCGCCGATAGGCCTCTCGGCAGTCAAGCTCACTACGCGAGAAAGCGGTTCTCCGTATCATTTTGAATCTTTTGTCCGGACAATGCCGTGGTTGTGGTTAGGTTGACGGATCGATCGCCGTCTACCGACGGAACAACCGAACAAGGAACTGAGGCCATGTTGATGCCAGGACATACCGTGCGTAGCGCACTGGTGGGAATCATCGGTACTGGCGTCATGGCCGGTGCAGTGTTGTTGGGAAGTGCCGCAGTGGCTTTCGCTGAACCTCTTCCGCCGGCACCCGTGTTGCCGCCGCCCGGTTGTACCGCTGCGGATCTCGCGGTGGCCTCAGGTGTGGTCGGGACCGCGATGGGCAACTACCTGTTCACCCATCCTGACGTGAACAACTTCTTCACCAGCCTTCGCGGCGAGCCCACCGAGGAAGTTCAGGGCCGCGTCAAGACCTACATGGAAGCCAATCCGCAGGTCGAAATGGAGATCACCGGCATTCGCGGGCCCCTCACCGAGCTGCGGAGCCGTTGCGACCTGCCTGAACCGGCAATGGGCTAGGGGATTTCGGATATGACTACCTGGACCCGCTCCTGGACTGTCGCGGCAGCAAGTGCGTTGGCCGTCGCCGCCATTCCCGGCGCCATCTTGATCATCGTTCCCACCGGTGTCGCGAACGCTGATGTGTGCGCCAGCGTTGGACGGCGAGTGCAGGTGAGCGGCTGCACCAATCTCTCCGATGCCGTCGCGCCCTACATTCCGCCGCCCGCGTACTACGCACCGATGCCGTATGACCCGCCCCCGCCGCCGGGCGTCACCGGCTGTGTGAGCTACAACGGGCGATGGGTCAACGGGGGAGCCTGCAACTAGGCGATCCTGGCCCGCTTCTGTTCGTACATCAGGCCATCGGCGAGCGCGAGCAGCTCGTCGATGGTCGTGGTGTCGGTGGAGGGAATCTGCGTCAGGCCGATGCTGGCGGAGATGGTGTACGGGCGATCCTGGGTGTCGTTGAAATCGCGCAACGCCTCGAGTAGCCGGAGGCGTAGGGTGCCGGGGTCGGCTTCGGGATCGGTGACCAGCACGCAGAACTCGTCACCGCCCAGGCGCGCCAGGATGTCGGAGCGGCGCAGCGAGGTCCGCAAAACGTGCGCAACATCGATGATCAGGGAATCGCCGACACCGTGGCCCTTGCCGTCGTTGACCTGCTTGAGGCCGTCGACGTCGATGAAGGCCAACAGGCAGCTGCGACCGTCTCGGCGTGCGGCGGCAAGCGCGGGTTCGGCCAACAGGTAGAAGCCGCGGCGGTTCTTGATGCCGGTCATCTCATCGGTGACGGAAAGCTTGCGGATCTCCTCGTTGGCGTTCTCGAGTTCGACGGTGCGGTCGAGCACCCGCTGTTCCAGTTCGCCGAGGATCTGCACGTTCTCCATGGCGATGGAGGTCGCGTTGGCGAGAGCTTGTAGCAGGGAGACTTCCTGCTCCGTCGGCTGCCGCTCGTAGCTCCAGTAGTTACCGATCGCACCGACGGGATCGAGCTTGCGGATCGGCACCATCACCAGGCTCTTGACGAACGTGGGGCGGTAGGCGGCGTGCGGGATGCGCGAGTCGAGGTAGATGTCCGGGATCACCGCGGCTTCGCGGTTGAGCATCGCCCAGCCGCTGATGCAGATCTCCATGGGGAAGCGGCTGCCCTTCCACAGCGGCGCGATCGCGTCCTCGTCGGCGTAGTAGCACTTGCCGTTGTCGCGCAGAACGAAGGTGGCGCCGTCACAGCCGGTCAGTTCACGCGCGGCGGTCCGGACGATGCGCTGGATGTCGTCGAGGGTGCGCGCGAGCGAGAGTTCCTGGACCGCCTGCAGCAGGCGCTCCATGCCGCGGACGTAGTCGACAGTCACGACGTCGGGGGAGAGTGGTAACTCCACCGGTATCGGCAACAGGGCCTCGGCACTCATCCGTACCTCCTCGGGGCAACACTGCCGCATCTTGGCTGAACAGCAGTGGATGCACGGAGCTTACCGCGGTTGAACCCAATTGGGCATCTGATCCAGATTTCGCTGTCGGGGTGCCGGAATTGACGTGCGTTGCGCAGATCGCGCGCTCACCAGCGGTCCAACCGAAACTTGACGGAAATTCGATATTTGCGGACCGCCGCGTACTACCGGCCGTACCGCCACCGCCGAAGTGTGAGGTTTTTGGTGGCGGCGGGCCGGGTATTTGCCACGTGCGTCCGTGCACGACACGGCGCGAAGTGCCTGGCAGGATCTTGGCAACTGGCCTCGGCGAGCCCGTTCGAGGTCGGCGTCGCCAAGATCCGTTAACTCGCGGGGTGGACGACATTTCCGACAACAATGCGGACCTGGTGCGCGACGTCGCACGGGTGCACGCGGTGGAGCGCTACCGCATTCTGGACACGCCGCCAGATCGCGGTTTCGCCCGTATCGCGGGGCTCGCCGCCCGGCTGTTCGATGCGCCGATGGCGGCGATCTCGATTGTCGACACTGACCGCATCTGGTTCATGGCCGTCCACGGCCTCGACAAGAGCGAGCAGCAGGCCGCGCCGGACGCCGGCTTGTGCCTGACGGCCATCCTGGGCGACAGCCCGTACGTGGTGGAAGACGCACTGACGGATCCCCGCACCGCCGACAACCGGTTCGTGCAAGCGCACCAGGTGCGGTTCTACGTGGGTGCACCCTTGGTGACGTTCGACGGGCATCGGCTGGGCACGGTTGCGGTCATGGACACCATTGCCCGCACCCCCTCTGACGAGCAACTGACCATGCTCGAAGACCTGGCTGCGGTCGTCATGGAGCAGCTCGAGTTGCGGCGTTCACTGCTGGACTCGCTGAATGTCGAGCGGGGGCTGCGGGATGCCGCGGAGTACGCGCGCGACGACGCCCAGCAGGACCGCGACAGCGCTGAGGTGGCTCGCGACCACGCGCGTCTCGAGCGTGATCAGGCTGAAGTGAAGCGTGATGATGCCGAACTCGATCGTGATAGCGCGCTGCGCGACAGAGACTTCGCCGAACATGATCGAGATCTGATCGAGGAGTACGCCTCGGTGTTGCAGCGGACATTGCTGCCGCCGTCGCTACCGATCATCGACGGCTTGACCCTCTCGGCGCACTACCACCCGGCATCACCCCGAGAGGTGGGGGGCGATTTCTACGACGTCTTCTCAGTCGGCGGCAATCGGTGGGCGTTCTTCATCGGAGACGTGGAGGGCCACGGCGCCGACGCCGCCGTGGCGACGTCGTTGATTCGGTACACCTTGCGCTCTTTGGCCCTGCATTACAGCGATCCGACTGAGGCGCTCGCCGAACTGAACACGGTGATGCTGCGCGAGTCCGGGCGCCGCCGGTTCTGCACGGTTCTGTTGGGCACGTTCGAGCCGCACGCCGACGGTGACGGGGTGGAGATGACGGTCGCCACGGGCGGTCATCCGCCGGCACTCCTGCTCGATCCGGTCTCGGCGACCGTGGATCCGGTGCGGTCTCGCCAGGGGATGCTGGTGGGCGCGACGCCCAATGCCACCTTCCACTCCTGCAAGGTGCACCTGCGCCGCGGCCAGACCCTGTTGTTCTACACCGACGGGATCATCGAAGCCCAGCGCGGCCCGAACGCCTTCGACGAAGAGGCGCTGGCCGCGTTCGCGCTGGAACGCGCCACCCTGGGCGCCGTGGGCATTGTCGACGAGCTGGCGACGTTGATGCCGAAGCTCTCCCCGGATGACGACATTGCCGTCCTGGCCATTCAGGCAACCTGGGAGTAAACGCCGACGCAGGCCCCGTAAGCGCTACGGGACCTGCGTCGATTGGCGGAACCGGTCAGCACTCAGCAAGCGCTGGCTTGACCGGCGGTACTAGAACCAGACTTTTCGACCACCGACCGGGCGGCCGACGGCCCCGAGGATCCACAAGACAACGCCGACCACGACGAGGATGCCGCCGATGGTGTACAGGATCGAGATCCCTGCGAAGTAGCCGATCAATAGAAGGATGATGCCGAGGACAATCATGCGCAGTCCGATCCGTCGTAGCAGTGAAACTAACGTCGGTAGAAATTGCCAAATGATGAGAATTTCAAACCCTTTGCGGCTCAAGCCAATAATTGACGGGTGTCAGGTCTTTGAGGCGGACCTTGGAGCCGCGGCGTAAGTGAACGGCGGTTCCATCTCGGGCCATGGGGAGCTCCGGGTGCCGACACATCCTCTGCCCGCGTCTGAGCGACAAGTCGCGACAATTTGAACCCGTCCGTCAGCGGCCGGTCTCCATCGACCGGAGGCGGTCCCGAGTCGCGATGACCGAGCGTCGACGGGTCGAGGTCCGGCATTCGACGCAAAGGTTCAGGTTGTAGGTGTCGCACCCGAATCGGCCGGCGCGCAGGAGCTTCTTGGCCCGTTCGGATGCGCTCGTGAGGCCGAAGTACCTCATCAACTCTTTGACCTGCATTCCGGGCACGTGTTGGCCGCCGAAGAAGTGGGTTGACCTTCCCGACGAACCAGACCACCACCGCGGCGGTGGTGTCCGCCTTCGACTTCCGCCGAAACAGTTCGGCGTCACCGGCCGCGACCCGGGACAGCAGACGCCGGCAGGCAGTGCGGTACCCGGCATCCATGAGGTCGTCGCCGCCGACCTCTGCAGCGAGGTTGCGGAGGATGCGTTGGCCGACGTCCTCGTTTTCGTGGCTGCCGAGGCCCAGTGAGGCGAGTAAGGCGTAGGCGCCCTGCGGTCGCGGCGAACCAATGCTCTTCTGGTACTCCGGTTCCCATTCATCGATCGCGGTCAGTGGCTCGAGGGTCAAGTCCGCGCGCACGCCGACTTCAGCATGGGCGAATCGGACAAACGCCCGCAGCAGGTCGGGTGCCTTGGCCAGATAATCGGCAGACGCGACGACCTTGCGGGGAAGCCAATCCAGCAGTAGCAGTTCAACTTTGCCGGGCTCCAGCGCATCGGGTCGCCGGTGGCGTAACCGGTGCCGAACCACAACAGTAACTCGAGCAGGTCGCGATGGTCGTCGTCATCTAACCGGGCGCCGACGTGAAGAAGCGGTGTCCCAGGTCGGCAAGCTGATCTGGACTCCATTCCGGGCGTGTGTCTGGAGCTGCGTCTCTGCTTAATCGGGTCACTTTCGTCGGCGGCTGCAGTGGCATGCGAACATAGGTGCCGCGCGCAAGCGCCTAGGGGCGGTAGCTCAGTTGGTTAGAGCCGGGGACTCATAATCCCTTGGTCGCGGGTTCGAGCCCCGCC
>JBEVFK010000052.1:0-20104 GCA_040512325.1 Mycobacterium sp. | reverse complement strand
TGGCCATATGAGAGCAGCTGTGTATTACGGGCCGAACAAACTCGAGGTCGAAGACGTCGCGGAGCCCGCGCCAAGACCAGGCACCGTCAAGGTGAAGGTCGGCTTCAACGGCATCTGCGGCACCGACCTGCACGAGTACTACGCAGGGCCGATCTTCATTCCCACCGAACCCCACCCGCTGACCGGCCAGCGGATGCCGCTGACCCTGGGTCACGAGTTCTCCGGTGTCATCACCGACGTCGGGGCGGGCGTCACCGACTACGCCGCGGGCGACCGGGTGGCCATCATGCCGCTGTACCGGTGCGGGCACTGCGGGCCGTGCCGGGCGGGCAACTACAACATCTGTCAGCAGATCGGATTCCACGGGCTGATGTCCGACGGCGGGATGGCCGAATACACCGTCGTGCCGACCGACATGCTGCACCGGCTGCCCGACAACGTGTCACTCGAACTGGGCGCACTGGTCGAACCGATGTCGGTGGCCTACCACGCCGCGACGCTCGGCGAGCCCAACGCAGAGGGCACCTCGATGGTGTTCGGCGCGGGCCCGATCGGCATCGGGCTCTTGTTCGCGTTGCGCGGCAAGGGCGTCGAGGACGTCTTCGTCGTCGAACCGTCGGCGACCAGGCGGGCGTCGATCGAGGCGCTCGGTGCCACCACGCTCGATCCGACCACCGTCGACGTGCCCGCGTTCATCGCGGATCACACCGGCGGCGCAGGCGCCGACGCGGTCTTTGACGCCGCCGGAGTCGCGCCGGCCGTGGAGACGGCGCTGGCGTGCGTGGGTGCCCGCCGACCGATGGTTAGCGTGGCGATCTACGAAAAGCCGCTGACCACTCCACTGCTCAATCTGGTGATGAACGAGTCGCGAATCCAGGGTTCGCTCTGCTACACCGCTGCCGACTTCGAGGCCGTCATCGCGTTGATGGCGCAAGGCTCCTACGACACCACCGGCTGGGTGAGCTCCATCGCGCTCGACGACGTGATCAACGAGGGCTTCGAGGCGCTGCATGCCGGTAAGAAGATGAAAGTTCTGGTCGACCCGGCCATCTGAAGGCAGCGTTGACTACCTCGCCGAAGCCAACGTTCGGGCGCTCAGAACGGCGGTTTTCGCGCCCGAACGTCGGTTTGGCGCCGATAGTTGGCATCTCGCTGTGACGGAGAGCACAATCAGCGGTAATGCAAGGATCTGTTGTGCCTGAGCCCGCCGTAGCCGCCGGCGAAGATCCGCGCAGCTATGCGCGGTTGATGTCGGCCGTCTACGACGCGACGATGGCCGGTATCCGTGCGCCGGCGCGTCCACGTTCGGTCATCGGCGACTCCTGGCAGCGCATGAAAGCCAAGGGCATCAACCCCGACCGGCCCGCCCCGCCGGTGGTGGAAGCCGGTGCCGTCGACGCGCTGCGACGGTCGTCTGGTTTGATGTCGGTGCTCGACGAAGTGTCACGCGGGCTGGAATCCCTTGTCGCCGAGGGGCACAACATCCTGGTGGTCGCCGATGCGAAGGGCCGTGTGCTGTGGCGGTCCGGCTCAACGTCGGTGCTGGCCAACGCCGACAAGCTCGGATTCATCGAAGGCGCGCACTGGGGCGAAAACGCCGTCGGCACCAATGCCATCGGCACCGCGTTGGCATCGCACCGCGCCGTGCAGGTGTTCTGCGCCGAGCACTACCTGCGCAGTCACCATCCGTGGACCTGTGCCGGCGCACCCATCCGCGATCCCCGTACCGGGCAGGTGCTCGGTGTTGTCGACGTCTCCGGTCCGGCCGCCACCGTGCATCCCACCACCGTGGCCCTTGTCGACGTGGTGGCCCGACTGGCCGAGTCGCACCTGCGCGAGCAGCACGACCGCTCCCTCAACCGGCTCCGCACCGTCGCCGCCCCGATCATGGCGCGGATCCATGCGCCGGCCCTGGCGGTCGACGCGGACGGGTGGGTGGCGGCGGTGGACTCGCTGCCGCTGCACCACCGGATCCTGCTCCCGGAGGGGGTGGCGCCGGGGCGGGCCTGGATTCCGCCGCTGGGCCTGTGCGATATCGAAGTGCTGCCCGGTGGGTGGCTGGTCCGGGTGGCCCAGGACGACGACCCGGCGCCTGCGGTGGCCAGGGTGACGCTGGATCTCCGCAACGCCGGTGCGCCGGTACTGGAGATGACCGGTCAGTTCGGCAGTTGGCGCCACGACATCTCGCTGCGGCACGCGGAGATCCTGCTGATCCTCGCGCTGAACCCCGACGGTCGCTCGGCACCCGAACTGGCCACCGACCTCTATGGCGATCCCACCCGCGTGGTGACGGTGCGCGCCGAGATGTCAAGGATGCGAAAGCAATTCGCCGGCATCGTGGTGGGCAGGCCATACCGGTTCGCTGACTCCACCGCTGTCGAGCTGCGCTGTCCCGAGGAGATGGCCGAGTTGCTGGCACCGTCGATCGCCCCGGCGGTCCGGGCGGCGCGCGCGGTACCTTGACCTGGTGGACGACGACTCCGGACTGCTCGACGGCTTGACGGACGGTGCCCGCGATGAGCGTGCCGAGCTCGTCGAGTGGCTGCAAGGCCAAGGCATCACCGCCGCGCAGATTCGGGCCTCGTTCTCGCCGATGCTGTTGGCGGGGCGCCGGGTTCTCGGCGACAACGGCCACTACGTCTCGGCCCGCGAGATCAGTGCGAGCACCGGTATGGATCTCCAGCTGCTGCAGCGCGTGCAACGGGCGGCTGGTCTGCCCCGCGTAGAAGATGTCGATGCCGCCGTCTATCTGCGCGCCGACGGCGAAATCGCGGCCACACTACAGAAATTCGTTGATCTCGGCCTCGATCCCGAGAACCTGGTGCAGGTGTCGCGCACGCTGGCCGACGGGCTGGCCTCGGCGGCGGAGGTGATGCGCTACACCGGGCTGGCGGCGGTGCTGCAACCCGGCGCCACCGAGCTCGACATCGCCCGGCAGCTGGAGCACCTCGTCGAGCAGGTCGAGCCGTTACTCGGTGATCTGGTGCACGAGATGCTGCTGCTGCAGCTGCGGCATTCGATGGAGACCGAAGCCGTCAGTGCCAGCGAACGTGCCGCCGGCGCACCACTTCCCGGCGCGCGGACCGTTGCCGTGGCGTTCGCGGATCTGGTCGGATTCACCCGCCTCGGCGAGGCCGTGGAACCCGAGCAGCTCGAGCGGCTGTCGAACCACCTGGCCGATCTGGCGCGCGACGTCGCCGTGCCGCCGGTGCGGCTGGTCAAGACCATCGGCGATGCGGTGATGCTGGTCTGCCCCGACCCGGTGTTGCTGCTGGAGGCATTGCTCGACCTGTGCGACGCCGCCCAGGCCGACGAGGGTTTCCCGCGGCTGCGGGTGGGTCTGGCGTTCGGGGAGGCAGTCAGCCGGACCGGGGACTGGTTCGGCAGCCCGGTGAACCTGGCCAGCCGGGTCACCGGAGCAGCGCGTCCGGGTGCAGTGCTGGTCGCCGAGTCCGCGCGCGACGCCATCGGCGACGCGCCCGGATTCAGCTGGTCCTTTGCCGGGGGGAAGCACCTCAAGGGTGTCAAGAGCGAGACGAAGCTGTTCCGCGCCCGCCGCGCCTAGTGGCTGTGGGTCGGAACCTGAGCACCTTCTGACGGCTGCACGATCACAAAGCCGTTGCCGTGGAACGACACCTGCACCGCTTCGCCGGATCCGCGACCGATCAGCGCACCCGCCTTGAAGCTGGTCTTCAGCTGCGTCTGCAGGTTCGCCGACCACGCCACCACGGCGTTGGTGTCGGCGAAGGTGGGTGCCTCGGCGGCGTTGAGCACCACCGGTGGCCCGTCGGTGGTCAACGCCACCCAGCCGGTACCGCGGAAGGTGGTGTTGAACAGTCCGCCGGCGGCCATGCTGCCGCCCTTCACCCGCTCGATGTTCCAGTCGAGACTGTGGGAGAACGCGAGGACGTTCTTGCCGCTGACCGACAGCCCGGAGTTGGCGATCTGCAGCAGGTGCACGTCGTTGGACTGGTCGGCCAGGAACACATCGCCCTGGCCCTGGCAGCGCATCAACGGCAGACCCTCACCGGTCAACGCCTTCTTGAGGAACTTCGAGGCGCCGCTGCCTTCATAACCGAACTCGACATTGCCTTGGTAGGCGACCATGGCCCCCTGCCGCGCCATGAACGGTTCGCCCAGACGCACCCGCAGCATCTTGATGTTCTGATTGGCGATCGGGGTGGATTCTTTCTCGCTGAAGCGCCCGTCGACCAGATCGCCGGTGATCCCGGCGAACCCGTCGCCCGCGGGTTGGGGGGCGTAGGACTGCGGTGTCTGGAAGTCGGCCTGGGGTTGCGCCGCCGACGCCTGACCTGACGGTGCGGAGAACTGATCGGCGGCCGGGGGCGGTCCGCCGCCCAGTGGTGCCTGGCCTGGCTGCCCCTGGTGCGAAATCTGGTCAGTCCATTGCTGCCCATCCCACCAGCGGTAGTCGTATCGGCCTTCGGGGTCCGGCTGCCAGCTGCCTGCGTTCGGTCCGGTCACGGACATCTCCTCGTCTGCTCTGGAACGTTCGTGGGGAAGTTCAACGTGTCTCGAAATCCAGCCTAGCCACGAAATGCCTCGTCAGGTTGGCGCTGAGCTGGCATTCTGGTGACATGGCCGGCAAGGAAATCGACCGGGCGCGGGCGCAGAGCGCTTTCGCCGTCGTCAAGCAGCATCCCGGGATGGCGCTGTTCCTCGCCTCCCCGGCCCTCATCGCGCTGGGCGCGGTGTGGTGGCTGTTCGGTGCGGGCTGGGCGGCGGTGTTGTTGATCGCCCTGGTGCTCGGTGGCGGGGCGGCGGTACTGCTCAAACGTTGAGGCCGGTCGACCTGGGCACCACGTCACCATCTCTACGGCACTCTCTTGAACTGCGTTCGCCCGCGGCGAACCACGCCCCATCAGGCTTGTAACGATGTAATCATGTAATCATGAGACACCATCCACGACACGGCCGACGCGAACAAGCCGACCCCTCCGACGCGGGGGACTGGTTCGCCGGCCGCCTGCCCACCGATTGGTTCGACGGCGACCCGACCGTCGTCGCCGACCGCGAAGAGATCACCGTCATCGGCAAATTGCCTGCCGAAGATTCCGAGACAACCGCCCGGGCCTCGGGCCGCGTCGCCCGATTCCGGGAGGAGACGCGCGCAGAGCGCATCCGCATCGCCGACGAGGCGCAGGACCGCTTCGGCCGCAAGGTGTCCTGGGGTCTGGAGGTCGACACCCCCGACGGCACCGAACGAATCCTGTTCACCCACATCGCCGTACCGGTGATGACCCGGCTCAAGCAGCCGGAGCGCCAGGTCCTCGACACCCTTGTCGACGCCGGCGTCGCCCGGTCCCGTTCCGATGCGCTGGCGTGGTCGGTCAAGCTCGTCGGCGAGCACGCCGACGAATGGCTGGCCAAACTGCGCAATGCGATGACCGAGGTCGACGAGCTCCGGACCCAGGGCCCCGACCTCTGACGGGTGACCAGGCTCGGGTCTTCAGGTCCCCCGGGTCTCGTACCTCACCCCGCCTCGTCGTCAGACCTGGGTCATCGCCCAGTACGCCCCGCCGCGGGCCAACAGCTCCGCGTGCGTGCCGTGCTCGACGATCGTTCCGCCGTCCATCACCACGATGAGGTCGGCGTCACGAATCGTCGAGAGCCGGTGGGCGATGATGAAACTCGTTCTGCTCCGCCGCAATTCACCCATCGCGTGCTGAATCAACAACTCCGTGCGGGTGTCCACCGAACTCGTCGCCTCGTCGAGCACCAGCAGCTGTGGCTGCGCCAGGAACGCCCGGGCGATCGTGATCAACTGCTTCTCACCGGCACTGATCTTGCCGCCGTCGTCGTCGACTCGGGTGTCGTAGCCATTGGGGAGCATGTGCACGAACCGGTCGACGTAGGCCGCCTGGGCGGCCGCCATCACCTCGTCGTCGGTGGCGTCGGGCCGTCCGTAGGCGATGTTCTCGTAGATGGTGCCCCCGAACAGCCAGGTGTCCTGCAGCACCATGCCGATTCGCGACCGCAGTGATTCCCGGCTGACGGTCGCGGTGTCGACACCGTCGATGAGGATGCGTCCGGAATCGACCTCGTAGAACCGCATCAACAGGTTCACCAACGTGGTCTTGCCTGCGCCGGTCGGTCCGACGATGGCCACCGTGTGGCCGGGTTCGGCGATCAGCGACAGGTTCTCGATGACGGGTGTGTTCTCGCGATAGCTGAACGACACGTGATCGAATTCGACGCGCGGGGCGGAACCGGCAGGCAGCGTCGTGAGCCCGTCGACGCGCTCCTCGGGCTCGTCGAGGAACTCGAAAACCCGTTCCGCGCTCGCGATACCGGACTGCAGCGTGTTGAACATCGACGCCAGCTGGCCCAGTGGTTGATTGAACTGCCGCACATACTGGATGAACGCCTGCATGCTGCCGAGGGTGATCTGCCCGGTGGCCACCTGGATGCCACCGATGACGGCGACGGCCACATAACTCAGGTTGCCGATGAACGCCGTGGCCGGGCCCACCAGGCCGGAGAAGAACTGCGCGCCGAAGCTGGCGTGGAACACGTCGTCGTTGTATTCGCGGAACTTCGCCTGGGCACTGGCGCGGTGACCGAAGGTCTTGACGACGGTGAATCCGCTGTAGGTCTCTTCGACATGGCCGTTGAGCCTGCCGGTGTTGCGCCACTGCGCGACGAACAGTTTCTGGGAGCGGCGGGTGATCGACCGGATGGCCCACAACGACAACGGCACCGTCAGCACCGTCAGCAGCGCCAGCAGCGGCGAGATGGTCAGCATCATCACCAGTACGGCGACGATCGTCAGCGCCGACGACAGCAGCTGGTTGATGGTCATCGACACCGAGGTCTGGATGTTGTCGACGTCGTTGGTGACCCGGCTCAGCAGCTCACCGCGCTGGCGGGAATCGAAGTGCGCCAACGGCAGCCGATGCAGTTTGTCCTCGACATCGGACCGCAGCGCCACCATCGTCCGCTGGACGGCCACGTTGAGCAGTCGGGCCTGGACCCAGATCAGCAGGGCGGCAACCAGATACAAGGCCAGGGCGAGAAGCAGGGTGCGGCCCACCGCGTCGAAGTCCACCCCTTGGCCGGGGATGACGTTCATCCCGGACAGCAGGTCGGCGAAGGTGCCGTCACCGCGGGCGCGGGCCGCATCGATGGCCTGCTCTTTGGTCAGTCCGACCGGCAACCCACGGCCGATGACACCGTTGAACAACAGATCGGTGGCATGCCCCAGAATTCGCGGCCCGATGACGCCGATGCCGATGCCCGCGATCGACAGCAGGATCACGGTGATGGTCAGCCACCGTTGCGGGGTGAGGCGCTGCACGAGTCGCAGTGCCGATTTCTTGAAATCGCGGGTGCGCTCGGCGGGCGCCTCCTGCATGCGCATGGCCCCGCGCATCGGGCCCGTCATGGTTGTACTCCCACCGACTGCGACTCGGCGAACTCCCGGTAGGCCTCGCATCCGGCCAGCAGCTCGTCGTGGGTTCCGAGACCGACGATGCGGCCGTCGTCGAGGACGACGATCTGATCGGCCGAGATGACCGTCGATATCCGTTGCGCCACAATCATCACCGTCGCGCCTGCGGCCACGTCGTGCAGCCGCGCGCGGACTACTGCGTCGGTGTGCACGTCCAGTGCGGAGAGTGCGTCGTCGAACAGGTAGAGGGCGGGCCTGCGGATCACGGCCCGCGCGATCGCCAGCCGCTGGCGTTGTCCGCCGGAGAAGTTGACGCCGCCCTGAGCCACCCGCATTTCCAAGCCGTCCGGATGCTTGGCGACGAACTCATCGGCGCAGGCCACCCGCAGCGCCGCCCACATCTCGTCGTCGGAGGCCTCGACTTTGCCGTAGCGCAGGTTGTCGGCGACGGTGCCGGAGAACAGGTAACCCCGCTGGGGCACCAACCCGAGGTTCAACCACAGCTTTTCGGTGTCCTGCTCACGCACGTCGACGCCATCGACCAGCACCGCGCCGCCGGTCACGTCGTACATCCGGCACACCAGGGACAGCAGCGTCGACTTCCCCGAGCCGGTACCCCCGACGATGGCGGTGGTGGTGCCGGGCCGTGCGGTGAACGAAACATCGTGCAGCACAGCGCGGTCAGCACCGGGGTACTGGAAGGTCGCGTCGGTGAGCTCGATTACGCCCGTCGCGGGGGCGGAGCGCGGGTGGGCGGGGCTGACGATCGCCGGCTGGGTGGACAACACGTCGGTGATGCGTTCGGCGCAGGCGGAGGCTCGGGGCAGGATCGCCAGGAAGATGGTCGCCATCATCACCGCCATCAGGATCTGCATGAAGTACGACAGGAACGCGATCAGCGAGCCGACCTGCATTTGACCGGCATCGATGCGCAGGCCGCCGAACCAGATCAGCGCGACGCTCGACAGGTTGATGGTCAAGGTGGTGACCGGAAGCATCAGTGCCTGCCAGCGGCCCGCGTCCAGCGCGGTGTCCGCGAGCGCCTGATTGGCACGCGCGAAGCGGGCCTGTTCGAACGGTTCCCGGGTGAAGGCGCGGATCACCCGGATGCCCGACAGCTGGTCGCGCATCACCCGGTTGATGCCGTCGATGAGCTGCTGCATCCGGCGGAAGATCGGCAGCAGATGCGACACGATCCAGAAGTTGGTCACGCCCAGCACCGGCACGCTGATCAGCAACAGCCAGGACAGGCCGGCGTCCTGGTGGATCGCCATGCCGATCCCGCCGATACACATGATGGGTGCGGTCACCAGCACCGTGAACGTCATCTGGACCAGCACCTGGATCTGCTGCACATCGTTGGTGGTTCGGGTCAACAGCGACGACGCGCCGAAGCGGGCGGTCTCGTGTTCGGAGAACGTGGTGACGTGGTGGAACATCGCCGAGCGCAGATCGCGCCCGAAGCCCATGCCGGCGCGCGACCCGAAGTACACCGCGCCGACGGCGCAGAGCACCTGCAGTGCCGTGACAGCGAGCATCACCAGGCCGAGGCGGATGATCGTGCCGGTATCTCCGGTGGCGATACCGTCGTCGATGATGGCGGCGTTGACCCCTGGCAGATACAGCGACGCCAGCGTGCTGACCACCTGCAGTGCCATCACGGCGCTCACCAGATGCCGGTACGGCCGTACATATTGCCGCAACAGCGCCTGAAGCATCTCGTTACTGTCGCACTGCCCAGGTGAAGCAGCAAAGCAGCAGGTCAACTGGCGTGTCGGTGGTTCCCGCCAGGTGTGGCCGCTACAGTGCATGCTGAGGGTGGCCATGCCGGGTACGGCGCACGAGTGTGAAAGTTGAGGTCCGCAGACCAGTGATGCCCAACGTGACGAAGCGGGCCAGGAAACTGGCTCTGGCAGCCGCGGTTGTGCTTCCGTTGCTGGCCGGCTGCTCGGACGACAGCGATCCCGCGGCTCCGCAATCCGGAGATCCCTCGGCGCCGCAGCAATCCGACACCATCTCGCACGGCCCTATATTTCCGCAGTGCGGCGGTATCACCGACGAGACCATGACCGAGCTCACGAAGGTGAACGGTCTGGTCAACACCGCGACGAACTCCGTGGGGTGCCAGTGGCTGGTGGACGGCGGCATCGTCGGCCCGCACTTCTCGTTCACCTGGTTCCGGGGTAGCCCCATCGGTCGGGAACGCAAGACCGAGGAATTGTCGCGGGACAGTGTCGAGAACATCAGCATTGAGGGTTACGACGGATTCATCGCCGTGGGCAAGGACCCCATCCTCGGCGACAACCTCTGTGAGATCGGCATCCAGTTCGATGACGACTTCATCGAGTGGTCCATCAGCTTCGCCGCGGAGAACTATCCGCCCCCGTGCGATGTCGCCACCGAACTGACCCGGCAATCGATCGTGAACGCGAAATGAGCACTCCCGTGCGCAAACACCTGCTCGTCGCGGCCGTGGTGGCCGCCGCGGGACTGACGTTGGTGACCGGCTGCAGCCGCGAAGTGGACGGCACTGCGTTGCGGGCCGGCGGCGCCGATACCCCGCGCAACAACGAGTCCATGGAGAAGTATCCGAATCTCCTGAAGGAATGCGACGTCCTGACCGCCGACATCCTGGCCGAGACCGTCGGTGCCGACCCGCTGGACATCCAGAGCACGTTCGTCGGCGCCGTATGCCGGTGGCAGGCGGCCAATCCCGCCGGTCTGATCGACATCACCCGGTTCTGGTTCGAGCAGGGCAGCCTCGACAATGAACGCGAGGTCGCGACGGCGCTGAACTACCAGATCGAAGACCGCCGCATCAACGGCGTCCAGTCCATCGTGATGCGCACCGGTGATCCCCGGGGATCGTGCGGCGTGGCCAGTGACGCCGCCGGTGTGGTCGGGTGGTGGGTCAATCCGCAGGGTCCCGGTATCGACGCCTGCGGTCAGGCGATCAAGCTCGCCGAGCTCACCCTGGCCACCAACTCCTGACCTCGAACTGCCGACAGTGCGTGTTCCCGGCCGACACACGGGCCGGTTCACGTCGTGTGCGCACCCTCACCGCAGTCGCAGCGACAGCTGGTGGGCCTGCTCGAGTAACAGCGCCCCCAGCTCACGGCGGCGGGCGGGTTTGAATCTGGTCGCGACGCCGGTCACGCTCAACGCCCAGGCGGGTTCCCCGGCGCGGTCGAACACCGCCGCGCCCATGCCCCAACTACCTTCCACCAGCAGTGCGGGGTTCACCGCATAGCCCAGACGCCGGGTGGAGGCGATCCTCGTGCGAATCATGTCCTCGGAGTGCATCTCGCCCCAGGGCTCTCCTGGGTCGGCGCGGGCAAAGTAGTCGTCGATGTCGCGATCGGACAGGTGACTGAGGATCGCCAGCCCCGCCGAAGCCACCCCCAGTGGAAACCGGATCCCGACGTGCAGCACATGGGAGCGCAGCGGAAAACTGCCTTCCTGGGCGTACACGCAGACCGTCTCATCGCCGCGGCGCGCCGACAGGAACGCGCTCTCGCCCGACTCGTGCACCAGGTGGGCCACGATGTCGCGCGCCTGTTCCACGATGTCGTAGCGGTTGGCGGCGCTGGAGCCCAGCAGATAGAGCTCCGGGCCCAGTGACCAGCGGCCGGTCTTGATGTCCCGGTCCACCAGCCCCTCGTCGGCCATGGCGACGAGCAGGCGATGCGCGGTGGGCCGCGCCAGGCCGGCGGTCTTGGCCACTTCGGTGGTCGACGCGCCGGAGGGTTCGCAGGCCCCGACGGCGCGCAGCAGGGCGCCGGCGCGCGCGATCACTCCGGTACCGTCCACGGACCCCAGCCTAGACGTTCACTCAGTGAACGCTTTGATGTTCAACGATCATCCTGCGAGCAGCTTCCGGTGAATTCGATTCGATGGGTTCTGTTATGACGCAGATTGATCCAGAGTTGTCACCAGACCCCGGCATACCGGGCGTGTTCGATGAATTGACGGAGGGCGGACAACTCATGACTTCGAAGGTCTATGCTTCGGCGGCGGACGCGGTTGCCGATATCGGCGACGGTGCGCGTATCGCTGTCGGCGGGTTCGGCCTCTGCGGCATCCCCGACGAGCTGATCCGGGCGCTGGCCGAGTCCGCGGCCACGGACTTGGAAGTGTTCTCCAACAACTGCGGTGTCGACGACCACGGTCTGGGAATCCTCCTCGGCCTCGGCCGGATTCGTCGGGTCACGGCGTCCTACGTCGGGGAGAACAAAGAGTTCGCCCGGCAGTACCTGGCCGGTGAGCTCGAGGTCGAGCTGACGCCGCAGGGCACCCTCGCCGAGCGGCTGCGCGCCGGCGGTGCCGGAATCCCGGCGTTCTACACTCCGGCCGGGGTGGCGACCCCGGTGGCCGAAGGCGGCATTCCGTGGAAGTACGCACCCGACGGTTCCGTGGCCATCGCCTCGCCGCCGAAAGAGGTGCGGACCTTTGGCGACAAGAGCTATGTCCTCGAAGAAGCCATCAACGCCGACTACGCGCTGGTGCATGCCCGGCTCGGCGATACCGCGGGCAACCTGGTTTTCGAGAAGTCGGCCCAGAACTTCAACCCGCTGGCCGCCATGGCAGGCAAGATCACCATCGCGCAGGTGGAAACTCTGGTCGAGCCCGGCGAAATCGAGCCTGGCGCAGTGCATCTGCCCGGAGTGTTCGTGCAGCGCATCGTGCACACCGGGCCACAGGAGAAGCGCATCGAGAAGCGCACCGTGCGTAAGGAAGGAACCAACTGATGACATCCACCCTGACCGGCTGGTCACGCGATCAGATGGCCGCGCGCGCCGCCGCCGAGATGATCGACGGCGAGTACGTCAACCTCGGAATCGGCCTGCCCACCCTGATTCCCGATCATCTGAGCCCGGACGTGAGCGTCACGCTGCATTCGGAGAACGGAATCCTCGGCACCGGTGGCTATCCGGAGGACGCTGCCGTGGACGCCGACCTGATCAATGCCGGCAAGGAAACGGTCACCGTGAATCCCGGTGCGGCGTTCTTCGATTCGGCCAGCTCGTTCGGGATGATCCGCGGCGGCCACATCAACACCGCGGTGCTGGGCGCCATGCAGGTGTCGCGGTGGGGTGATCTGGCCAACTGGATGATCCCCGGCAAGATGGTCAAGGGCATGGGTGGTGCCATGGACCTGGTGCACGGCGCCGACCGGGTGATCGTGTTGATGGAGCACGCCGACCGTTCCGGCGCGTCGAAGATCGTCGACACCTGCTCGCTGCCGCTCACCGGCGCGCGTGTGGTCAACCGCATCATCACCAACCTGGCCGTCCTCGATGTCGTCGGTGACGGAACCCTGGCCCTGCGTGAGCTCGCACCGGGTGTCACGGTGGCCGACGTCGTGGCGCTCACCGATGCGCCGGTCACCGAGGCACTCTCGTGACCACGTCGGTGATCGTGGCCGGTGCGCGCACTCCGGTCGGCCGGTTGATGGGCTCGCTGGCGGACTTCTCCGGTGCCCAACTCGGCGGCATCGCGATCGAGGCGGCCCTGGCGAAAGCCGGGATCACCGGCGATCAGGTGCAGAACGTCATCATGGGGCAGGTGCTCACCGCGGGGGCCGGGCAGCTGCCGGCCCGCCAGGCCGCGGTGGCCGGCGGCATCCCGATGTCGGTACCTGCCCTGACCCTCAACAAGGTGTGTCTGTCGGGTCTCGATGCAATTGCCTTGGCGGACCAGATGATTCGTGCCGGCGCCTTCGACATCGTGGTCGCTGGAGGGCAGGAGTCCATGACCCAGGCGCCGCATCTGCTGCCCAAGTCGCGAAGCGGTTTCAAGTACGGCGACACCACGCTCACCGACCACCTGGCCTATGACGGACTGCGTGATGTCTTCACCGACCAGGCCATGGGCGCGCTGACCGAGGACGCCAACGACCTGGCCCGTCTCGAACAGGACGAATTCGCCGCCAGGTCCCATCAACGCGCGGCGGTCGCCTGGAAAGACGGCCTGTTCGACGACGAGGTGGTGCCGGTGGCCATCCCGCAACGGCGCGGCGAGCCGCTCCTGTTCACCGCCGACGAGAGCATTCGCGCCGAGACCACTGCGGACTCCCTCGCCAAGCTGCGGCCCGCGTTCCGCCCCGGCGGCACCATCACCGCGGGCAACGCCTCGCCCATCAACGACGGTGCCGCAGCCGTGGTGGTGATGAGCCGGCGTAAGGCAGAAGAACTCGGCCTCGACTGGATCGCGGAGATCGGCGCCCACGGTGTGGTGGCGGGTCCGGACTCCACGCTGCAGCAGCAACCCGCCAATGCCATCATCGCGGCCTGCGCGCAGCAGGGCCTCGATCCAAAGGCGTTGGACCTCATCGAGATCAACGAGGCCTTCGCCGCCGTCGGCATCGCTTCGACCGCGACGTTGGGCGTCGACCCCGAGAAGGTCAACGTCAACGGCGGAGCCATCGCGATCGGGCATCCGCTCGGTATGTCCGGCACCCGGGTGGCGCTGCATCTGGCACTCGAACTGCGGCGCCGCGGCGGTGGCACCGGTGCGGCCGCGTTGTGTGGTGGCGGCGGCCAGGGCTCAGCGCTGATCCTCTCCGTGTGATTTCGGCGCGCTGGTAACCGCCTGGCGGTCACCAGCGCGCCCAAATCACACCTTGCCGCCGGTGAGCGACAACAGTTGGCGGGCGCGGGCTTTCGCCAGTTCGCAGTAGCCGCGGGCCGCGGTGCGGGCACTGTCGGCGTCGTTGTTCTCCAGCGCCACCAGCAGGTCGCGTTGCACGGTCAGGAACGACGCCGACGACTGCGCGGTGATGCCGAAGCTGTGCGTCATCACGTTCTTGATGCTCAGCGACGCGAACGCCGCCGTCAGCAGCTGATTGCCCGACAGCGCGACGATAGCTTCGTGGAACGCGTAATTCGCGTCGAGATAGGCATGGAAGTCGACGAAGTGATCGCCCACCAGGCACCGCGACATCGTCTCCAGGTGCCGCCGCGCGGTCGCCAGCAGTCGAGGATCGACGTTGCCGATCACGCGGTCGATCACCCCGAGCTCGATCACCAACCGGGCCTCGAAGGTCTGATCCGAGGTGCGCACATCGAACGAGGCGATCACGTATCCCCGTTCCGGGTCCCGCAGCACCAGCCCGTCGGCGGCCAGCCGGGTCAGCGCATAGAACGCGCGAGCCCGGTCGCCGTCGAGGCGGTCAGCCAGGGAGTCGACGGTGATGATCTCGCCCGGTCCGAACACCCGGCTCAGCACCATGTCCCGCGCCTGCTGATAGGCGCCGTCGTTGCGCGCGAACTCGAACCGGCCGAAGCCGCCCCGGAAGTAGGTCAGCGGTGATCCTTCGCGGGCGGTGGCCGCGACGACATGGCCCAGGAAGATCGTGTGGGTGCCGCCGACCACCTGTTCGGTGACTTCACATTCCAGTGACGCAATGGCCTCGGCCAGCATGGGCACGTCGGCGCCGCCGCGGTCGATCGCGACCCCGGCGAACTTGTCCGGCCGCGGCGAGGCGAACTGATAGGCCAGGTCGCCATGGGCCTGGCCCAGCACGTTGACGGTGTAGCGGCCGCTGCTCGCGATGGCGGTGGCGGTCGGCACGGCGTTGTTGACGCAGGCGAGCATCATCGGCGGGTCCGACGACAACGACGTGACCGAACTGGCGGTCATACCGTGATCGCGCCCGTCGAGGTGGGTGGTCAGCACCGTGACGCCGCTGGCCAGATGACCGACGACATGACGGAACAGATCCGCATCGACCGCCGGACCGGTGGTCATGTACTCCTGTGTCATCCGCATGTTCTCCCGTCGGTGCCGACTGTCTTTGCCTGGCAGCTCCATTTAAGGTGGCCCGCCCGCGCTAATCACTCACGGAGTTCGTGAATCTGTCCTGCCGGCAGTGGCGTCGAGGGACACGCGCGTTGCGCCTATGACGCATCACGGCAGTCGCGCCGCGGAACTTCACGGGAGCAGACAATGCCTGCGCCGAAGCGACGCCCTTGACTGATGACGTGATCAACGTAGCTGTGATTGGCCTGGGTTGGTGGGGCGGCAAAATCGTCCGGGATCTCGCCGGGAACGACCATGTCCGGGTGGTGGCCGGTGTCGATATCGACCCGGCGGCCAGAGAAGCCGTGCAACCGTGGACGCGCGACCGGTACGCGGAGTACGCCGAGGTACTCGAACTCGACGATGTCGACGCCGTAATCCTGTGCACACCACACAAATTCCACACCGAGCAGATCGTGGCCGCCGCCGCGCACGGCAAGCACGTGTTCTGCGAGAAGCCCCTGAGCGGTTCCGGTGCCGATGCGCAGCGTGCCGTCGATGCCATGACGGCGGCGGGACTGAAGCTGGGGATCGGGCACGAGCGCCGGTTCGAGCCGGCGGTCCAGCAGTTGCGGCGCGCCATCACCGACGGCGAGCTCGGCACCCCGCTGGTGTTCGAGGGCAATTTCAGCCAGGACAAATTCCTGGATCTGGCGCCGGACAACTGGCGGCTCTCGGCGACGGAGGCGCCGGTGGGGCCCTTGTCCGCCACCGGAATTCACCTCGTCGACCTGGCAATCAGCATCTTCGGGCGCCCCACTGCGGTGTGGGCGCGACTGTCCACCCAGGCCACCACGTTCGCCAACGGTGACACGCTGGCCATCACGATCGCCTTCGAAAAGGGGCAGACCGCCCTCATCACCGCCATCCTCACCACACCGTTCGTCGGCCGGGTGACGGTGCTGGGTTCCCAGGGCTGGGTGGAGATCCGCGACCGCAACCATCCCGAAGATCCCCAGGGCTGGGATGTCACCCGACAGATCCGTGGCGAATCCCAGACGACGAACTTCTTCCCGCCGCACGCCTCGGTGCGGGAGAACATCGAGACGTTCGCCAGAGCGGTGGCGGGGGAGTCGGAGTACCCGGTGCCGATGGAAGAAATGGTGGTCAACGCCCGGACCTTCGAGGCCATCGTCCGATCTGCGCTCAGCGGATCGATCGAAGAGGTGTGACGGGAGCAACTCAAATACATCATTTGTGACTAAGATCGCTATACAATCGATTGCAGCGCCAGACAGAGGTGTCACTTGACGTCCACAACCGTCGACCGAAGCCCGGACTCCGCGACCGACGAGGCCCCGATGCCGGCGCCGCTGCAGTTGTGGCGTGACGACCGGCCGCTACCGGATTGGGTGCGCGCACTCGCGCGCGACTTCGACGCCGACAGTCTGGTCGAGGGCATCATCGGCCGATGTGTGGGCATCGCGTTCCCCACCCATGCCCATGACGACGACTTCCGGGCGGCGCTGACGGCGAGTACCCGGGCGAATGCGCGGGCGCTGCGCTCGGTGATCGCCGGCGCCATCGCCTTGGAGGACATCTATCTCACCGAAGTCCTGTCCTTTGCCAAAGTGCAAGCACAGCTGCGGATTCCGCAGAAGTCGATGCAACGGTCCTATCGCATCAGTTTCTTCACCATGTGGGAGGCCTGGAGTACCCACCTGCGGGAGATCGTGCTCGCCCGCGGCATCGGCGCCGACGAGGCCACGTTGGCGCAGCAGTTGCTCACCCAGACCATCCTGGCGTACCAGGACTTCGTCGCCTCGCAGGTCGCCGAGACCTATACCCGCGATTACGAGTCGCTCAATCGGTCCCGGGCGCACATGCGCCGCAGCCTGATCAAGGACATCCTGCGCGGCGACGGCGACGGACTGTCCGGGTCGGACGCGGCGATCCTGGCCTACGAGCTCGGCGGTCGCCACATCGCGGTGTTGCTGCCCACGGTGGCCGAGGGGGCGGCAGCCCAGTTGGCGGTCGGGATGCGCAACGCGACGAGTTGTCAGAGCTCGCTGGTGTATCCGCTGACGCTCAGCTCCACCGTGGTGTGGCTGGGCCGCATCGGCGAATGGAAACGCCCCGTTCTGGAATCGCTGAATGCCGTCCTCGTCGAGGCCGGGGTGCCGGCTGCGGTCAGCAGCGCCCATCCCGGCCTCGCCGGTTTCCGTACCGCGCTGGAAGAGGCGACGGACGCCGAGACCATCCGCGGCGCCTGGGATCGGCCCGGCGCGCCGACGGTCGTGAACCACAACGACGTCGGGCTCGAGATCCTGCTGATGCGTGACCCCCGGTTGGCGCGCCAGTTCGTGGAGCGTGAGCTCGGCCCGCTGGCGTTGGACACCGCCGACGCCGCCCGGCTGCGCGAGACGCTGGAAGCGTCCTTCCGGTTCGGGTCGCACGTCGCGGCCGCGGAGCACCTGCAACTCCACGAACACACCGTCCGCAACCGATTGCACAAAGCGGAGGAACTGCTGGGTCACCCGTTGAGTGAGCGGCGGACAGAACTGCAGGTCGCCGCCAGACTGATACGCCTGCTCCCGGCACCTGATCAGGAATGACAGTTCTCCCGCGAGCAGACTCGAACTCGGGTGATTCAGCGCCCGAGAGTCCGTATCTGGTGGGGGCACCTCCCGCTTGCGGGGGACTGTTCGCCAAGTGATCTGGTCATGCGGGCACGGCGGCCAGCAAGACCGCGGCGAACGCGGCCGGGACCTCGACGGCACAGGCGTGCCGTCCGGGCAGCCACTGCACCGGACCGGCAGAGGTGGCCGACGCCAGCCACTCGGCGCCCGCCAGGAAAGCAGGTGCGTCGTGCTCTCCGCAGACGACAGTGATCGGTACTCGGGTAACGCTCACCTGATCGCGCAGGTCCACTTCGGCCAGCAGGTCACACGAACGCGCATAACCCTCGGGATCGGTGGCGCGGAAGGTGTTGCACGCCTGGATGACCCGTTGATCACCCGCGTCGGCCAGCTCGGCGGAGAACCACATCGCGACCATCGGGTCCACCAGTGAGGCCACTCCGTCGGCACGTGCGGTCGCGGCCCGCTCGCGCCACATCTGCTGCAGTGGCTCCGGATAGATCGGTACGGTGTCGACCAGGAACGCCGACGCGATCAGGTCGGGTCGGGTGGCTGCGAGCTGTTGAGCCACCAGGCCGCCCAACGACATTCCCACCAGATGCACCGGGGTGCCGAGCTCGTCGAGCCGCGCCGCGACCACCGCCGAATACGGACCGATTCCCGTCCCGTGCTCCAGCGCGGGAGCCGAACCGTGCCCGGGCAGGTCGAACGAGAACGTCGGGTGCGCCCCGAGTTCCGCACGCACCGGATCCCAGAAGCGGCGGTCGGCACCGAGCGGGTGCAGGAAAACAAACGGCGCGTTCAAGGTTCACTCCTCCTGGAGGGCAGATGGCAGGCATTCATAGTCGGACGGCACCGGGGTGCGGGCCACGTTCATCGTCATCGCCAGGGTCGAGTAGTACCCCGCGGTGCCCACCAGGTCCACCACGCCGCCGTCCCCGGCGACCTCGCGGGCCCGGGCATAGGTGGCATCGGTGACCGCGCGGGTATCGAGCAGTTCGCGCACCAGCTGCCACACCGCCGCCACGTCACCGTCACCGGTGATCGCCGCATCCAGACTCACGGCGGTGATGACGCCTTCGTCCAGACCCGCCGCGCGGGCCAGCGGGACATGGTGGCCCCATTCGAAATCCTGGTGCCATTCACGCGCGATCATCAGGATCACCAACTCGCGCAGGTGCGCAGGCACCGCCGACTCGAACCGCAGGTACGCACCGACCTCCTGTAACCGGGTCATCAGTGCGGGGCTGCGCAGCAGCGGGACGAACGGCCCGAACAGCGCTCCACGCGGCCCGGTGCTGATGGCCTCGACGGCGGATTGTTGTTCGGCGGTGAGGGTTTCCGGTAGGGGCAGGCGATCTGGACCGCTGGTCATGTCAGCCGGCGTTCACCAGCGGCATGACTTTCTCGGCCATCAGCTCCATGGACCGGCGCGCCAGCGTGGGGTCCACCCAGTCGAGGCCGGCGTACACCAGTTCGCCGAAGTCACCAGTCTGTTCACGGAACGCGAGCAGTTGCTCGGCAACGGATTCGGGCGTACCGGTGATGACCAGTTGGTCGAGCACGCTGTCGAGGGTGATCTCGTCGTCCGGCTGATCGCGCCGCGACTTGAACAGTTCCAGCCGGCCGATCTTGCGCATCTTGTGCAACATCTTCGAGTAGTAGTACCGGTACGGGCTGTGTGCGTCGGTGCGGCCGTATTCCTCGGCCACCGCCGCGTCGTCGGCGACGAACACCGTCCGCGCCACCCGCCAATCGGACACCTCGGCGGTTTCTCCCGCGGACTCCTTGCCCTGCACGTAGTTGGGCCAGTGGGTGGCGACCCACTGGGGGAGCAGGAAGTTCGCCGACAGCGGGTGAAAGTTCCTGGCTCCCATGGCGATGACACCCTTGGAGAAGGGGGCCACCACGGTGCCGACGATCTCGGGGCGTGGTTGCTGCAACGGCTTGGGCAGGAAGCCGACACCCATCTCGGCGTCAAAGGTCTTCTCGGTGGTCACGGCGTATCGGCCGCCGGGCCGCACCAACTTGTACGGCGGCTCGCTCTCCCAGATCGCGGTGATGACGTCGATGGCCTCGGCGAACATCTCGTTGCGGTCCTCGTCGAGGATGCCGAGCACCTCGGCGTCGGACGGCAGCGCGCCTGCGCTGATACCGAGGATGAAGCGGCCGTCGGAGAGGTGGTCGAACATCGCCGAGTTGGCCGCCACCAGGACCGGATGTTGTTGGGAGAGATTGGTGGTCCCGGTGCCCAGCTTGATCTGCTGGGTGTCGTTGATCAGCGTGGCGAGGAACACCAGGCTGTTGGTGATGT
>JBEVFK010000051.1:0-34019 GCA_040512325.1 Mycobacterium sp. | reverse complement strand
CCGGTCCCATCCCGAACCCGGAAGCTAAGCCTGTCAGCGCCGATGATACTACCCTTTCGGGTGGAAAAGTAGGACACCGCCGAACACACATTAGAAATACCCCCCACCACAAGTGGGGGGTATTTCTATTTGTGTCGCAGGCCCTTTTCAGTCGAACAACGTCAAATTCACCGAGCTCTTCTCCATTTCGAGAAGACTGCGCTTGCGATCCAATCCTCCGCCGAACCCAGTGAGACCGCCATCAGCGCCGATGACCCGGTGGCAGGGCACGATAATGGCGATGGGATTGTGCCCATTCGCCAATCCGACCGCGCGATAAGCCGTTGGATTTCCGATCTGCTGCGCAATTTCTCCATAGGACCGGGTTTCGCCATAAGGAATGGTCCGGAGGGCCTCCCAGACATTGCGTTGAAATGGAGTTCCACCGAATTCCAGCCGGAGTTCGAATTCCTTCAACTCGCCGGCGAAGTACGCTGCCAGCTGCTCTACCGCGTCGGGAAATGCGCGATCGTCGAGCGCCCAATCGGCGCGGTCCGGCTCGTAGGTCTGATCGACCATGCGCAGATTGGTCAACGCCGGGCCGCGACCCGCCAATGTCAGGAAACCGATGGGGCTGTCGATCATTCGATAGCGGATCATGCTGCCTCCTCAGGTGGCCAGTGGTTCACGTCGTGATCGAGGGCGGTCCACAGATACTGGGTGGCGTAGGACCGCCAGGGGCGCCAGCGCTGGCTGTAGTCGGTCAGGCTGCGGACGCTATCGGGCAATCCGAGCGCCCTGGCGGCAGCACGCACTCCCAGATCGCCGGAGGGGAAGGCGTCCGGATCGCCGAAACCCCGCATCGCGATGATGTCGGTGGTCCACGGCCCGATTCCCGGGAGAGCCAGCAGCTGCGTGCGTGCCCGTTGCCAATCGCATCCCGCGTCGAGGACGACCTCGCCGGTGGCGAGCGCCTCGACGAGGGTGATGAGAGTTCGCCGGCGGGCGACGGGTAAAGCCAGATGCGACGGGTCGAGCTCCGCCAGCTCTGCCGGGGTGGGGAACGTGTGGGTCAGTCCGCCAGCGGGATCGGTGACGGGTCGACCGAATCGTGCGACCAGCCGAGCGGCGTGGGTACGGGCGGCCTTGGTGGAGACCTGCTGACCCAGGACGACCCGCAGTGCCAGTTCGGCCTCGTCGACGGTGCGGGGGATGCGTTGACCCGGCGCCTTGGTGATCAGCGCCTGCAGCGCCTCGTCTTCGCCGAGTGCTTCGTCGACCGCTTCGGGATCGGCATCGAGGTCGAGGAGCCGCCGGCATCGGGCGATCGCCGCGGACAGGTCGCGGAAGTCCTCGAGCACCAGATCGCACCGGACCTGGTCCGGAGCGGGGGTGAGGGCGGCGATCCCGGTGCCGTGCGGCAATCGCAGGGTCCGTCGGTAGGCGCCGGCACGGACTTCTTCGCACCCGGGCACGCCGGTAGCCGCCAGATGTCCGAACACCCCTTCGTAGGAGAAGGGGGCCCGGACGGCGAATCGCAGGGTCAGGCTGCCGGCGGCGGTGTCTCGCGGTGAATCGCGGTGGGCTGCCCGGCGGCGCAGTTCTGTCGGGGTGGTGGAGAAGACCTCTCGGACGGTGTCGTTGAACTGCCGGATGCTGGTGAAACCGGCGGCGAAGGCGATGTCGCTGTGCGGCATGTCGGAGGTTTCGATCAACACCCGGGCGGTGGACGCCCGCTGAGCGCGTGCCAGGGCCAGCGGCCCCGCGCCCGTGTCGGCATTCAACAGCCGTTCCAATTGCCGCACGGTGTAACCCAACTTCGCGGCCAGGCCCGACACCCCGTCCCGGTCGACGGTGCCGTCGGCGATCAGTCGCATCGCCCTGGCCACGACATCGCCGCGGATGTTCCACTCCGGGGATCCCGGCGAGGCATCTGGCCGGCAGCGTTTGCAGGCGCGGAATCCGGCCTGCTGCGCGGCCGCCGCGGTGGGGAGGAAGCGGACATTGCGCGCGAACGGCGGACGTACCGGACAGCTGGGGCGGCAGTAGATCTTGGTGGTCAACACCGCCGTCACGAACCAGCCGTCGAACCGTGAATCCTTCGACTGGACGGCGCGATAGCAGCGTTCGAAGTCTTCGTGGACAGCGGAGTGCATAGGTCAACGATTACACCCGGGGACTGACAGGACTGGCGGAAATCCGACATCTTGGTGACAGGTCGGGGTGCCCCGGCAGACCACCGCCGGGCGTATTGTCTAGTCGGTCTATGAAAATCATCAGCCAGCTGTTCCAACGCGGGTTCAAATTGGACCCACCGGACACCCGCGACGTCATCGTGGAGCAGGATCTGCACGTCCCCATGGCAGACGGCGTGGAACTGCTCGCCGATCGATGGCGTCCCCGGCACGGGGGAGTCGACCTTCCGACCTTTCTGATTCGCACCCCCTACGGCCGCGCGGGCACCCTGGCGTCAGCCTTCTGGCTGCCGTTGGCCGAACGCGGGTATCAGGTGCTGGTGCAGAGCACGCGCGGCACCGCCGGCTCCGGCGGCGACTTCGATCCCATGCGCCAGGAGCGCGAGGACGGTCTGGCCACACTGGACTGGCTGATCGCGCAGCCGTGGTGCGGCCAATCCATCGTGCTCGGCGGAGCGAGCTATCTGGGTTACGTGCAGTGGGCCGTCGCCGATGCGCTGCCCCACCAGGTCAAAGCGATGATTCCGCAGTTCACCGAGTCGGCGCTCACGTTGGAGTTCCTGCGCGCGGACGGGATGTCGTTGGAGACCCCTTTCCGGTGGGGTATCCAAGTCGACGGTCAGGAGCGTCGCTTCGCGATCCTGCGCTCGCTCCTCGGCGGCCGCAAGACCACTCGCGCCATGTCCACTCTGCCGCTGAACCATGCCGATGAGGCCGCCGCCGGTCATGGAATCGACTACGTCCAGGACGTTCTGGTTCATGACGCCGACTCACCGCGGTGGGCCGGATGCGATCACCGCCATCGGGTGACGAACACGTCTGCGCCGGTCAGCTCGGTGGCCGGCTGGTACGACATCTTCCTGCCTGGGCAGTTGCGCGACTTCCACATCCTGCAGCAGGCGCGCACCGATTGCCGGCTGACCGTCGGTCCCTGGACGCACATCAGTGTCGACGGCACGGGTATCCGCGAGGCCATCGGATTCGGGCTTGCGCACGCCCGCGGCCAGCAGCCTGCCGCTCGGGCACCGGTGCGGCTGTACGTGATGGGCGCAGACAGCTGGCGGGACTTCAAGCAGTGGCCACCCGCCGGATACACACCGCAACGTTTCCACCTCCACGCCGAGGGGCTGCTCGCCGCCTCTCCACCTGGGGACTCGCCACCGGATACCTATCGTTATCACCCGTCGGACCCCACCCCGGCTGTCGGCGGGGTGCGCTTGAGTGGCGGCGCGGGGAAGGTCGACAACACGGAACTCGAGGCTCGGGCCGACGTGCTGACCTACACGACCCCGGCACTCGCCGAGGCGGTCGAGGTCATCGGAGAGGTGAGCGCGCAGATCTGGTTCGAGTCGTCACAACCGAGCGCTGATGTCTTCGTGCGGCTCTGTGACGTCGACGCCCTTGGCCGGTCGTACAACGTCTGCGACGGCCTGGTCACGGTGCGCGAGGCGCAGCAGATCAGTTGCGCCACAGTGCAGTTGTGGCCGACGGCCTATCAGTTTCAGCGTGGACACCGCATCAGGATCCAGGTTTCCAGCGGGGCCTTTCCCCGGTACGCCCGCAATTCCGGCACCGGCGAACCGCGGGCCACCGACACGGTGCTTCGCGCGGCCGACCAAGCGGTCCACCACGATCCAGAGCATGCATCGGCAGTACTGCTTCCGGTGCGGACCTTGCGGTGAGGGGATAGGTTCGCGTCGGCGCCGCTAGGATCGCGAGGTGGCCGAGCTGGTGCAGCGTTACCTTGACCAGATCCGCGCTGAGCACGTGGCGTGCGAGGACGGTGCGGTGGCGTCCTACATTCCTGAGCTCGCCGCCGCCGACCCGGGCGGTTTCGGAGTGTCGCTGTCCTCATCCGACGGCTTTGTCTACGAATCCGGCGACACCGCACTGGAATTCACCATCCAGTCGATCTCGAAGCCGCTGACCTACGCGTTGGCACTCGACCAGCTGGGGGAGCAGGCCGTCGACGCCAAGATCGGGGTGGAGCCCTCCGGCGAGGCGTTCAACGAGATCAGCGTGGACCGCGTCACCAACACGCCCAAGAATCCGATGATCAATGCAGGCGCGATCGCCGCGGTATCACTGATCCCGGGCGCGGACGCGGATGAGCGCTTCGCCCTGATTCGGGAGTTCTACTCGGCCTGCGCGGGCCGGCAACTGGAACTCGATCCCCAGGTCTACGAGTCGGAGAAGGCCACCGGCAGCCGCAACCGCGCAATCGCCTACATGCTGCAGAGTTTCGGCGTGCTCGACGGCGATCCGGATGAGGTGTTGGACACCTACTTTCGCCAATGCTCGCTGCTGGTGACGAGCACCGACCTCGCTCGCATCGGAGCCACCCTGGCCCGGGGTGGCGTCAACCCGATGACCGGCAGACGAGTCACAGACAACCTCGTGGTGCAGCGCACCCTCAGCGTCATGGTCACCTGTGGGATGTATGACGCGGCAGGCGACTGGGTGACCGGCGTGGGACTGCCCGCCAAGAGCGGGGTCGGCGGCGGCATCGTGGCGGTGCTGCCCGGCCAGCTCGGCATCGGCGTGTATTCGCCGCGGCTGGACGCCAAAGGCAACAGTGTGCGCGGAGTTCGGGTGTGCCGCGGCCTGTCCCGGCGCCTGGGCCTGCACTTCCTGACCGTGACCCGGGAGTCACGATCCACCATCCGCGCGGTCTACAAACCGCTGGATCACGTGCGGGTCTACGAGATCCACGGAGACCTCCTGTTCGCGGGCGCCGAGCAGGTGCTCCGGACCGTCAGCAGGGAAAGCGATGAGTTCGAGGTGGCGATTCTGGACGTCTCACGGCTCGACAACATCAACGACCCCGCGCGCGAGCTGCTGGCCAGCATGACGTCAGCGCTGCTCGAGGCAGGCAAGGCGGGGTACCTCGTCGACCCCGACGCCGCGGTGATCCGCACCAAACACCAATTCGACCCCATGGTGTTCACCAACGTCGACGATGCGATCGCCGAGGCCCGTAGCTGGCTGCAGCAGCGATCAGGCCTGCACCGGTAGCGCCAGCAAGGTGGGCTCCTCGTGGCCCCGCAGCGTCACGGTCTCGCCGAACTCCCAATGCGCGCGTTCCTCGTCATCGGCACCCTCGATGGTGTTCGAGGACGCCAGCAACCGGCTCGGCACGGATTTCGCCAGCTCACACAGCCGTGCCGCTTCGTTGACCGGTTCGCCGATCACGGTGTATTCGAACCGCTCACGGGCACCGACGTTGCCTGCCACCACCTGGCCTGCCGCCACCCCGATGCCCGCCTGGCACTCGGGAACCTCGGTGTCGAGCCTGCGCGCGATCGCCCGGGCGGCGGCCAGCGCCGCGCCTTCGGCGCACTCGAGACGATTGGGCGCGCCGAACACCACCAGGCAGGCGTCACCTTCGAACTTGTTGAGCAGGCCCTGCCGGCGATCGACCTCGTCGACGATCACGGCGAAGAAGCGGTTGAGCAGTTTGACCACGTCCGCGGCCGGCCGCCCGGTGACCAGCTGAGTCGAACCGATGATGTCGACGAAGATGATGGCGGCATGGCGTTCCTCGCCGCCGAGCTTCGGGCGCTCCCGTTCCGCCGCGGCGGCCACCTCGCGACCGACGTGGCGGCCGAACAGATCTCGCACCCGTTCCCGTTCCCGGAGCCCCTTGACCATCGAGTTGAAGCCACGCTGGAGCTGGCCCAACTCGGTGCCGTCGAACACGACGAGATCGGTATCGAGATTGCCGTGCTCGACCTCGTTGAGCGCGGCGCGCACCACCCGCAGCGGAGTTGCGGTGAGCCACGACAGGATCCACATCAGGACGAAGCCGAACAGCAACGCGAACACGGCCAGGATGATCACCGCGACCACGAATTGCGTAGGCGTCACGTTGCGCAGCGTCAGGGTGATGATCGCCGCCAGCAGGATGCCCAATACCGGTACCCCGGAGCCCAACGCCCACACCAGCAGCATGCGGCCCATGATTCCGGGCGCGATGCGCCGCGGTGGCGGTCCGGCCTCGAGTGCCTGGGCCGCTACCGGCCGCAGCGCGAACTCGGTCACCAGATAGGAGCTTGCCGACACCACGATCCCACTGAAACTGATGCCCAACAAGAACTTCGGAATGAAGCTGGCGTCCTGGAGGCCGTAGAGGGTGGTCAGCAGAACCGTTCCGATACCCCACAACACCAGGAGCACCCGGGTGAGCCGCCACGGCGCGAAGAACGTATTGCGCTGGTCGTCACGGGTCGGCGGTTTTTCCTCGATGGCCCAGCGGACGTTTCTGATGACGCGACGGGTGGCCCAGATGACGCCGACCACCAGGGCCCCGACGATGTAGGCCGGCGCGACACCGAAGGTGATCCAGCGGACCTCGGGTTCGAAGACGCTCGGCTGGGGGAAGGCGACGAGGACCACCAGGGTCGCCACCCCGATACCGAGGAGATTGGCCACCACCACGAACAGCGTCAGGATCACCTGGATGCGCACCCGGCGCCGCGCCTGACTCTCGGCCACCCGGCCCAACAGCCACGAGCCGTATTCGGGCACATTCGACAACCGGCCGCTCTGGCGGGTCAGCATCTCGAGCACTCGGCCGAGCCGCTGAGCCAGCGTCTGGTTGGGTTTCATCGTGGCGTCAGGATAGTTCGTAAGCCCGACCCCTAAGGTGGTTCGGGTGCGTCTTGTCATCGCCCAGTGCACCGTCAACTACGTCGGCCGTCTCACCGCGCATCTACCGTCGGCGCGGAGACTGCTGCTGATCAAAGCCGACGGCTCGGTCAGCATCCACGCCGACGACCGTGCGTACAAGCCGCTGAACTGGATGAGCCCGCCCTGCTGGCTCATCGAGAACACCGACGGCGACCGTCCGGTGTGGGTGGTGGAGAACAAAGCCGGTGAGCAATTGCGGATCACCCTCGAAGAGGTCGAGCACGACTCCAGCCACGAGCTCGGGATCGACCCCGGCCTGGTCAAAGACGGGGTAGAGGCACACCTGCAGGCGCTGTTGGCCGAGCATGTCGAGCTGCTGGGTGCCGGCTACACCCTGGTGCGGCGCGAGTACATGACGGCGATCGGCCCGGTGGACCTGATGTGTCGCGACGCCGACGGCCGATCAGTGGCGGTCGAGATCAAGCGGCGCGGCGAGATCGACGGCGTGGAGCAACTGACCCGCTACCTCGAACTGCTCAATCGCGATTCACTGCTGGCCCCGGTCGCGGGCGTCTTCGCGGCCCAACAGATCAAGCCGCAGGCCCGGACACTGGCCGTTGATCGCGGCATCCGTTGTCTGACCCTGGATTACGACCAGATGCGCGGGATGGACAGTGACGAGTTCCGACTGTTCTGAGGGGTGGGCGGGCTAGTGGGCAAGAGCCGTGCACCCCGCCGACGGCAGGAACCGGCGAAACCGTTGGTGCAGACGCGCCGTCTCGAGATCGGGCCGGACGGTTACGACTACCTGGTGGTGCAAGTGACTGGCGCCCGGGCGACCAAGACCTATCGCTGCCCCGGCTGTGATCACGAAATCCGTACGGGCACCGCGCATGTGGTGGTGTGGCCGGCAGATCTCGGGGAGAACGCGGTGGACGACAGACGCCACTGGCATTCGTCGTGCTGGGCCAATCGAGCCAACAGGAGTCCGACCCGCAGGTGGTCCTAGAGCTCAGTGCGATTCGGCGTCGGGCTCGACGAGTTCCACGAGGACGCCGCCGGCGTCCTTGGGATGGATGAAGTTGATGCGTGAATTGGACGTGCCACGCCGAGGAGCGTCATAGAGCAACCGCACACCCTGCTCGCGGAGACGCTCCGAGAGGGTGTCGAGGTCGCTGGTGCGATAGGCCAGTTGCTGCAGGCCGGGCCCGCGCTTGTCGAGGAACTTCGCGATGGTCGACGACTCGTTGATGGGGGCCATGAGCTGGATCTGGGCGCTGCCTTTGGGAGCGCCGCGGACCGACAGCATGGCCTCGACGATGCCCTGCTCTTCATTGACCTCTTCGTGCAGGACGATCATCCCGAGATGGTCGTGGTACCACTTCTTGGCTACGTCCAGATCCGGGACCGCGATGCCGACGTGATCGATGGCGGTGACCAGAGCCGAGGACACTGTGGAGCCCAGGACGGACTGGGTATCTAACTGCTCAGTGGTCATAACGTAACGGTAACCTGTTGATCAGGATCACACACTTGCCCTCGGTCTGATCAGCCGGACACATACATTCTGGAGGACTCAATGACGACGTCTGTGATAGTTGCTGGAGCACGAACTCCGATCGGCAAACTGTCCGGCTCGTTGAAGGATTTTTCCGGCTCAGATCTGGGTGCCGTCGCGATCAAGGGCGCTCTGGAGAAGGCGAAGATCCCGGCGTCACTCGTCGACTACGTGATCATGGGCCAGGTTCTCACTGCCGGAGCAGGTCAGATGCCCGCACGTCAGGCGGCCGTGGCCGCAGGCATCGGCTGGGACGTGCCGTCCCTGAGCATCAACAAGATGTGCCTGTCCGGAATCGACGCCATTGCCCTGGCTGACCAGCTGATTCGCGCCGGCGAATTCGAGGTCGTGGTGGCCGGTGGGCAGGAATCGATGACCAAGGCTCCGCATCTGTTGATGGACAGCCGCGCCGGCTACAAGTACGGCGACGTCAAGGTGCTCGACCACCTGGCCTACGACGGTTTGCACGATGTGTTCACCGATCAGCCCATGGGTGCGCTCACCGAACAGCGCAATGATGTTGATCGATTCACCCGCGCTGAGCAGGACGAATTTGCTGCACTCTCGCACCAGCGCGCAGCGGCGGCTTGGAAGGACGGGGTCTTCGCCGACGAGGTGGTGCCGGTGGTGATCCCGCAGCGCAAGGGTGATCCGATCGAGTTCACCGAGGACGAGGGCATCCGCGTGAACACCACCGCGGAGTCGCTGGGCGGCCTGCGCCCGGCGTTCCGCAAGGACGGCACCATCACCGCGGGTTCGGCCTCTCAGATCTCCGACGGAGCCTGCGCGGTGGTGGTCATGAGCAAGGCCAAGGCCGAAGAGTTGGGCCTGGAGTGGCTGTGCGAGATCGGTGCGCACGGGGTGGTCGCCGGACCGGACTCCACCCTGCAGAGCCAGCCGGCCAATGCCATCAAGAAAGCCATTGCCCGCGAAGGCATCTCGGTTGACCAACTCGATGTCATCGAGATCAACGAGGCTTTCGCAGCGGTATCGCTGGCCTCGGCCAAGGAACTCGGTGTTGACCTGGACAAGGTGAACGTCAACGGCGGGGCCATCGCCGTCGGGCATCCGATCGGAATGTCGGGGGCCCGGATCACGCTGCACGCCGCTCTGGAACTCAAGCGCAAGGGCGGCCAGTACGCGGTGGCGGCACTGTGCGGGGCCGGCGGCCAGGGCGATGCGCTGATCCTGCGGGCGTAGCTTCGGGGCGCTTACTACGACACACTGTAGTAGCTGGTGCGGCGTTCAGGCACAATGGTGCCATGACAAGCGCTTATGACCTCCGGACCACGGCGGGCCGCTTTCGGGTGGTGGCCCTCCTGGAAGCCGTCAGCTGGGCCGGACTGCTGATCGGGATGTTCTTCAAGTACGCGGGCTCCCCTCGTACCGAAATCGGCGTGAAGATCTTCGGGCCTATCCACGGCGGGGTCTTCATCGCGTTCCTGGTCGCCGCGCTGTTCGCCGGACTCGCCTACAAGTGGGGCATCGCCACGTGGTTGCTGGCGTTGCTGGGCAGCATTGTCCCGCTTGGCAGTGTGATCTTCCTCATATGGGCGGACAGGACGTCCCGACTGGGCGCACCGGCCGGTGCCGGCGCAAGCGCCGAACGGGGCGGACCAGTCCGGCCTGCATCCGAGGCGACGTGACAGACTTGAGGGCGTGACTCGACCACGACCTTCTGGGCGCGCTCCGGGATCTCCTCCTCCCGGCGCTGCCTTCGCGGCCTCCATGGCCGGTGCCATCGACTTGTCGGCACTCAAACAGCGGGCACAGCAGCCACCGGGCGGTGGCGCCGGCGGCGGTGCTGCGCCGGGAGACGGCACCGCGGTGACGGCGATCCAGGTGACCGAGGCCAACTTCGAGGCCGAGGTCCTCGTCCGGTCCAATACGGTGCCCGTCGTCGTCGTGCTGTGGACCCCGCGCAGCGACGCCTCCATCCAGCTCGTGGAACTCTTCGCCGGCCTGGCCGGATCCGACGCCGGCAAGTGGGCCCTGGCCACGGTGAACGTGGACACCACGCCCCGGGTGGCACAGGCGTTCGGAGTCCAAGCGGTACCGACGGTGGTGGCGCTCGCGGGTGCCCAACCGGTCGCCAGCTTCCAGGGCGTGCTGCCGCCCGAGGAGCTGCGCACCTGGGTCGACCAGCTGCTCAACGGCGGCCCCGCCGAAGGTGAGGCCGAAGAAGTGGCTCCCGAGTTGGCAGCCGCCCGGGGCCACCTCGACGACGGCGACTTCGAAGCCGCCAAGGCTGCCTACCAGGCCATCTTGGACAGCGACCCGGCCCACGTCGAGGCCAAGGGCGCCGTCCGTCAGATCGAGTTCCTCGCCCGGGCCACCGGTCACCCGCAGGACGCGGTGGCCATCTCCGACGCGGCCCCGGGCGATATCGACGCTGCGTTCGCCGCTGCCGACGTCCTGGTACTCGGCCAGGATGTCACCGCCGCGTTCAGTCGCCTGATCGCTTTGGTCCGGACGACCTTCGGCGACGACCGCACTCGCGTGCGGACCCGGCTGATCGAACTGTTCGACCTGTTCGACCCCGCCGACCCCGATGTGATCACCGGGCGTCGCAACCTGGCCAACGCGCTGTACTGACGTATTACTCGGGCGCCAGCCACAGCGCTGAGTTGGGTGGCAGCACCAACACTGCAGATGCCGGGCGCCCGTGCCACGGATCTTCGGTGGCGTCGACGCCGCCCATATTGCCCGCGCCGCCGCCGTGGTACACGGTGGCATCGGTGTTGAGGACCTCGCGCCAACGACCGGCATTCGGCAGGCCGAGCTGGTATGTGCTGTGCTCGTTTCCGGAGAAGTTGAATACGCACGCCATCATGGAGCCGTCCTTGCCGAAGCGCAGGAAGCTCAGCACGTTGTTACCCGAATCGTTGGCGTCGATCCAGGAGTAGCCTTCCGGCTGCGTGTCCTGGGTCCATAGCGCGGGTTGGTCGCGGTAGATGCCGTTGAGGTCGCGCACGAGTGTCTGGATGCCCGTCGAGAAGCTCTGCTCCTCGAGCTGGAACCAGTCGACACCCCGCTCCTCGGACCACTCGGCCCGTTGACCGAACTCCTGGCCCATGAACAACAGCTGCTTGCCGGGGTGTGCCCACTGGTAGGCGAGCAGGCTGCGCAATCCGGCCGCCTTGACGTGGTCGCTACCCGGCATCCGGCCCCACAGCGTGCCCTTGCCGTGTACCACCTCGTCGTGGCTGATGGGCAGCACGTAGTTCTCGCTGAACGCATACAGCATCGAGAACGTCATCTCGTGGTGATGGAAGCTGCGGTAGATCGGGTCGCGGCCGATGAACGCCAAGGTGTCGTTCATCCAGCCCATGTTCCATTTCATCGAGAAGCCGAGGCCCCCGAGATTGGTGGGCCGCGTGACACCCGGCCACGACGTCGACTCCTCGGCGATGGTGACGATGCCGGGTGCCAACTTGTGCACGGTGGCGTTCATCTCCTGCAGGAACTGCACGGCTTCCAGGTTCTCCCGGCCGCCGTAGATGTTCGGCGTCCAGCCGTCGGCGGGGCGCGAGTAGTCCAGGTAGAGCATCGACGCCACGGCGTCCACGCGCAGGCCGTCGATGTGGTACTCCTGCAGCCAGTACAGGGCGTTGGCCACCAGGAAGTTCCGGACCTCGGCGCGGCCGAAGTCGAAAACGTAAGTGCCCCAGTCGAGTTGCTCACCGCGGCGGGGATCGCCGTGCTCGTAGAGCGCGGTGCCGTCGAACCGGCCCAGCGCCCACACATCTTTGGGGAAGTGCGCAGGAACCCAGTCGACCAGGACGCCGATGCCGGCTTGGTGCAGCCGGTCCACCAGGTACCGGAATTCATCGGGGTTACCGAACCGGGACGACGGGGCGTAGTAGGACGTCACCTGATAGCCCCACGAGCCGCCGAACGGGTGCTCGGCCACCGGCAGCATCTCGACGTGGGTGAAGCCCTGCTCGACGAGATAGTCGGTGAGTTCGTCGGCGAGTTCGCGGTAGGTCAGGCCGGGGCGCCACGAACCGAGATGCACCTCATAGGTGCTCATGGGTTCGAACACCGGGTTCACGGTGGCGCGCTGGGTCATCCAGTCGGCATCCGACCAGGTGTAGTCGCTGGCGAAGACCTTGGATGCGGTCTGCGGCGGCACTTCGGTGGCGAACGCCATGGGGTCGGCATGATCGACCACGCTCCCGTCGGCGCCGTGGATCCGGAACTTGTACAGGCCTTCGGTGGGGAAGTCCGGCCAGAACAACTCCCAGACCCCGGTCGAGCCCAGCACCCGCATGGGGGACTGGCTGCCGTCCCAGTGGTTGAAGTCGCCGACCACGCTGACGCCTTTGGCGTTGGGTGCCCAGACCGCGAAGGAGACGCCCGCGACGGTGCCGTCTGCGGTGTCGAAGGACCTCGGATGCGCCCCGATGGCCTCCCAGAGCCTTTCGTGTCGGCCCTCGGAGAACAGGTGCAGATCCACTTCGCCCAGGGTGGGCAGGAACCGGTAACCGTCGGCCATGGTGAAGGTGTCGACCCCGCCGTCGGCGGAGTGATAGCTGACCTCGAGCCGGTAGTCGATCAGGTTCGTGAACGGCAGTGCCACCCCGAACAGCCCGGAGTCGATGTGCTGCAACGGATATCGCACACCGCCGATCACGGCCACCACATCGATGGCGTGGGGGCGGAACGCGCGGATGACGGTGTGGTCACCGTACTCGTGCGCGCCGAGGATCGAGTGCGGGTCGTGATGGGCACCTGAGAGCAGCCGGTGCAGATCCGACGGATCGGGGTTCAGATGTGTGTTGGCGATTTCAGCATGATCAGGATGAGTGATATCAGGCATGCGGCGTTCCTTTCACTCGCGGCGCAGCAGTGCCGCGCGTTGTTCGGCCGGAATGAGCGGCATGTTCAACACATGCGCGACCGCCTTGGCGGGGTCTATCCGGACATAGTTCGCCTGGCCCCATTGGTATTCCTCTCCGGTTACTTCGTCACGTACCCAGAACCGGTCGTAGTTCTCCATACCCAATGCGGCCATGTCCAAATACAGAGTGCCTTCTTCGGGCCCAAAGGAATTCAGCGTCGTCACCACCAGAACCGTGTCACCGGTCACTGGGTCGAACTTGCTGTAGGCCAGCAGTGCGTCATTGGCGATGGTGTGGAACTTGATGGTGCGCATCTGGCGCAGCGCCGGATGCAGTCGCCGAATCTCGTTGAGGCGCGCCAGGAACGGCTCCAACGACTGACCGGAGGCCAGTGCGCCGTCGAAGTCGCGGGGACGCAGTTCGTACTTCTCGGAGTTCAGATACTCTTCGCTGCCCTCCTTGACGGCCTGGCCTTCGAAGAGTTCGTAACCCGAGTAGACGCCCCAGACCGGGCTCATGGTCGACGCCAGCACCGCGCGGATGGCGAACATTCCCGGACCGCCATGCTGCAGACTTTCGTGCAGGATGTCGGGGGTGTTGACGAAGAGGTTCAGTCTGGCTTCGTCCGCGCGCTCGGCGATCTGCTCGCCGAACTCGGTGATCTCCCACTTGGCCGTACGCCAGGTGAAATAGCTGTAGGACTGGGTGAAGCCCAGGCGGGCCAAGCCGTACAGCCGGGCCGGGCGGGTGAAGGCCTCCGCGAGGAACAGCACGTCCGGATCGACGTTCTTGACCTGCCCGATCAACCAGGCCCAGAAGTCCGGTGGCTTGGTGTGTGGGTTGTCCACCCGGAAGATCTTGACTCCGTGGTCCACCCAGTGCAGGACGACGCGCAGCACCTCGTTGTAGATGCCGGCAGGGTCGTTGTCGAAGTTGATCGGATAGATGTCCTGATACTTCTTCGGCGGGTTCTCTGCGTAGGCGATGGTGCCGTCGGGTAGCTCGGTGAACCACTGCCGGTGATCCTTGGCCCACGGATGGTCCGGCGCGCACTGTAACGCCAGGTCGAGCGCCACCTCCATGCCGAGATCCTTTGTGGCGGCGACGAATTCATCAAAGTCATCGATAGTGCCGAGTTCGGGGTGCACGGCGTCGTGGCCACCCTCGTCGCTGCCGATCGCCCACGGCGACCCGACGTCGCCGGGTGCGGCCGTGACCGCGTTGTTGCGCCCCTTGCGGTGCACGGCGCCGATCGGATGGATCGGGGGCAGGTACACCACGTCGAAGCCCATCTTCGCCACGCGCGGCAGCGCTTTGATGGACGTCGAGAAGGTGCCGTGCACCGGGTTGCCCTCGGCATCCCAGCCGCCCGTCGACCGGGGGAACAACTCGTACCAGGACGCGAAGCGGGCCTGCGGGCGGTCGACCCAGACGCCGTACTGATCGCCACGGGTGACCAGTTCGCGCAGGGGGAACTGATCCAGCAGCTCGCTGAGCTCAGGCGACAGCGCCGCGCTGGCCCGGGTGAACGGGTCACCGGGCTGGCGCAGTTGGGTGGCCGCGTCGATCAGCGGATACCGGTCCTGGCGCGGCATGCCGCCGGCGGCCCGTTCCAGCAGGCGCGCACCGACCAACAGATCGTTGGACAGCTCCGTTTCGGACTGACCGGCTTCGAGCTTGGCGATGAGCCCTTTGCGCCAGGTGGCGATCGGGTCGCCCCAGCCGTCGATGCGGTAACTCCACAGGCCCACGGCGTCCGGGACGAACTGTCCGTGGAAGACATCGGGGGTGCGGCCGGTGGTCATGGGCAACCGTTGCGGCTTGACCCGGGACGACGGTGACACGACCTGGTCGATCGGAATTGGCTGTACCGGCTGAGCGCCTGGAGCGGGGCCCGGCACCAGCTGTGGGTAGGAGGTGCCGTGATAGCGGACCACCAAGGTGGCCGCCACGGCGTCGTGGCCTTCGCGCCAGACGGCAGCGCACACGGGCACGACCTCGCCGACCACTGCTTTCGCCGGGAACTTCCCGCCGGAAATGACAGGCTGGACGTCGTCGATCTCGATGCGACCTGGCACCCGAGTTCTCCTCATGGTGTGTTGGGCGCGGTGCTAACCGCGCGATGTGTTGCCGACTTCTCGTCTCGACTGGTACTCGGTTAACCACTTCGCGTCCTCCTCACACCGTAGTGGCCGGACCCGGGCGCGGGGTGCTGAAGCTGCCACTGGTGTTTCGCTGTCCGGCGAGGGCGTCTCAGTAAGATGAGGACGCGTGAAGGCCCTTCGACGATTCACGGTCCGAGCTCACCTGCCAGAGCGGTTGTCGGCGCTGGGACAGCTATCTGTGAACCTCCGCTGGTCGTGGGACACCGCCACCCAGGAGCTGTTTGCCACCATCGACCAGGAGCTCTGGAAACAGCACCGCTCGGATCCGGTCGCCCTGCTGGGGGCGGTAACCCCCGCGCGGCTCGACGAGCTGGCCCGCGACGAGACGTTCCTGGCCCGGCTGGATGCCTTGGCGGCGGACTTGGAAAATTACCTGTCCCGGCCGCTGTGGTACCAGCAGGAACTCGACCACGGCGAGGCCACGCCGGTGGGTATTGCGTACTTCTCCATGGAGTTCGGCGTCGCGGAGGTGCTGCCGAACTACTCGGGCGGTCTGGGCATCCTGGCAGGAGATCACCTCAAGTCGGCGTCCGACCTGGGCTTGCCGCTGATCGCCGTCGGCCTGTACTACCGCTCGGGTTACTTCAGGCAGTCGCTGACCTCCGACGGCTGGCAACACGAGACCTACCCGTCGCTGGATCCCGTCGGCCTACCGCTGCGGTTGCTGACCGAACCGGATGGCACCCCGGTTCTGGTCTCGCTGGCCCTGCCCGAAGGTGCACAGCTACATGCCCGGATCTGGATCGCGCAGGTGGGCCGGGTGCCGTTGCTGCTGCTGGATTCCGACATTCCCGACAACGAGCACGACCTGCGGTCCACCACCGACCGGCTCTACGGGGGTGACCAGGAACACCGCATCAAGCAGGAGATTCTCGCGGGGATCGGCGGAGTGCGCGCCATCCGCGCCTACACCAGGATCGCGGGTCTGCCGGCTCCCGAGGTGTTCCACATGAATGAAGGACATGCCGGTTTCCTGGGCGCCGAGCGGATCCGCGAGTACATCACCGAATCCGAGCTCGACTTCGCCACCGCGCTGACCGTGGTGCGGGCCAGCACGGTGTTCACCACCCACACTCCGGTGCCCGCCGGCATCGACCGCTTCCCGATGGAGATGGTGCGCCGGTATTTCGCCGATGACGTGGCGGCGCCGCTGCTGCCGGAGGTACCGCTGGAGCAGATTCTCGACTTCGGCGCCGAGGACGACCCGGCGAAGTTCAACATGGCCCACATGGGCCTGCGGCTGGCGCAGCGCCACAACGGGGTGTCACTGCTGCACGGGCAGGTGAGCCGGGAGATGTTCAACGAGTTGTGGCCGGGTTTCGACCAGCGTGAGGTGCCCATCGGTTCGATCACCAACGGTGTGCACGCCCCCACCTGGGCCGCACCGCAGTGGCTCGAGCTCGGCCGCGAACTGCTCGGCACCGACGATCTCGGATCGCTGCGCGAGCCCGACACCTGGGAGCGGTTGCAGCAGGTGGACCCGGGGCATCTGTGGTGGATCCGGGGACAGCTGCGGGGACTGCTGGTCGACGACGTCCGGGCCCGGCTGCGCCGGTCGTGGGTGGAGCGCGGTGCCTCCGAGGCCGAGCTGGGCTGGATCGCCGAGGCGTTCGACAAGGACGCCCTGACCATCGGGTTCGCCCGCCGCGTGCCGACGTACAAGCGGTTGACGCTGATGCTGCGCGATCCGGCGCGTCTGGAGCAGCTGCTCCTCGACGAGCACCGGCCGGTGCAACTGATCGTGGCAGGCAAATCGCACCCCGCCGACGACGGCGGCAAAGCGCTGATCCAGCAGGTGGTCCGGTTCGCCGACCGGCCCGAGGTACGGCACCGGATCGCCTTCCTTCCCGACTACGACATGTCGATGGCGCGGCTGCTGTACTGGGGTTGCGATGTGTGGCTCAACAACCCGCTGCGTCCGCTGGAGGCCTGTGGCACCTCCGGGATGAAGAGCGCGCTCAATGGCGGGCTGAACCTGTCCATCCGAGACGGCTGGTGGGACGAGTGGTTCGACGGAGAGAACGGTTGGGAGATCCCGACCGCGGACGGTGTCGATGACGCTCGACGCGACGACCTGGAAGCTGCCGCCCTCTATCGGCTGCTCGGTGAGTCGGTGACACCGAAGTTCTATGACCGCGACGGCGCCGGAGTGCCGGTGCGCTGGGTGGAGATGGTCCGTCACACCCTGCAGGAGCTGGGCCCCAAGGTGCTCGCGTCGCGGATGGTGCGGGAATACACCGAGAAGTACTACGTGCCGGCCGCGGCGTCGCTGCGGCGCACCCTCGAGTCCACGGCCGGCACCACCTTCGGCGCGGCCCGGGATCTCACCGACTACCGTCAGCGCGTGCAACAGGCCTGGCCGGACATTCAGATCACCGACGTCGACAGCGCCGGGCTGCCCGACACACCGCTGCTCGGTTCGGAACTGACGCTGACGGCGGCGGTGCGGTTGGCCGGTCTGCGGCCCGACGAGGTGGTGGTCCAGGCCGTGCTGGGGCGTGTGGACGCCGGCGATGCGCTGCTCGATCCGGTGACGGTGGCCATGACCCATACCGGAAGCGCCGCCGGCAGCGACGGCATCGCGACCGCGACCTTCACCACCACGACACCGTTGCCGGTGGCCGGATCGGTGGGGTACACGGTGCGGGTGCTGCCACACCATGTCCTGCTGTCCGGGGACAACGAACTCGGCTTGGTCGCGCTTGCGATGTCCGAATGAGTGAAGCCCTCACGGTCGCTCTCGACGGCGGCCCGTATGCCCTGGCGGGTGCCCCGGACGGTGCCATGTGGGTGACCTTGGTGCACAGCGGCGAGGTCGCGCGCATCGACCCCGATGGCGCGCCAGGAGCGCAGGTCACCACCTTCCCGGTGGGCAGCGGAAGCAAGCCCTCGATCATCACCGCCGGCCCGGACGCAGCGATGTGGTTCACCTGCTCCGGCACCGACCACATCGGCCGGATCACCGCGGACGGCGATCTGAAGTTGATCGAATTGACCTCGGGCAGCGCACCTTTCGGCATCACCGTCGGCCCCGATGACGCACTGTGGTTCACCACGATGGCCGCAGGTATTATCGGCCGCCTCACGGTCGACGGCTCACTCGACGGTGACCATCACGTCGGGGGATCTCCGTCGATGATCATCACCGGACCCGACAATGCGCTGTGGTGCACACTCAACGAACGCAGCGCGATCGCGCGGCTGGAGCCACGGACCGGGAAGGTCACCGTGCGCCAACTGCCCACTCCGAACGCGGGTCCGGTGGGCATCGCCGCCACCCACGACGACGCGGTGTGGTTCACCGAGATCCGCGCCGAGAAGCTCGGTCGCATCCCGATGGGTGACGCCATCCAGGAGATCGATCTGCCGGGCAAGCCGCACGCGGTGGTCGCCGACGGCGCCGACGGCGTGTGGGTCAGCTTGTGGGGTGCCGACCAGTTGGCCCGGGTCGGCGGGGACGGTGAGATCACGACGTTCGACCTGCCGCCGGGCAGCGAACCCCACGGTCTGGCGGTCGACAGTGCCGGCGCCCCCTGGGTGGCGCTGGAATCCGGCTACGTGCTGCGGCTGCCTTGGTAGCTGAGGAGCAGCGCAGTCCGGCGTAACCCGTCGGCGCAGGGTCAGGGGAACCGGCGCAGGCAGCGCTCCTGGTCACCGAGTACACCTGTCCGGAAGGCGTCGATGCGGGAGAAGCCCGCGGGGACCGATTCGCCGTTGACGTCACCGGCGGCCAGTCCGTTGGTGAGCAGACCGGCCACTGCCTCGTCGAGGTCACCTGCGGTCAGCGCGACGGTATTGCCGTCAGGGGTGGCGACATCCTCGGTCATCGCCGTGGTGGCCACCCCGGTCAGGCACGCGGTCCGCAGACCGGCCTTGGCGTTGTCGAGCACCAGCCCTCCGTGTTCCTGCTGTACCGCGAGCATGTAGCGGGAGATCAGCACCGAATACGCGGTGTTGTCGCCGGACAGTCCGGCCGCGAACTCGTCGTCGTCGCGGGCGGTGCCCAGGTCTTTGAGTCCCGGCAGATCGACGGCGATGACGTTGGTGGCCGGGCAGTAGGACGCCGGCGGGCTGGGCCGGGCATCGGGGCAGTCCCCGGTGGCCTCGAAGCTCAGTTCGGGCGGACGCTGCAATTCGAACAGGATGCTCATCGCGTCGATGATGGCCGTCACCGACTCCTCCGACACCGGCCATTCACCCGTCTGGTCCTGTTGCAACGCGGTGGGGAGTTCGCCGCGTCGTTGCGCGACTTCCTTGGCGTCGATGGCCGCGCAGGCGCTGGGACCGTCGGCGAACCCGAACTGGAACGCCGAGATCCGTTCGAACGCCGTCCCGTGCTCGTCACCGCCGTCGCTGTAGACGTCTTCTTCGCTCAGGAGCGGATCACGGAACAGGATCATGCCTGCGAGCAGATTGTTCAGCCCGTCGCCGGTGCTCAGGGTGAACCGCTCCGAATTGTCCTCGGCCACCCAACGCATGTAGGACCCGGCGAAACAGTCGGCCTGTTGCTCGCCCACGAGCACCGAGGTGCCCCGCTTGTTGAGCCTGGCCTGCTTCTGCACCGAGTGGCCGTACTCGTGCGCCAGCACCATGGTGATGCCCATGTCGCCGTTGGCGCGCCGCAGCGACGGGAACAGCATGCCGCGATCCCACCCGATGCTCCTGTCCACCGAACAGAATCCGGCGTTGACGAATCCGTAGGTCTCCTCGTCGCAGAAGCTGCCGTCGTATCCATCGGAGTCCCAGGAGATCAGGGCGGAGACGGGCTGGAACTCGCCGGCGAAGGTCTCGCTGAAGACGGTGTCCCAGTACTCCTCGATATCGCTGATCGACTGGGCGGAGATCTCGTCGATCTCGCCGCCGTCGGTGCCCTCGACGTCGCGGGTGGGCGGCTTGGGAACCGGCCGGAGGCCCGTCGGGCCGTCGGTGGCCTCCATGCCCGCCACCCGGAACGGATCGGCGAACACCGAGACCGGCGTCCCCGCCAGCGTGGTCGAACATGCCGTCAGGACCACGGCGAGGCCGGTGATGAGGAGCGTCCGCATAGGGCTACCTCTCGCAGGTGCAGGCGGGGTTACCCCCGGGTAGCAGCCAGCGTAGTGCGGTGGCGTTTGCCTCGACCACGTGTTGCTCAACCCTCCAGGCTCGCCCGCAGCCGGGCGAGCGCCAGCCGGGCGGCGGCCGGATCGGTGGTGGTCCAGAACGGCGGCAACGAGGCCCGCAAGTATCCGCCGTAGCGGGCCGTCGCCATCCGGGAGTCCAGCACCACCACCACGCCACGGTCGTCGACGCGGCGCAACAACCGGCCCGCGCCCTGAGCCAGCAGCAGCGCGGCATGACTGGCCGCCACGGCCATGAACCCGTTGCCGCCCCGGGCCGCGATCGCCCGCTGCCGGGCGGTCAGCAGCGGGTCATCGGGCCGCGGAAACGGAATGCGGTCGATGAGCACCAACGACAGCGACGGCCCCGGCACGTCGACGCCCTGCCACAGCGACAGCGTCCCGAACAGCGACGTCGCCGGATCTTTCGCGAACTTCTCCACGAGGGTGGCGGTACCGTCTTCGCCCTGACACAACACCGGGGTGTCCAGCCGTTCCCGCATCGCTTCGGCGGTGGCGCGGGCGGCCCGCATCGACGAGAAGAGCCCCAAGGTGCGGCCGCCCAGTGCGGCGATCAGGTCGGCGATCTCGCTGAGCTGTTCTGCCGAACCCGCGCTGTCGCGGCCCGGCGGCGGCAGATGCTTGGCGATGTAGAGGATCCCGGATTTGGCGTGCTGGAACGGCGACCCCACATCCAGCCCCCGCCACGCCGGCGCCTTCTCGCCCGCCAGCCCCCACGCGCCGGCCATGGCCTCGAAGTTCCCGCCGACGGTCAGGGTGGCCGAGGTCAGCACCGCGGTGGACCGGGCGAACAACCGGGAGCGCAGCAGCCCGGCGACCGACAGCGGCGCGACCCGCAGCACGGATCGCACCGTCCCGCGAATGTCCTCGTGGTCGAGCCAGACGATGTCGGTGCGTTCGGTCAGCGGTGGCTCGAACGACGTCAGCATCCGCGCCGCGGTGTCGGAGATCTCGCTCAGCGCCGAAATGGCCTCGGTGCGCGCCGCCGCCGCCTGCGGGTCGCGCGGCGCGGGATCGATCGAGGTGCGGGCGGCGTGCGCGGAATCGCGCAGCGAGGTCAGATAGGTCGCCAGTTCGTCGTCGAGATGGTCGAGGCGGCCCGGTGTCGCATCGTGGATCGCCGATGAGAACACCGCCGCGGCGGCTTCCAGCCGGGACGTGAGTTCGGGTCCGACCAACCGGTTCGCCCGCCGGATCGCCGCGCCGAGGATCCCCGAGGCCAGCTCGCCGGTGGCCACCCCGGTCACCCGATCGACCAGTTCGTGGGCTTCGTCGATGACGAGCAGCCCGTGTTCGGGTAACACGGCGGCATCGGCGATGGCATCGATGGCCAGCAGGGCGTGGTTGGTGACCACCACGTCGGCGAGGCCGGCCTTTCCGCGGGCCTTCTCGGAGAAGCACTCGGTGCCGAACGGGCAGCGGGCCACGCCGATGCACTCGCGGGCAGAGACACTCACCTGGCCCCAGGCGCGATCCGGCACACCGGGTTTCAGGTCATCGCGGTCCCCGGAGCGGGTCTCGGCGGCCCACTCGGTGAGACGCTTGACATCGCGCCCCAGCGCTGAGGCCGCAACCGGCTCGAACAGCAGCTCCTGCGGCGGGTTGTCCGCCTCTGCCGCGCCGTTGTGGATCTTGTTCAGGCACAGGTAGTTCGATCGACCCTTGAGCAACGCAAAGCTGGGCTCTCTCGGCAGGATCTCGGCCAGGGCGGCGCTCAGGCGCGGCAGATCGCGGTCGACGAGCTGACGCTGGAGCGCGATGGTCGCTGTCGACACCACGACGGGGCCGCGTTCCTGGGCGGCCTGAGCGAGCGCAGGCACCAGATAGGCCAGGGATTTGCCGGTGCCGGTGCCTGCCTGGATCGCCAGGTGCTCACCGCTGTCGAACGCCCGCATCACGGCCTCGGCCATCTCGACCTGTCCGCTGCGTTCAGTTCCGCCCAGTGCCGTGACGGCCAGCGACAGCAGTTCGGTCACCGTGTGGGCTTCGTGTTTTGCCGTGGCGCGCTCCTTCGGGCTCAGGGCGCGACTATCCGGGTCGGGATCGCGGGTTCGCCGGCGGACAGCTTGAGCCCCTCCCAGGGCACGCTCGTCAGCCCGGACGCGACGAGAGCCCGGGCCTCGGCCAGCTCGGTGGAGGCCACCACATCACCCCCGCGCACCAGCGGGACGGTCAGCAGCCGGGCCGCCTCGGTGAGCGGCGGGGGGTTGCCGGCAGAGAAGATGACTTCTTCGACGATGGTGCCCGTGGACCGGGACAGCCGGATCGCCTGTTTACGGCCACCGTGTGATTCCTTGTGGCTGCTGCGTTTCTGCACCGGGATGCCGTCGACCTCGACCAGCTTGTAGACCATGCCCGCGGTCGGTGCGCCGGAACCGGTGACCAGCGACGTGCCGACCCCGTAGCTGTCGACCGGCTCGGCGCGCAGGGCCGCGATCGAATACTCGTCCAGGTCACCGGAGAGCACGATGCGGGTATTCGTCGCGCCGAGCTCATCGAGCTGCACACGCGCCTGGCGCGCCAGCACGCCGAGGTCACCTGAATCGATGCGTACCGCTCCGAGGTCGGGGCCGGCGGCAGCGACGGCGTTGGCGATGCCCGTCGTGACGTCGTAGGTGTCCACCAGCAGGGTGGTGCCGGTTCCGAGGGCGTCGACCTGGGCGCGGAAGGCGGTCAGCTCGTCGGGGCCGTCGGCGGTGGTGTGCAACATCGTGAACGCGTGGGCGCTGGTTCCCAGTGCGGGCACGCCGTGCAGCCGCTGCGCCTCGAGATTCGAGGATCCGTCGAAACCGGCGATATAGGCGGCGCGGGCCGCGGCGACCGCGGCGCGTTCATGGGTCCGTCGCGAACCCATCTCGATGAGCGTCCGACCGGCAGCGACGCTGACCATGCGGGCGGCCGCCGACGCGATGGCGGCGTCATGGTTGAAGATCGACAGCGCCAGCGTCTCCAGCAGCACGCACTCGGCGAACGTCCCGTGCACCGACAGCACCGGCGAACCCGGAAAGAACAGCTCACCTTCGGCGTAGCCGTCGATATCGCCGGTGAATCGGAAATCGCGCAGGAACAGCAGTGTGTCGGAGTCGCAGAATTCGGACAGCAGGTCCAAGGCCACGTCATCAAAGGTGAACTGCCCCAACATCTCCAGCAGCCGTCCCGTACCGGCCACCACGCCATAGCGGCGCCCGGGGGGAAGCCGTCTGGCGAACAGTTCGAAGGTCGTCCGGCGCTGCGCGGTGCCGTCGCGCAAGGCAGCCGACAGCATCGTCAGCTCGTACTTGTCGGTCAGCAGTGCCACCGTCACAAGGGGTAACGCTAGCCGGTCGACCCTCGAGCTCGGCCGCGGCGCGACAATCCGGCCGGACGGCTGGTCACTGACGGGCTCTGCCCTCGGTATCCTGATACCCATGGCTTCGCCAGCAGAGACGAAACCGGGGTCTGCCGGACAGAAGGTCGAGTCCACACAGGGCTCAACACAAAGGCCTTGGGTGACCATCGTGTGGGACGATCCGGTGAACCTGATGAACTACGTCACCTACATCCTGCAGAAGATCTTCGGCTATTCCGAACCCAAGGCCACCGAGCTGATGTTGCAAGTGCACAACGAGGGCAAGGCCGTCGTGTCATCGGGCACCCGGGAGTCCATGGAGGTCGACGTCACCAAGCTGCACGCCGCCGGACTGTGGGCCACCATGCAGCAGGACCGCTGACAGCCGGTGCGCAAATGGAAACGAGTTCAGACCGCTGAGGGGCCCCGGTTCCGCTCTGCTCTGGAACCGCACGAGGCCACGCTGCTGCAGAACATGGTGACGTCGATGGTGGGCATGCTCGACGAGCGGGAATCGTCGTCGCCCACTGATGAACTCGAACAGATCACCGGCATGCGGACTGGGCACACCCAGGCCCCGGAGGACGCCACGCTCAGCCGGCTGCTGCCGAACTTCTTCCGTCCGCAAAATGATCACCCGGCCGGATCGGCAGTGGCCGAGAGCCTCAACAGTGCGCTGCGCAGCTTGCATGAACCGGACATCATCGACGCCAAACGTCAAGCAGCACAGCGACTTCTGGATACCTGCCCCGCTGGGGGCGGTCGCCTCGAACTCACCGAGGATGACGCGCAGGCCTGGATCGGGGCGGTCAACGATGTGCGGCTGGCGCTGGGCACCATGCTCGACATCGGCGATGGTGGTCCCGACGCGCTGCCGCCGGAGCACCCGATGGCCGGTCACCTGGATGTGTACCAATGGCTGACCGTGCTGCAGGAGTATCTGGTGGTCAGCCTCATGGGCAACTCTGCGCGATGACCGGATCGATCACCGACGTCTCCGGCATCCTGGTGGGCAATCACCACCGTCTCGACCCCGACGCGGCCCTGGGCTCGGGGTGGGCCAGTGGCACCACGGTGATCGTGACCCCTCCCGGCACCGTCGGCGCGGTCGACGTCCGTGGCGGAGCGCCCGGGAGTCGGGAGACCGATCTGCTGGATCCGGCCAACAGCGTGCGTTACGTCGACGCGGTGGTGCTCACCGGAGGCAGCGCCTACGGGTTGGCGTCCGCCGACGGAGTGATGCGCTGGCTCGAGGAGCAGGGCCGCGGAGTCGCGATGGACGGCGGAGTGGTGCCCATCGTGCCCGGCGCGGTGATCTTCGACCTGCCGGTGGGCGGGTGGCAATGCCGGCCGGATGCCGAATTCGGCTACATCGCCGCCTCGGGCGCGGGAACCACGTTCGCCCTGGGCAACGCCGGAGCCGGCGTGGGCGCCCGCGCCGGTGTACTCAAGGGCGGGCTGGGCACGGCGTCGGTGAGCCTGCCCGAGATCGGGGTGACCGTCGGTGCCGTCGTCGCGGTGAACGCGGCGGGCAACGTCGTGGACCCCGAGACCGGGCTGCCGTGGATGGCACATCTGATCAAGCGGCTCGGGCTGGTGCCGCCTCCGGCCGAGGAGATCGCCGAACTCGCGGCGCTCGATCGGGAGAAGAGTCCGCTCAACACCACCATCGCGGTGGTGGCCACCGATGCGGTACTGAGCCCCGCCGCCTGCCAGCGCGTCGCCGTCGCGGCGCACGACGGGCTGGCCCACACCATTCGGCCTGCGCATACCCCGATCGACGGTGACACGGTGTTCGCACTGGCCACAGGCGCGGTGGAGGTGCCCGTAGATCCGGACATCCCTGCTTCCATGTCACCGGAGACCAAGCTCGTCGCGGCCATCGGAGCCGCCGCCGCCGATGCGTTGGCCTGTGCCGTACTGGCCGGCGTGCTGGCCGCGGAATCGATCGCCGGAATACCGACCTACCGTGGCATGTTGCCCGGAGCGTTCGGTATCTGAAAGGAAGTTCGAGAGTTGTTGGTGATTCGTGCCGATCTGGTGGAGGCGATGGTGACGCATGCCCGCGCCGATCACCCGGACGAGGCATGTGGTGTGCTGGCCGGCCCAGAGGGCTCCGACCGGCCCGAGCGCCACATCCCGATGGTCAACGCCGAGCGGTCGCCGACCTTCTACCGGTTCGACTCCATGGAGCAGCTCAAGGTGTGGCGTGGGCTCGACGAGGCGGACGAGGCGCCCGTCGTCATCTACCACTCGCACACCGCCACCGAGGCCTATCCCAGCCGTACCGACATCTCGTATGCCTCAGAACCCGATGCCCATTACGTCTTGGTGTCCACCCGCGACCCGGAGCACCACGAGTTGCGCAGCTACCGGATCCTCGACGGAGTGGTCACCGAGGAACCCGTCGAGATCGTCGACCAGTACCAGACCTAGAGAAGGAAGCAACGTGACAGTCACTGTTTCGATCCCCACGATCCTGCGCACCCACACCGGTGGCGAGAAGCGCGTCACCGCCGAAGGCGACACGCTGCAGGCGGTGGTCAGCGACCTGGAGGCCAATTACTCCGGGATCACCGAGCGCCTGGTCGACCCCGCCAACCAGGGCAAGTTGCACCGCTTCGTCAACATCTACGTCAACGACGAGGACGTGCGCTTCTCGGGCGGACTGGACACCACGATCGCCGACGGCGACACGGTGACGATCCTGCCCGCCGTGGCAGGGGGTTCATGAGGTACGACTCGCTGCTGCAGGCGCTGGGCAACACCCCGATCGTCGGGTTGCAGCGGCTCTCACCGCGGTGGGACGACTCGGCGGACGGCCCGCACGTGCGGCTGTGGGCCAAACTCGAAGACCGCAACCCCACCGGGTCCATCAAGGACCGTCCGGCGTTGCGGATGATCGAACAGGCCGAGCAGGACGGGCTGATCAAACCGGGTGACACCATCCTCGAACCCACGAGCGGCAACACCGGCATCTCGTTGGCGATGGCCGCCCAGCTCAAGGGCTACCACCTGATCTGTGTGATGCCGGAGAACACCTCGATCGAACGTCGCCAACTGCTCGAGTTGTACGGGGCGAAGATCATCTACAGCCCCGCCGAGGGCGGTTCCAACACCGCGGTGGCCACCGCCAAGAAGCTGGCAGCCGAACACCCGGAGTGGGTGATGCTCTACCAGTACGGAAACCCCGCAAACGCCGATGCGCATTACTTCGGCACCGGGCCGGAGATCCTGGCCGATCTGCCCGAGATCACCCATTTCGTCGCCGGGCTGGGCACCACCGGCACCTTGATGGGCACCGGGCGATTCCTGCGCGAGCAGGTGCCGGGCGTCCAGATCGTGGCCGCCGAACCTCGCTACGGCGAGGGTGTCTACGCACTGCGCAACATCGACGAAGGCTTCGTGCCGGAGCTCTACGACCCCGACGTGCTGACCACCCGCTACTCGGTGGGTGCCTTCGAAGCAGTGAAGCGCACCAGGGAGTTGGTCCAGGTGGAAGGAATCTTCGCCGGCATTTCCACCGGCGCGATTCTGCATGCCGCACTCGGCATGGCGGCCAAGGCGATCAAGGCCGGTGAGGGCGCCGACATCCTGTTCGTGGTGTGCGACGCCGGCTGGAAGTATCTGTCGACCGGTGCGTACGCCGGTAGCCTGGACGAAGCGGAAGACGCTCTGGAAGGGCAGCTATGGGCATGAGGTCCACATGAATCAGCCACTCGGGTACACGCGGCAACCGCCCAAGCGGCCTGCCTGGGTGGTGGGTGGCGCCACGGTGGTGTCGTTCGTGGCGCTGTTGTACGTCATCGAGCTGTGGGACCAGCTGTCGGGACACACGCTCGACCGCAACGGAATTCAGCCGTTGGAGACCGACGGGCTCAAGGGCATCATCTTCGCCCCGTTGCTGCACGCCGACTGGCAGCACCTGGTCGCCAACACAGTGCCGGCCCTGGTGCTCGGCTTCCTGGTGGCACTGGCGGGTATGTCGCGTTTCGTCTGGGCCACTGCGATCATCTGGATCCTCGGCGGAGTCGGCACCTGGTTGATCGGCGACATCGGCGCCGGGCCCTACGAGACCAACCACATCGGTGCGTCGGGGTTGATCTTCGGCTGGTTGACCTTCCTGCTGGTGTTCGGTTTCTTCGTCCGCAGCGCGATGCAGATCACGGTCGGCCTGGTGGTCCTGTTCTTCTACGGCGGCATCCTGTGGGGTGTACTGCCGGGCACGTTCGGGGTTTCGTGGCAGGGCCACCTTTGTGGCGCCCTGGCCGGTGTGGTTGCGGCGTACCTGTTGTCCAAGCCCGAACGGGAAGCGCGGCAGCTGAGGCGCCCCGTCCGATGACAGATGCCTCATCACCCATCGGGGTCTTCGACTCCGGTGTCGGTGGCTTGACGGTCGCGCGCTCGATCATCGATCAGCTGCCGGATGAGCACATGATCTACGTCGGTGACACCGGCAACGGGCCCTACGGTCCGCTGACCATCGCGCAGATCCGGGCACACGCGCTCGCCATCATGGACGACCTCGTCGACCGCGGGGTCAAGGCCCTGGTGATCGCCTGTAATTCCGCGTCGTCGGCCTGCCTGCGCGATGCCCGCGAACGCTACGACGTGCCCGTCGTCGAGGTGATCCTGCCCGCAGTGCGGCGCGCGGTCGCAACCACCCGGACGGGGCGCATCGGCGTCATCGGCACGCAGGCGACCATCACGTCGCATGCCTATCAGGACGCCTTCGCCGCAGCCCGGGACGCCCGCATCACCGCGGTGGCCTGTCCACGGTTTGTGGACTTCGTCGAGCGTGGTGTCACCAGCGGGCGCCAGGTGCTCGGATTGGCCGAGGGCTATCTCGAACCGCTGCAGCGCGCCGACGTCGACACCCTGGTGCTCGGCTGCACGCATTACCCGTTGCTGTCGGGGCTGATCCAGCTGGCGATGGGCGATCAGGTGACCCTGGTGTCGAGCGCCGAGGAGACGGCCAAGGACCTGCTGCGGGTGCTCACCGAACGTGATCTGCTGCGCCCCCACGAGTCCGGTCCGGTGGATCGTCGCTTCGAGGCCACGGGCGATCCAGAGGCGTTCATCCGCTTGGCCGCACGGTTCCTGGGACCGGCCGTGACCGGCGTTTCGCCGGTCCAGAGGCACGCAGCCACCCGCGGCTGATTTTCGTCAAACCGAAAGCGGTGATGTTTTCTTCGTGGCGATATCGGGCATGGCAAGCTAGTGACCGTGCGAATCACCGTACTCGGCTGTTCAGGCAGCGTTGTGGGTCCCGATTCGCCTGCGTCCGGGTATCTGGTCACCGCGCCTGACTCACCGCCACTGGTGCTCGACTTCGGCGGAGGTGTGCTCGGTGCCCTCCAGCGCTACGCCGACCCCGGCGAGGTGAGCATTCTGCTGTCACACCTGCACGCCGACCACTGCCTGGATCTGCCCGGCCTGTTCGTGTGGCGGCGTTACCATCCGAATCCGCCCGTCGGCCGCGCCCTCATGTACGGACCGAAGGACACCTGGTCGAGGCTGGGTGCCGCATCGTCGCCCGAGGGCACCGAAATCGACGATTTCAGTGACATTTTCGACGTGCACACATGGGTGGACGGACAACCCGAGCAATTCGGCGCACTCACGGTGCAGCCGCGGCTGGTCGCCCACCCCACCGAGTCCTACGGCATGCGCATCACCGATCCCTCGGGTGCGGTGCTGGTCTACAGCGGGGACACCGGCATCTGCGACGCGGTGATCGATCTGGCCCGTGACGCCGATGTGTTCCTCTGCGAAGCGTCGTGGACGCACGGGCCGGACCGTCCGCCGCATGTCCATCTGTCGGGCACCGAGGCGGGTCAGATCGCCGCCAAAGCAGGAGTCTCCGAACTGCTGTTGACCCACATCCCGCCGTGGACCTCGCGCGAGGACGTCATCAGTGAGGCCAAGGCCGAGTTCGACGGTCCGGTGCGTGCCGTGGTCGCCGGTGAGACGTTCGACGTACCGGCCGCCTGACCGTCGTCGTCCACCATCCCGTTAGGGTTGCCAGATGTCGAGTCGCGAAGATGGTCGCCGTGATGACGAACTGCGGCCTGTGGTTCTCACCCGTGGTTTCACCGCGCATCCAGCCGGCTCAGTGCTGGTGGAGTTCGGCCAGACCAGAGTCATGTGCACCGCCAGCGTCACCGAGGGTGTGCCGCGGTGGCGCAAAGGGTCGGGGCTGGGCTGGCTGACCGCCGAGTACGCCATGCTGCCCGCCGCCACGCACACCCGGTCGGACCGTGAGTCGGTCAAAGGGCGGGTAGGCGGACGCACCCAGGAGATCAGTCGCCTTGTCGGTCGGTCGCTGCGGGCCTGCATCGATCTGCGGGCGCTGGGGGAAAACACCATCGCCATCGACTGCGACGTCCTTCAGGCCGACGGTGGCACCCGCACCGCGGCCATCACCGGCGCCTATGTAGCGCTCGCCGATGCCGTCACCTACCTCGGCGCGGCCGGCAAGCTGTCGGATCCGCGACCCCTGTCGTGCGCCATCGCCGCGGTCAGTGTCGGCGTCGTGGACGGCCGGGTGCGCACCGATCTGCCCTACGAGGAAGACTCCCGTGCCGAGGTCGACATGAACGTCGTCGCCACCGACACCGGCACCCTGGTCGAGGTGCAGGGCACCGGCGAGGGCGCGACGTTCCCACGGTCGACGCTGGACAAGCTGCTCGACGCGGCGTTGGCCGCCTGCGATGAACTGTTCCTGATCCAGTCGCTCGCCCTGGAACAGCCGTATCCCGGGGTGCTGCCGGAAGGGCCGGCTCAGAAGAAGGCGTTCGGCAGCTGAGTTCGATGGTTCGCGTCCTGGTCGCCAGCCGTAACGCCAAGAAGCTGGCGGAGTTGCAGCGCATCCTGGACGGCGCCGGTGTCACCGGCGTCGACCTGGTGTCGCTGGGCGACGTCCCGCCGTATGTCGAGGCGCCCGAGACCGGCGCCACCTTCGAGGAGAACGCGCTCGCCAAAGCGCGTGATGGCCATGCGGCGACCGGATTGCCCTGTGTCGCAGACGATTCCGGGGTCTCGGTGGATGCGTTGAACGGCATGCCCGGGGTGCTGTCGGCACGCTGGTCCGGCGTGCACGGCAATGATCCGGCGAACACCGCACTGTTGTTGGCGCAACTGGCCGACGTGCCCACCGAACGACGGGGTGCGGCGTTTGTGTCGGCCTGTGCGCTGGTGTGGGGCACGGCCGAATCTGAGTACGTGGTGGTGCGCGGCGAATGGCCGGGCACGGTGGCCACCGAACCGCGCGGCGACGGCGGGTTCGGCTACGACCCGGTGTTCGTGCCCGCCGGCTCCGACCGGTCCGCAGCCGAGTTGAGCCCGGCGGAGAAGGACGCGGCATCACACCGCGGACGGGCACTGACGCTGCTGCTGCCTGCCCTGCGGGCGCTGACCGCTGACCTTCAGCCATAGATCGATAGCCTATCTAAGGTAAAGTTGGGCTGATGGGCCGTTTTGCTTTCACGACCGGGAGTCGTGCTGACCAGACCAGCCCCAGACATCCCGGGTTCCTGATCGCCGCATTGTGCATGGCCGGTATCGGTGTCTCGCTGATGCAGACGTTGATGATCCCCGTCATTCCAGATCTGCCACGGTTGCTCAACACCAGCGCCGACAACGCGAGCTGGGCGATCACCGCCACACTGCTGGTCGCCGCCGTCGCGACGCCGATGTTCGGGCGCCTCGGCGATATGTACGGACCGCAACGGGTGCTGGTGGTGTGCGCGCTGATCTTGACCGCGGGTGCGGTGGTGGCCGCGACCTCACATTCGCTGGTGCCGCTGATCATCGGCCGCGGGTTGCAGGGCTTCGGCATGCCGATCATCCCGCTGGGGATCAGCGTGTTGCGCTCCAGCGTGCCCGCCGAGAAGGTCGGCGCCGCGATGGGCATGATGAGCTCGTCGTTGGGAGTGGGTGGCGCCCTTGGTCTTCCGATCGGAGCCGTGATCGCCGAGAACCTGGACTGGCATGCGCTGTTCTGGTTCGCCACCGGTCTCGGGGTGGTGTGTGTGGTGGTGTTCGCGACCATGGTGCCGCACGTCGCGCCCGGCTCACGCGATCGGTTCGATCCCCTGGGTGCGGTGTTGCTGGCCGCCGGTCTGGTGTGCCTGCTGCTGCCGATCTCCAAGGGCGGCGCGTGGGGGTGGACCAGCACGACGACGTTGGTGTTGTTCGGGTCGTCCGCGGTGATCCTGCTGTTGTTCGGGCTGTGGCAGCTGCGCTTCCCGTCGCCGATCGTCGACCTACGGACCACGGCGCGCCTGCCCGTGCTGACCACCAACATCGCGTCGGTGGGTGTGGGCGTCTCGCTCTACGGCATCTCGCTGGTGGCTCCCCAGATCCTGGAACTGCCGACCGAGACCGGCTACGGGCTGGGCCAGTCGGTGCTGCACGCCGGGTTGTGGATGGCGCCCGGTGGACTGGCCATGATGGTGGCGTCCAACATCGCTGCCCGTGTGGCTGCCCGGCGTGGGCCGAAGTTCACGCTGGTGCTGGGCTGCCTGGTGATCGCCGCCGGCTACCTCACGGGGTTCGTCCTGATCCAGAGTGTGTGGGGCATTCTCGCGATGAACGTGGTGGTGAGTGTGGGCGTCGGCTTCGCCTTCTCGTCACTGCCTGCGCTGATCAACGCCGCGGTGCCGATGTCGGAGACCGCGGCGGCCAACGGCATCAACTCGCTGGCGCGGGCCATGGGCACGTCACTGTCGAGTGCGGTGATCGGCGCGATCCTCGGTGGCATGACGATGACCTACCTGGGACGGGAGGTTCCGACGGAGGCCGGTCTGCACTTCGCGCTGATCTTCGTCACCTGTGCCGCGGTGGTCGCCGCACTGCTCTCGCTCCTGATTCCGAAAAACCTGGCACCGGAGCCGGTGGCATCCGAACCCGAGCTGGCGCTCAAAGACTGAAGCGGGCCTTGAGTGCCTTGGTCTGAAAGTGCTCGACGATGATGCCGAGCAGCGGAACCGTACCGGCGAGCAGGATGCCGACGGTCTTGCCGATGGGCCAGCGCACCTTGACCGCGAGGTTGGCGGCGAACAACAGGTAGATGAAGTACACCCAGCCGTGCACCACGGCGATCCAGCTCAGCGAGTCGTCGTTGAAGCCGTACTTCATCACCATCTCGTAGCAGAGCGCGATCAGCCACACGCCCGTCACCCACGCCAACACCCGATAGCCCAGCAGCGCCTTGCGGATCTGCTCGACGGGTGCGGTGACCGTCGCGGGGGTTTCGGGAGTTTTCGGGGTGGTCATGCGGTGGTCCTGTTCTGTTTCTCGGTGTCGTTCTTGGCCAGTTCGGCCAGGTACGCGTTGTACTCGCGCAGGGCGGGATCGTCGTCGTCGGGTGGGTTGGCCGGCGCGGGCCGTTGCGGCAGTAGGCCCTCGGGGATCTCGGTGAGCTCGGTGCTCGACTTCGGTTCCGGCGGAGCTGCTTCGAGCAGCACGAACTTGCGGTAGGCGTAGACGCAGAACCCGGCGAAGAACGGCCACTGCAGTGCGTACCCGAGGTTCTGGAAGGTACCCGAGGCCGACTCATAGCGGGTCCACTGCCACCAGCCCAGAGCCAGGCAGCCGCAGGCGGCGGCGATGACGAGGAGGATCATCGCCCACCGGCGATGAGCGCCCGCGCGAAGAGCATCAGATCCACGACGCTGCGTAGTGGACATACTCAGACGGTACCGCGCCGAGAATTGCCACAGGTAATCAGCATTTCGGACCGATGAACTCGTCGAGGCGTGCGGTGTCGGCCTTGCGGTAGACCGCGATCATGTATCGGCTGTTCTGCGTCCAGTGAATGCCCAGCAGGTCGAGCGCCCAGCAGAACAAGGCCCGGATGTCCGCGGAGTGATTGGTGAAGTGGTAGCGGACGCTGGCCACGCCGCGGTCATTGGCGACCACGCGACAACCGTCGCTTTCGATGAGCCCCCGGACGAAGTGCTTCGGTTCCTGTCTGACGATGGCCTCTTGCCAGGGTTCGAGTCCGATCAGAACGACGCCGGACTATCCCAGCGTGCTGGGGGGCCATCACGGCGTCGATGGCCTTGCAGCAGCGTTGGATGATCGCGGGGTATTTAGCGTCGAGGGTGACTCTCAAACACCAAGTACGTGGGTGGTTTCGATAGGCAGCCATCGCCCAGGTACATGGCGAGTAGATAGCTATAGGCCGCCGAAGGCA
>JBEVFK010000050.1:0-17891 GCA_040512325.1 Mycobacterium sp. | reverse complement strand
AGGGATTCTCGCTGTACGCGATTCGGACCATCCTGGCCGGCCGCGGTGAAGAACTGCTCGATCTGGTGAGCACCAACGTGGCCCGGCGGATACTGGACTGAGTCATGACAGCGCAGCGCACGGTAGCGGTGGTCACCGGAGCCAGCCGGGGCGCGGGCCGCGGCATCGCGGCCGCGCTGGGCGCCGCGGGCTGGCGGGTGTATGTCACGGGAAGATCCGACGCCGACTCGGGCCGCCGCACCACCATCGAGGCCTCGGCGCAGGCGGTCACGGCCGCCGGCGGCGAGGGCATCGCGGTGCGGGTGGACCACGCCGACGACGACTCGGTGGCGCGGTTGTTCGCCCGGGTCGCCGACGAGAGCGGACACCTGGATCTGCTGGTCAACAACGCCGCGGCCGTGCACGGCGACCTGACGAACCCGGCACCGTTCTGGGAGAAGCCGATCGAACTGGGCGAGGTGCTCGATGTCGGCCTCAGGTCCAGCTATATCGCGTCCTGGCATGCCGCCCCTCTGATGGTCGGGCGGGACCGCGCGCTGGTCGCCTTCACCTCGTCGCCGGGCTCGGTCTGCTACATGCACGGCCCGGCCTATGGGGCTCAGAAGGCCGGTGTCGACAAACTCGCCGCCGACATGGCGGTGGATTTCCGCGACACCGGAGTGACCGTGGTGTCGGTCTGGATGGGCATCCTGCTGACCGAGAAGCTGCGGCGCGCCTTCGACGGTGATCCCGCTGCGTTGGCCAAGACCGCTGAGCAGGCCGAAACCCCGGAATTCACCGGGCATCTCATCAACGCGCTGTACCACGACCCGGAGTTGGCCGCACTCAGCGGCCAGACGGTGATCGGTGCTGAGCTGGCGGCCCGGTACGGCATCACCGACGAAGGTGGCCGCCGCCCGCCGTCGCATCGTGAGTTTCTCGGGGCGCCGCGGATACCGAGCCCCGCGGTGGTGCGCTGAGGCGCTGGTCGCGCACCTGATTGACCAGCGCCAGTCTCGTTTCGGTGGCGGCAGCCAGTGAGGTGCGCTCGGCATCGTCGAGGCTGCCGCACACCCAGTCCCAGTGGGCCGCCACGGTTTGTCCGGGCCGCGGTCTGGAGATCAGCGACACACCCGCCCGGCGCCAGCGCACCGTCTCGGGCTGCGAGGCCCTTAGGAAGAGGTGTTGGCCGTCGAACTCCAGCGGTGGGGTTTCGACCACCACCTGATCGCCGTCGACGGCCGACACCACACCCCACCGGATGCGGCAGGCCTGCAGGATCCGCAGCGGTGTCGCCGGGCCGAAGTCCAGGAACCGCACCCAGGGATAGACGACGAGGACGTGAAAACTGTGATGTGCCAGCAGGTTCTGCGTACTGTCCACGGCCTTGAGCAAGCCGGTGGGCTGGACCGGCCATCGCCTCGGCCGGCACCCACTCGAGTTCGAGTTCGGCGTGGGGCATGGCCTCGTGGTCGCGGATCAGCGACCAGCAGAACTCCAGGGCTCGGGCACCACACGGAGTGGCCATCCTGAGTGTGCGCGAGGGCATCGACTTCGGGACCCAGGTCACCACCGACAGTGCGCCCCTGCACCGGTTGGTGTCGGCAATGCTGGCGGTCGACACGGACTCGGCGGCGGTGCACGCACTGCGAGATCCGACACGCGGCGGGCTGGTGGCAGCTGTCGTCGAGATCGCGCGGGCCGCGTCCGTCGGCGTCGAACTCGACGAAGCAGCGATCCCGGTGCCTGATGCCGTGTTCGGCCTGCTCGTTTCTGGGGCTCGATCCACTGCAGGTGGAAAAATCGTGGTGTTCGTCGACCCCGCCCACAGCGACCGGATACTCGACGCCATGCGATCCCGTCCGGACGGGATCGATGCGGCCCGGATCGGCCGGGTGGTGCCCGAGCATCCCGGTATGGTGGTCGGCAGAACCGCATTCGGGACCACGCGGGTCATCGAACGGGAACTCGGCGAACAACTTCCACGCATTTGCTGACCAGGAAGGGTCGACTCCCGTAAGAAGGGGACGTGCCCCCGACTCTGAGCGACACCCTGACCGACGACGCCGTGGCTGCCCTCACCACGTGGTTGCGGGTCCAGGGCATCGGATCGGACATCAGTGCCGTCGAACCGCTCACGGGTGGCACCCAGAACATCGTCGTCCGTCTTGTCGTGGAGGGCGACACCGGCGGACGGACCCTGGTGCTGCGCCGACCGCCGAAACATCCGCGGCCCAACAGCAACCGCACCATGCAGCGGGAGATCGCCGTACTGACGACGTTGGCCGACAGCGGCGTGCCGCACCCCGGGTTCGTCGTGGGTTGTGAGGATCTCGATGTGCTCGGCGTGGTGTTCTACCTCATGGAGGACGTCGACGGCTTCAATCCCGGCAACGAAGTGGCCGAGGCATACGTGCGGGACCCGGGGATGCGTCATCAGGTCGGACTGAATTATGCCGCCGATCTGGCGCGGCTGGGTCAGGCGAGGTGGCGAGGCCGACCGCTGGCGGAGCTGCGCCGGCCCGGCTCGTTTCTGGGCCGCCAGGTGCCGGGCTTCCTGAGTCTGCTCGACAGCTACCGCAAGCTGGGTGACTACGCACCGGAGGCGCTGCCGGCGGTGGGGGAGCTGGCCGGGTGGCTGCAGGACAATCAGCCCCCGGATGCCGAACCGGGCATCATGCACGGCGACGCGCACCTGAACAACGTGCTGCTCCGGCGCGACCGGCCTGAAGTGGCGGCCTTCGTCGACTGGGAGATGTGCACGGTCGGCGACCCGCTGCTGGACCTCGGCTGGATTTTGGTGTGCTGGCCCGATGACCCGGATCCCATCAACGCGGGTTCGGAGCTCGCGGCGCTCGGCGGCCTGCCCAGCCGGGGCGAAGTCGTCGAGGCATACCGCCGCGCCGGCGGACGCGATACCCAGAGGCTCGACTGGTATGTCGCACTGGCCTGCTTCAAGCTGGCCATCGTCATCGAGGGCACCTACGCCCGGTACCTGGCGGGGATGGCCCATCGCGAGGCCGGTGAACGACTCCACGACAACGCCGCCAACCTGATCCGGCTGGGCCAGCGGGTGACGACGGGCGACAACCCGTTCGTGTGAGCGTTCTGCCGCTATCCGGTGTGACGGCGGGCATGCGCGATGGCGCTGTCCAGGGTGTCGACGAGGTGATTCGCGTGGCGCAGGGCGTCGAGGGCGCCGACATTGGCCAGCAGCGCGCGATGGTCGGCTTGGACGCCCTTGATGATCACCGTGATACCCCGTGATTCGAGTTCGGTGACGAGCCGGCCCAGCGTGTAGGCGCCGGTGGCATCAAGCAGGCCGAGCTGGGACATCCGGATGATCACCACCGAGATCTGCGACTGCTCGGCGTCGGTGATGGTCGATGAGATGCGTTCGGCCGCACCGAAGAACATCGCTCCGTCCAGTCGGAGCAGCGCGATGCGCTCGTCGCCGGGCCGATACGGGCCCGGGATGTTCTCCCGGGTGACCGTGCTGCGCCCCGCCACTGCTCTCAGCGCGAAGAAGGCGGTGACGACCAGGCCGATCATGACGGCCTCGACCAGGTCGAAGCACACGGTGATCACCGCGGTCAGAACGAAGATCGCGGCATCGGAACGGGACGACCGGCAGATGGTGGCGATGGTGTGTCCGGAGACCATCCGGAACGACGTCACCATCAACACCGCGGCGAGTGCGCACAACGGAATGCCCGAAACCGGGCCGGTGGCCAGGTAGACGACCCCCAGCAGCAGCACGGCATGCATGATCGCCGAGACCCGGGTGCGGGCCCCGGAGCGGACGTTGACCGCGGTACGGGCGATCGCACCGGTGGCAGGCATTCCGCCGAAGACCCCGGAGGCCACCGACGCCAGCCCCTGCCCCACGAGTTCGCGGTCGGGGTCGTAGGCGCCGCTGGGGGACATCGTGGCTGCGACACGTGCCGACAACAGCGACTCGATCGCGGCCAGGGCGGCGATCGCCAAGGCGGCACCGAGCAGCGATGGCACCGCAGCCAGCTCGGCATGCGGCAGCCTCGGCGCCGAAAGATGTGACGGCAGTTCGCCGATGAGTGCCACCGGCAGGTCGACCGTCATCGTGATGATGGTGGCCACCACCACCGCTACCAGTGTCCCGGGAACCGCGCGGTGTAGCCGCGGGAGGCCGATCATCAGCAGTGCCACCGCTGCCGTCACCACCAGCGCCGGCGCGGCCGCGGCCCAGTCGACGAACCTGAGCGCGTCCCACGCGGCCACGAGCGGACCCGCGCCGACAGGTGCGCTGCCGCCGAGGGCGGCAGGCACCTGTTGAAGGAAGATGATCGCCGCGATACCCAGGGTGAAGCCCTCGATGACCGGCCACGGCAGAAATGTCACCGCGCGGCCCAGGCCCGTCACCCCTGCGACCAGCACCAGCAGTCCCGCCGCAACCGTCACCAGCGCCACGCTGCCCACCCCGTGCTGGGCGACGACCGGCGCGAGAACCACCGCCATCGCCCCGGTGGGGCCTGACACCTGCACATGGGATCCGCCGAACACCGCGGCCACCACACCGGCCACCACCGCGGTGATCAAGCCGGCCGCGGGACCCACCCCGGAGCTGATACCGAACGCCAGAGCCAGCGGCAACGCCACGACGCCGACAGTGATGCCGGCCAGCATGTCGCGTTGCCACGTACGGGGCAGCTCAGCGTAGTCGCCGCGCTGCGGTAGCAGCCGGGCGACAGCCGCTCTCATCTGCGAGATTCGATGGGAGGCAACGCATCCACGGCGGCGAGTTGATCGCGACTGGCCGTCAGGGTGTCGGTCAGGAACATGCGGGCGATCAGGAGCAGTTCCTGAACCTTGGGGTGTGCCAACTCGTAGTGCACCGCGTTGCCCGAGCGGTGGCTGGTGACGACACGGTGTCGTTTCAGGACCGCCAGGTGCTGCGACAGCAGGGTGGGCTCAAGGTCGGTCTCGGCCAGTATTTCGCTGACCGGGACAGGCTGGTCGCTTGCCGAGAGGATCTCCAGGACGCGGATCCGTGCGGGATGAGCCAAGGCCTTGAACAGATTGGCCTTGATCTCGTAGAGCGGCCGCTCGGTCTCGGCGAGAAACATCCTCGTCATGCTCACACCCTATGAATTGATGGATTGAACGAATCTTCAATCCACAGTAGCCCCCGACGCGGGGCTGCGGCGAAATCGCCCTTAGGAACCTGCTTGCGCCACCCTGCGATGAGCCGCTACTGTCGCGGACGTGCATCACATTCTCGTAGTAGCCACCCGCAGCGGGGTCTGATCCAGACCGACCCCCCGCTGTGGGTCGGAACGCTGCTACTACCTGTCGGTCACTCCCTCCAGTGGAAAGACCGAATGATGACCTCGAACTCCGCAACTGAGCATTCGACCGCCACGCTCTGGGCTGACGAACACTTCACCGACATCTGCCAGGCGCCGCTGCCGCGCGGGCTCCGGGAAAGGGCCAGCGGCCTGTCCTGGGACGGTTTCCTGGCCGCCTTCGGCCACAGCGCCGGGCCTCTGCGCCTGGGCCGCTGGGAATGCACCGATACCCCGCGGCCGTCACGCTGTCTGGGGCCCCAGGTCCGCAATTACCAGGCCACCCTGGCCGTCGGCGAGCAGATCAGCACGTCGCACGCCGCGGCGTCCGGACCCATCGCCGCGCTGACGGCCATGCTCTACGACCGTGGCATCGCGGTGGAGATGCTGAACTTCCATCAGCGCCAGATGGGCCGCGACACTGTCACATTCATCCGCGGCACCGACGGAATCGGTGATGAGTGGGCCATGGGGTGGGCCGAGGACGCCACCCAATCGGCACTTCGGGCCATGGTCGCGGTGGCCAACCGGCTGGCCACCCGCTGACAGGTCAGCCCTTCGGCCGCAGCGCCCAGACGCCGAAGCCCACCGCGGCGGCGGGCACAGCAACCAGCGCCACCGCGCCGTCGCGGGGCAGATCACCCTGCCGGGCACCGAGAGCGGCCGCCGCACCGTCGGCCAGATCGCACGCCAGCCCGAACCGGGCCCAGCGCCGACGTTGCGCGCCCTGGGATGCCACGGTGCCGATGCCGATCGCGATATCGCGGACCCCGAATAGTCGCCACAGATAGGACGTCTCCGCGCGCGGTGCCGGTAACCGGAACAGCCGCGCGGCCAAATGAGGCCGGACCCACGCCAGGGCGCCGATCCCGATCCGCATCCCGGCCAGCGCCAGCACGCCTGCTTTCTCCATCTAGTACAGCGGCCGCAGGATGATCGGCATGCCGTCCATCGGCACCGGCATGCCGCCGTAATCCAGGCGCGCCTTGTAGCCCGGCCGCGGCGGCTCCAACCGGTACCGGCGCAGCAACCGGTGCATGACGGTCTTGATCTCCAGCTGCCCGAACACCATGCCGATGCATTTGTGCGCACCGCCGCCGAACGGCGCGAAGGCATAGCGGTGACCCTTGTGCTCGTTGCGCGGTTCGGCGAAGCGCGCCGGATCGAACTTCTCGGGGTCGGTCCACAACTCGGGCAGGTGATGGTTGACCGACGGCCACGTGATCACGTTGGTGTTGGCGGGGATGAAGTGGCCCAGCAGTTCGGTGTCGCGCACCGTCGAGCGGACGTTGAACGGCAGCGGCGTCACCATGCGCAGGGCTTCGTTGATCACCAGATCGAGTGTCTCGAGTTTGTCCAGCGCCTCGATGTCGAGCGGTCCGTCGCCCAGGCGGTCGGACTCCTCGCGACAACGGTCCTGCCAATCCGGGTTGGCGGCAAGGTGATAGGCCATGGTCGTCAGTGTCGACGTCGAGGTGTCGTGGGCGGCCATCATCAGGAAGATCATGTGGTTGACGATGTCCTGATCGGAGAAGCTGTTGCCGTCGTCATCAGAGGTGTGGCACAGCACCGTCAGCATGTCGGTGCCGCCGGAATTGCGGCGTTCTTTGACGCGCTCTTCGAAGTAGGTGTCGAGCACCTTGCGGGCCTGCAGGCCGCGCCACCACTTGAACGGCGGCAGGGGGGTGCGGATGATCGCGCCGCCGGCCCTGGTGGTCATGGTGAATGCGTCGTTGACCTTGGTGACGAGTTCTTTGTCCGTGCCGGGCTCGTGGCCCATGAAAACCACCGACGCGATGTCGAGGGTCAGTTCCTTGACCGCCGGGTAGAACAGGAAGCGCGGGTCGTTCTCCACCCAGTCGTGGGCGATTACCTTCGAGGCCACCCGGTCGATGTGCTCGACGTACCCGGACAGCCGGCTGCGGGTGAAGGCCTCCTGCATGATCCGGCGGTGGAACATGTGTTCCTCGAAGTCGAGCATCATCAGGCCGCGGTTGAAGAACGGGCCGATGACCGGATCCCAGCCCTTCTGCGAGAAGTCCTTGTTCCGGTTGGAGAACACCGCCTGAGTGGCGTCGGGGCCCAGCGCCACCACGCTCGGCAGGGCCGGTGAGTAGGCGTAGTGCAGCGGTCCGAATTTCTTGTAGACCTCGAGCAGGTAGTCGGGACCGCCGCGAAAGGTCTCGATCATGTGGCCGAGGATCGGGATGCCGGAGTCGCCCATCACGGGCTTGAGGTCGCTGCCTGGCGGCGGTTCGGCCAGCACGAACTGTTTGAAATCGTGCCGGCGGAGCCGTTGCTCGATGGCGCCGAGGCCGGGCATGTTGTTCAGCGTCGGGGTGAGTCGGCGCTTGGCCTGGTCGACCAGGTAGTCGGAGGTGTTGATCGTGGCTGTCATGGGGCACTCCTCGAGAAAACGGGGCAGTGAAGATGGTGTGGCGTGAGCCACTTCACCCATATTCAACGCCCTACTTGACGCCTGTCAAGTTTCATTCCGGCCGTGGCGTGGTGCATGGTTGAGAACGTGAGTGTTCCCCAGCAGTCCGGCCAAGACGATTCGGTACCCCGCAGGCGCGGTGACCGGCAGCGACAGGCCATCGTCACCGCTGTCCGGGAGCTGCTCGAAGAGACCCCGTTCGCCGATCTGTCGGTCAGCACCATCAGTGACCGTGCCGGCGTTGCGCGGTCGGGCTTCTACTTCTACTTCGATTCGAAGTATGCGGTGCTGGCGCAGATTCTGGCCGATGCCACCCGGGAACTCGAGGAGATGACCCATTTCTTCGCCGCCCGCGGTGAAGACGAATCGCCCGACGCGTTCGCCAAGCGCATGGTGGGCAGCGCGGTCGTGGTGTTCGCCCACAACGATCCGGTGATGGCGGCCTGCAACATCGCCCGCAATGCCGACGCGGAGATCCGCAAGATCCTCGATGCCCAGATCGACATGATCATCAATCAGATCGTCCACAACATCGAAGCCGAGGTGGTCGCCGGTACGGCGCACCCGATCAGCGACGACATCCCGATGCTGGTCCGCACCCTGGGCGCCACCACGGCGTGGATGCTCTCCGGCGATACCACGTTCGTGGGGCCGGAGGGGGACGTGCACCGCGGAGTCCCGGTGCTCGAGCAGCTCTGGCTGCACGGCTTCTGGGGCGGCGCCCGCACCTGATCTGGGGCCGACGTCCGACCCCTGTCGGTATCGTCGCGCCCATGGCTGACACGTTCACGGGAAAGCGCTGTTTTCTGACCGGAGCGGCCAGCGGTATCGGACGCGCGACCGCTTTGCGGCTGGCTCGCGACGGTGCCGAGCTCTACCTGACCGACCGCGACGCCGACGGGCTGGCACTCACGGTTTCCGATGTCCGCGCGCTCGGGGGGCAGGTGGGTGCCCACCGGGCGCTCGATATCTCCGACTACGAGGCGGTCAGGGAGTTCGCGGCCGATATCCACGCTCAGCACCCGGCGATGGACGTCGTGTTCAACATCGCCGGGGTGTCGGCCTGGGGCACCGTGGACCGGCTCACCCACCAGCAGTGGCGCTCGATGATCGACATCAACCTGATGGGCCCCATCCACGTCATCGAGACTTTCATTCCGCCGATGATCGCCGCCCGGCGCGGGGGCCAGCTGGTGAACGTGTCCTCGGCGGCCGGTCTGGTGGCCCTGCCCTGGCATGCCGCCTACAGCGCCAGCAAGTACGGACTGCGGGGCCTCTCGGAAGTGCTGCGGTTCGACCTGGCCAAGTACCGGATCGGCGTGTCGGTGGTGGTACCGGGCGCGGTGAACACGCCGCTGGTCAAATCCGTCGAGATCGCCGGCGTCGACCGCGACCACCCCAAGGTGGCCCCGTGGGTGGACCGGTTCTCCGGGCATGCGGTCTCACCCGAGCATGTCGCCGAGCGGATGCTCACCGGCATCAGGAAAAACCGTTTCCTGATCTACACCTCACCGGACATCCGGGCGCTCTATGCCTTCAAGCGGGTGGCCTGGTGGCCCTACAGCGTCGCGATGCGGCAGGTGAACCTGTTGTTCACCCGGGTGATGAAGCCGGCGACGGCCGCGCCGCTCGCCGCGAACCCCACTCCCACGGTGGAGCAGTGAGTGGCGTCTGCCTCAGCCCGTGCCGGACTCCTGGTCGGGCATGACGAGCTCCAGTCGCACCCCGAGCAGGCGCACCGGACGATCGAGGTCGAACAGGTCGAGCACCGCCAACGCGGTGCGGGTGATCAGCTCCTGATCGGTGGTGGGTGACGGCAACATGCGGATCTTGGTGCGGGTATAGAACGTGCTGGTGCGTACGGTGACGGCTACCCGATTGGCCAGCCGATCCTGCTCGATGATCTCGGCGAGGGTCTGCTGAGCCAAGAGAGCGACGGCAGCGTCGATCTGCGGTCGGTCGGTGAGGTCGTCGGGGAAGGTGACGACGTGGCTACGGGACCGCGGAATCCACGGTTCGGCGCTGACCTCGGAGTCGCCGCCGCCCTTGGCCAGCAGCAGGATCCACAGACCTGTTCGTGGGCCGAACGCCGACGTCAGTGTCTCGGCATCGGCGTGGGCGAGTTCACGAACGGACGTGATCTCGAGGGCGGCAAGCTTTTTCGACGTCTTGGGTCCGATACCCCAGAGTGCGTCGACCGGCTTGTCTGCCATCACCGACATCCAATTGGCATCGGTGAGGACGAAGACGCCTGCGGGTTTACCGAACCCGGTGGCCACTTTGGCCCGCTGCTTGTTGTCGCTGATGCCCACCGAACACGACAGGCCGGTTTCGGCGGCGATGACCGTGCGCACGTGTTCGGCCAGCGCGATCGGGTCCTCGGTGCGCGCCGCGAGATAGGCCTCGTCCCAACCCCAGACTTCGAGTGGGTGGCCCATATCGCGCAGCAGTCCCATCACCTGTTCGGATGCGGCGTCATAGGCTGCCGGGTCCGACGGGAGGAAGGTGGCGTCGGGGCAGCGGCGGGCGGCCGCGCGCAACGGCATGCCGGCGTGGACGCCGAACTCCCGCGCTTCGTAGGACGCACAGGTCACCACTTTGCGGGCCTCGCTCGGGTCACCGCTGCCGCCGACGATGACGGGCCGGCCGACGAGATCAGGTCGGCGGCGCAATTCGACCGAGGCCAGGAACTGATCCAGGTCCACGTGCAGGATCCACTGCTCGGTCACCGCCCGCACAGCTTGCGGACCAGGCTTTCCCAGGCGTCGCCGAGTTGGTCGAGGCTCAATCCGCGATCGATGATCTGATGTTCGACGTATTCGGCCTGGAGCAGCCCGATCAATGCGTCGGCCTGGATGTCGAGGTCGCCGGTGGTGGCGGCGTCCTTCAACAAGACGCGGACATGGCTGCGCAGCACCATGGCAGGCGCGTTGTAGCGGCTCTCGGGGTCGCGGCCGATATCGACGAGTAGGGCGTGGTGATCGTGGGCGAAGCGCATGCGTGCGCGCCCGAAGGCGATCAGGCGTTCCAAGGGGGCGGCGTCGGGGCCCAGCGGGGGAGGGCCGAACAGGAACGCCTGCTGGTTGGCCCGTTCGTCCTCGTCGAGCAGCACCATCATCAGGCCGGCGCGGCTGCCGAACCTCCGGAACACCGTGCCCTTGCCCACTCCGGCGGCGGTGGCGATGTCGTCCATCGTCACGGCCTCGGCGCCGCGGTCGGCGATCAGCCGGCGGGCGGCGTCGAGCAGGAGCAGCCGGTTTCTGGCCGCGTCCCCGCGTTCGTGCGGACCGTCCGACACCGGCAGGGCGCCCGGCAAGTCCACAGTGCTCATCTGAGCACTTTAGCTCAGCCGGAATTATTCGGACCCCAGTCCGGTTGGTTCGTGCGACGATTGCCGAAATCGAAAGGAACCTCTGTGTCAGAGATCGAATCCCGTGCCATCAACGTGCTGGTGCTCGTAGGCAGCCTGCGAGCGCAGTCCGTGAACCGTCAGCTCGCTGAGCTGGCGATCGCCAACGCCCCGGACGGGGTGCGCCTGGTGCACTTCGACCGACTGGGGGACCTGCCCCACTACAACGAGGACATCGACATCGATCCGGCGCCTGAATCGGTGGTGGCGCTGCGCGCCGCGGCGGCCGAGGCGGACGCCACCCTGGTCGTGACTCCGGAATACAACGGCAGCATCCCCGGGGCGTTGAAGAACGCGATCGACTGGTTGTCCCGCCCCTACGGAAACGGCGCGCTGAACGGCAAGCCCGCCGCGGTCATCGGGTCGGCTCTGGGACAGTACGGCGGAGTGTGGGCCCACGACGAGACCCGCAAGTCATTCGGTATCGCCGGACCCCGGGTGGTGGACTCCATCTCGCTGTCCATCCCCAGCCAGACTCTGGACGGCAAGCACCCGCAGGAGAGCGCCGACGTGGTGGCGAAGGTCCGCGAGGTGGTCGAGAAGCTGGTCGCCGAGGTCAGCTGAGAGTTTCCGTGCGACGCGAGCCGCCGACGGGTCAGATATGACCGGTCGGCGGCTTTGCTGTGTTATAGGACGTGCTCACGCCGGGACGGGATTGTCGGTGCCGGTTGGTAGACATTGATCGCGGGTCCGGTGTGTCGGCGTGTTGTGAGGTGCGACACGCCGGTCGGCGCGCCCGGTGAGCGTGCGCGACCAGGGAATTTCATCGATGTTGTTCAGAACATGTGGTGTGTCCTTGGATTGTCGGCCACTAGGTGTAGTGTCTGACGAACCGACAGACCCCCACTGCTAGAGGTCAGCCGGAGTGCAGAGTTCGACCCCTCCGTCACCGGAGAAGTCGGCACAACACTCCACCGGACATCTGGAATTTCGGAGCCTGACGGTCTGCTGAATAGTTCATAGCCCCGTCCGTATCAGGTCTGCATCAGTTTTCGCTGAGCCGAAGTTGGGAGTCGTCCGATCATGAGCGTCACCGTGTACACCAAGCCCGCATGTGTGCAGTGCAACGCCACCTACAAGGCGTTGGACAAGCAGGGCATCGACTACAACATCGTCGACATCTCCCTTGACTCCGACGCCCGTGACTACGTGATGGCCCTGGGCTATCTGCAGGCACCTGTCGTGGTGGCCGGCGGCGAGCACTGGTCGGGCTTCCGGCCGGATCGCATCAAGGCCCTCGGTGGCGCAGTAGCCGCGGTGCCGGCTGCGGCCACGGCCTGACGGTCCTGCCACATCGCGTGTAGGCACGTACCGGAAGGAGAGCAGAGATGGCACTGACATCAGAAACGGTGTCGGCCGGCGCTGATCTCGTCTACTTCTCCAGCGTGTCGGAGAACACCCACCGCTTTGTCCAGAAGTTGGAGATGCCCGCCATCCGGATCCCACTGCGGGACCGGATCGAGGTGGACCAGCCCTACGTGCTGGTGCTGCCCACCTACGGCGGCGGCCACGCGAACGGACCGGATCCCGATGCCGGGGGATACGTCCCCAAGCAGGTCATCGCATTCTTGAACAACGAACACAACCGGTCATTGCTGCGCGGCGTCATCGCCGCGGGCAACACCAACTTCGGCGCCGAGTTCGGCTACGCGGGCGACGTGGTCTCGCGTAAGTGCGGCGTTCCCTACCTGTACCGCTTCGAACTGATGGGGACCACCGATGACGTCCTCGCCGTTCGCGCCGGCCTGACTGACTTTTGGAAGGAACAGACGTGCCACCCACCATCACAGCTACAGAGCCGGTAACCAGCGGCGTCAACGCGCTACCCGGCGAGATGGATTACCACGCGCTCAACGCGATGCTGAACTTGTACGACAGCGACGGCAAGATCCAGTTCGAAAAGGACCGGGAAGCCGCCAACCAGTACTTCCTGCAGCACGTCAACCAGAACACGGTGTTCTTCCACAATCAGGACGAGAAGCTCGACTATCTCGTCCAGAAGAATTACTACGAGCGCGAGGTCCTCGACCAGTACTCGCGCAACTTCGTCAAGTCGCTGCTGGATCGCGCCTACGCCAAGAAGTTCCGCTTCCCGACGTTCCTCGGGGCGTTCAAGTACTACACCAGCTACACGCTCAAGACGTTCGACGGCAAGCGCTACCTCGAGCGCTTCGAGGACCGCGTGGTCATGGTGGCGCTCACCCTGGCTGCCGGTGACACCCTGTTGGCCGAGAGTCTGGTCGACGAGATCATCGAGGGCCGGTTCCAGCCTGCCACGCCCACCTTCCTGAACTCGGGCAAGAAACAGCGTGGCGAGCCGGTCAGCTGCTTCCTGTTGCGCATCGAGGACAACATGGAGTCCATCGGGCGCTCCATCAACTCGGCGCTGCAGCTGTCCAAGCGTGGTGGCGGTGTTGCGTTGCTGCTGACCAACATTCGTGAGCACGGCGCGCCGATCAAGAACATCGAGAACCAGAGCTCGGGTGTCATCCCGATCATGAAGCTGCTCGAGGACTCGGTCTCGTATGCCAACCAGCTCGGTGCCCGCCAGGGCGCGGGTGCGGTGTATCTGCACGCGCATCACCCCGACATCTACCGGTTCCTTGACACCAAGCGGGAGAACGCCGACGAGAAGATCCGCATCAAGACGCTCTCGCTGGGCGTGGTGATCCCGGATATCACCTTCGAGCTGGCCAAGAAGAACGAGGACATGTACCTGTTCTCGCCGTATGACGTCGAGCGCGTCTACGGGGTGCCCTTCGCCGACATCTCGGTCACCGAGAAGTACTACGAAATGGTCGACGACGCGCGCATCCGCAAGACGAAGATCAAGGCACGCGAGTTCTTCCAGACCCTCGCTGAGCTCCAGTTCGAGTCCGGCTACCCGTACATCATGTACGAGGACACCGTGAACCGCGCCAACCCCATTCACGGCAAGATCACCCACAGCAACCTGTGCTCGGAGATCCTGCAGGTCTCCACGCCGTCGCTGTTCAACGAAGACCTGTCGTATGCCAAAGTGGGCAAAGACATCTCGTGCAACCTGGGCTCGATGAACATCGCCAAGGCGATGGACTCACCGGACTTCGCGCAGTCCATCGAGGTGGCGATCCGGGGCCTGACCGCGGTGTCCGACCAGACCCACATCTGGTCGGTGCCGTCGATCGAGCAGGGCAACAACGATTCCCACGCCATCGGCCTCGGGCAGATGAACTTGCACGGCTACCTGGCCCGCGAGCGCATCCACTACGGCTCCGAAGAAGGCGTCGACTTCACCAACATCTACTTCTACACGGTGCTCTACAACGCACTGCGGGCGTCGAATCGCATTGCGATCGAGCGCGGTACCCGCTTCGGCGGGTTCGAGAAGTCGAAGTACGCCTCGGGTGAGTTCTTCGACAAGTACACCGATCAGGTGTGGGAGCCGGCGACGGCGCGAGTGCGTGAACTCTTCGACAACGCGGGCATTCACATTCCTACGCAAGAGGATTGGGTGCGGCTCAAGGAGTCGGTGCAGCTGCACGGCATCTACAACCAGAACCTGCAGGCCGTCCCGCCCACCGGGTCGATCTCCTACATCAACCACTCGACATCCTCGATCCACCCGGTCGCCAGCAAGATCGAGATCCGCAAAGAAGGCAAGATCGGTCGCGTCTATTACCCGGCGCCGTATCTGACCAACGACAACCTGGAGTACTACCAGGACGCGTATGAGATCGGCTACGAGAAGATCATCGACACTTACGCCGCGGCCACCCAGCACGTGGACCAGGGGCTGAGCCTGACGCTGTTCTTCAAGGACACCGCCAACACCCGCGAGGTCAACAAGGCGCAGATCTACGCCTGGCGTAAGGGCATCAAGACGCTGTACTACATCCGGTTGCGCCAGATGGCCTTGGAGGGCACTGAGGTGGAGGGTTGCGTCAGCTGCATGCTGTGACGACTGGTCACTGAATTGCCGAAACGCCGACTTCTGTTGGCGTCCCTGGGAGGTGGCTTTCTCAGGCTGATGAGGGCAGCCGCAGTGCTTCAGCGATGCGGAACGTACCGGCTGGAGGTCGGGGATCGCGAGAGCCGGTGGACCCATCGTCGGATGTGGACGAACAACTCGTCGCAAACGCCGCGGCGAGGTTTAGGGCAACGGCGGCCGCCGTCCCCACAATGATATGTCCACATACCTGCGTGTGATTCTTGGTTGTTGGACGCTCTGCTGAGCGACAGGTCCTATTTCGTGACGGCGTAAATGCGCGTTCCGAGTTTCCAAGTCTCGAGACCGCCCCATCTTCAATGTTTTGGCGATTTGCCACGCTCAACCGCGGCAGCGTGTTGACGAAGCCGGTCCGAAACCTGCTCCAGCCACTCGTGATAGGTCAGTGGCGCGGGGTAGAAAGAGCACAGAGCATCGCGGTACATGACTTCTTCCAGGTCGTCCTCGGCATACGCCGCACCCAGCTTGTCGATCTGTTGAGCCAGATTGATCAACTGCGTGGAGGTTTCCCCGGCGGTGAAATTGTCCACGGATGTCTGCCAGTCCTTCGCCTCGAGAGCCCAGTCCTGGTGAAAATATCCGCCAAAGAACTGCCTTATGGATTCGGAAACAATTGCGTCATTCATCGATTCATATACCCCGTCAGTACGTACCAACCACCCGCGCCGTCGCCACGAAGCACCACTAGAGCCTCCGTCCCATCGACAATTTCATTCGTACCCCTCATCAGAACCTCCCCGCCATTGAACGGGGCGGTCAGAACCAGAGTTTTCGCGGCTCCATTTGAGACCCACGATTCAATCGCAGACTGATTGTGCTGGAGAGTCGTGCTGACTGCGGCGGCTGCTTCGTCCGTGGTCGCGAACGTGGAGACGGCTTTGGGGAGGGGCTCCGCGTCCAACCGCGCCGCGAGATCATCGAAGCTCTGTCCAACATGCTTCTCGATGAGGTGTCCGCCGGACGCCTCGCTAACTGTGAGCAGTGCATTCGTATCCTCGATGCCGTAGGAACCGACGGATCCAACGTCGTTGGCTGCACCGTCCGGAACCTCCGGGACATCTGGGAGGTCACCGGTGCTCGGCACATCGTCGACACCAACATGAGGTGTCGGGACGTCGGTGGCGATGTCGTCGGAATGGCGGCCGAGGACCCCCAGACCGTCGAGGCCGTGTTCCACTCCCTCGGTGACCAGCTTGCCGCCCGGGAGAGGAACAGATCCGCCGATGTCGAGCAGTGCTTGGGTTTGTTCGGCTCCTGAGTGCTCGCCCCAGTGGGTCAACACGTCAGCGGCTTTCACGTAGTCCGGGATGATTCCGAAGCTGCCTTCGCTGAGCGCGCGGCTCGCTTCCGCCAACTTGGACGGCTCCGGCGGAAGGGACTGGACGTCGGCGTTGGGTGACAGCGGGGGAATCGCGACGCCTCGACCACCAGATTCGGTTACGGCGAGGTTCAGATCTTCAAGGATCTGTCGCTGGTCGGTGTACTCGCGCCGTGCGTCGAAGAGCTTCTGCGTCAGCAGGTCCGTGGCGTTGCGATTGGGGCCGCCGCCTGCGCCTGCCGTGTAGTTCTCGGCGGCTGCATCGTTGAGCGCCGCCTCCGCGGCTTTCACGTTCTGCTCGGCGGCTCGAACCCTGGCGAGTTGCCGATTGACGACGGAGGGGTCGGCGTGCGCGATGGGTCCGGCCAGCGGTGACTGGGTGAACGGGGCGCTGTCGTCGGGTTCACCGGTGAGCTGAGCGAGTACGCGGTCAGCGGCATGGGGCGGCGCCGGTGCGGGTTGTCCCGCCGCAGCGGCCAGGGCGTCGTCGAGGTTCTGTGGCTGCGTCGGATCAGTCGCTACACCTCCGGTCAAGATCTGGTGTGGTGTCGAGGCAGCCGGTAGGGCGGGGTCGGCTGGTATCGGCGTTTCCCCACTGGCCATGTCGATGGCGTTTGCCAGCGCCATGTCCACCAGGTTGGCCTCGGCGATCAACGCGTCGACCCGCGGCTGCAATTGCTGCTGCTTGATCAACAGCTCAATCGGATTACCACTGAAGCCGGGTCCGGCCACCACCCGACCGGACCCCGGGTCGATCTCCATGCCCAGCGCGGCGGCGTCGGCCTTGAGGGTGGCCAGCTCTGACCGGATGCGTTCGATCTCGTCGGCGGCGCTGCGGGCAGCATTGGCCACCGCCAGTGCTTCGCGGCCATGGGCGTCCAGGTCGGCGCGTGTCTTGCCGATCGCTTCTCTGGCGGCCTCGGCAGCTTCACCACCCCACGTGGTGAACGCCGGCAGCTCCGCCAGGCCGTTGGCCGCGTCCTGTACGGCTTGCGCGCGGCTGGTGGCAGCGTGGAACACCTCGCGGACTGCGCCTCTAGCCCGGCCCTCTTTCGCCCTCGTACCTCGGGCTCGTCGACCGGGCTGGCACGGCATCCCAGCGTTCGATATCGGGGATGGTCAGCGTCATCGCGCGTCGCTACATCCGGGTGGCGATCGAATCTGCTTGATGCCCTGGTTTTTTGAGCGCTTCGGCGTGGCGTTCCTCCATTGCACAGAACTCCTGTGCGCAGGTGTGCAGACCTTGGGCATGATCGCTGAGCCGGGTCAACAGGGCGGTCGTTACCGTCGACCAGGCTGCCAGCCGCAGCGTCATCGACGCGGCAGATCGGCCCTGCCAGCCGGCCTGCGCACTCTCGATTCGCGTGTCGGCCGCGCAGTGCTTCATGGCGACGTCTTCGCCGTGACCGGTGACAGTCACACCCGAGGCCACCAAGTCC
>JBEVFK010000049.1:0-28358 GCA_040512325.1 Mycobacterium sp. | reverse complement strand
CCCACCAGCTCGAAGAACCCGGCCATCACCTTGCGCAGGGCAGGGTCCAGGCCGGGAAGTGCTTCGGCGACGGCGGCCACGTCGGCTTCGAGCTCGGCGCGCTGGTCGGGGTCGTTGATCATCCGCAGGAAGGCCCGATGCGAGTCGCGGCCCTGGGAGTCCCACGCGGCCTGGTAGTCGGCATACATCTGGCGCTGGCGGTCGCGGTATTCGAGGTTGGTGTCGATGGGCTCGTCGAGGGCGGCGGTGGCCTGCTCGATCATGGTGCCGTACTGCCCGATGTCGGTGATGAGACGTTCCATCTGCAACGCGATGGCACAGGCCTCGTCGTAGCAGTCCGTGACATCGATCTCCGGACGTCGGGTGTGCTGGTCTCCGGCGTCGAGGGCGTCGATCTCGGCGTGCAGCGCCGCGATCTCGGCTTCGAGGCCGGCGCGGATCCGGTCCGGGTCATTGCCCACGCGTAGAGCGACCTGCTTGAGCCGCGAGGCGATGCCGTTGATGGAGCCGCCAGTGGCGATGGTGTCCTGGCGGCGCAGGCCGCGGAGGAAGTCCAGCGCCCGTCGCGCCTCCTGGGTGAGGTAGCAGAGGTTGCGTTCGACGCCGGCGCGCTGGTCGGCCACCCGATGCAGCCAGCCCTGGCTGGCCCAGGTCTTGATGAGGCTCAGGCCGGACTGCTCGCCGCCGGGGCGGCCCAGCTCGTCGAGGTCACGCTCCAGCCGGACCACCAGTTCGGTCTCGGGGATGACACCGCCGCTGAGGTGGCGCTCCATGAGCGTGGCGTACACCCCGAGGTTGAGCGTGGCCAGCAGCCGGAGAGTGGGTGAGCCCTGGATGTCGCGATTGACGTCGAGGAGCTCGGCAGCTGACATGGGTGTGGTGTCGTCCACTCGACCCCCTTTCCGTTCCTACGAACGGTCCAAGATAGGCCACGACGCGGGCAGGGGGTGGTCCCGGGACGGCGTGTTGGGGATAGCGCTCGGGTGTTTCTGCTGTGGGCGTGAACCAGGTGTATCTTGCGTTGAACTGCGCCTCGTCTGACACAGACGTCACACCCGCACCTGGCCTCGAGTCCCCGTCTCTGTGGAGTGGCCGCGGCCGCACCACACTGCGCGTCCTCGGCAGATGTGCTACTCCAAGCGGAAGAATTCATTCCGAAGGAGTCGTCTTGTCCTCTCAGCACCAGCTCGACAAACACGACCTGACGCTCGGCGACGGCGCCGTCATGAAGTACCTCGACACCGGCGCCGGGCCGGCCATCCTGATGGTCCACGGCGTCTGTATGTCCAGCGTCTTCTTCGAGAACAACATCACCGCCCTCGCCGAGACGCATCGGGTGATCGCCGTCGATCTGCGCTCCCACGGCGACTCGCCGACCGCACCCTCCGGCAACACGGTGGCCCAGTACGCGCGCGATCTGCACGACCTGCTGGTGCATCTCGAGCTCGACGACGTCACCGGGGTCGGCTGGTCCATGGGGTCCTTTGTGTTGTGGGATTACGTGTCGCAGTTCGGCTCCGACCGGCTGAGCCGTATCGCCGTCGTCTCCCAGGGACCGTCGGATCTCACGAAGCCCGGCTGGGACTACGGGATCGCCACCGCCGACGACCTGGGCGCCTACATCAGCGATATCCAGAACGACTTCGCCGCCTTCTTCGAAGGGTTCGTGCCGGACATGCTGAAGAACCCGGTGTCCGACGAGCAGGTGCAGGCCTTCATCACCGAGATCAAGAAGGTGGGCGCGAACGTCGGCTGCGTCATCCTCGCCGACCAGACCCTGCGGGATTACCGACCGCTGCTCGACGGTCTGGAAACGCCTCATCTGCTGGTCTGGGGTGCGGACGAGAAGGTGGTCAAGTCGGCGTCAGGGGACTGGCTGCACGACAAGCTCGCGACCAGTGAGCTGCATGTGTTCGCCGAGAGCGGGCACTGCCCGATGTGGGAAGAGCCGGAGAAGTTCAACGCGCTGCTCGCCGGGTGGATCGCGACGTTCTGAGTTGAGTCGGTAACCAGTCAACGATGTCGGCCGGATTTGTCGTCTGATGGCCATCTCAAACTCCACGACAACGCTCCACTGTCTCGTTGCTCACATTGCGGGGCGGTGCTGGAATATTCGCGGGTCCGGGAGGAGCCGCAGCGCGGTCGCGGGGTACCTGAACCACGATTTTCGGCCAGCTGTCACGCATTTTCCGCCGCTGGAATTAAACCCGTGAGGTGCTGGTTTAAGACATCAGACCGGAAAGAGGAACTTCGAAGTCCGATCTGAACCGAGACTCACGAGAGAGCCCGATTCGCCACCACGAATCACGAAAGAAGTTAAGCAGCATGAAGAAGTTTGGATTTGCCACCATCGCCGCAACCGCGCTGACCGCCGGATTCCTGGGCTTGGCCGCCCCCGCGTCAGCCGCCCCCACCGGTGCAGGCAGCGCGCAAGACACCATCTCGTCGCTGGAAGGCCAGGGCTACAAGGTCATCGTCAACCGGCTGTCGAACGCTCCGCTCAGCGAAGCCAGCGTCGTCTCCGTAGGCCAGGGCCCGACGTTCAGCCACACCAACGCCAACAACGGCAACGAAGGTGGCTACGGACCGAACTCTGACAACACGTTCGCCCCGCAGAACACCCAGACCGTGTACGTCAACGTCCGCTGACGCAGCATCACCAGAAGCGCACCCCCACCAGGGGGTGCGCGTCTTTTGTCGGCGGGGCTCACTTCTCGGCGACCAGCCGCGCGAACGACTCCCACGCAGGGCTGCGTAGTTCGTGGCCGTCGACGGCCGATCTGGTCTGCGTGTCGGCGTATCCGGTGAGCTGTTCGAAACAACGTTGCGGGCAAGCCGGAATGGTCGCACGTCACTTGACCCCGATCAGGTACCCGACAGCATCAGATACCCGACGCAGGTCGCCGTCGCCAACGACACCGCCGTGAGCGGCAAGCCGAACCGGATGAACGTCGCCGTGGTGTAGCCGCCGGGTTTCATCACCATCAGGTTCGACTGGTGGCTGTAAGGGTTGAGGAAGGTGAACGAGATGCAGGTGCCGATCAGGGTCAGCAGCAGCACCGGATCGAGGCCGACGGTGGACGCCACGGACAAGGCGACCGGTGTCAGGATCGCCGCCGCCGCGGCGTTGGTGACGATATTGGTCAGCAGCGTGGTGCCGATGGCGATGACGAGCACCACCAGCCACGTGGTGCCGCCGGACAGTGCCAGGATCGCGTCGGCGATGTAACCGCCGAGACCGCTGTTGACGACAATGATCCCGAGACCGATCGAGCCGGCGATGATGGCCAGGATGTTCCAGTTGAGGGCGCGGACCGCCGAGCGGGGCGTCAGCACCCTGGTGACCACCATCAGTGTGGCGCCGGTGACGGCGATGAGTTCGATGGGCGCCAGATTCAGCGACGCCGCGGTGATGACCGCGAGCAGGATCGCCAGTGCGATCCAGGTCTTGGACGTCTGGGGCGCTTTCCCGGCCACCTTCTGCCACAAGCCGACCAGCGGGTGATCGGTCAGCACATCAGCGGAACGGGCTGTGACAAAACACATCTCACCGGCATGGGCTGGAGTGTCGCGCAGGAGCTCGGTGGATTGCGCCGCGACCACCGCCACGTCGTCGTTCTCCTCCAGATCGCGGATCGTCGACTCCTCCTCGGTGACGATCGATACTTTGTACAGATCCTGCGGCGACTGCCCGAAGCGTGGACTGCCCCAGAGCATCCCGACGCCGGCCTCGGTGGCCCGGTACACCAGCACGTCCTCGTGCTCGAGTGGTTTGTCGTGATCGACATGGGTGCCCCAACGCTGGATCTCGAGGAGTTCGAAATCGGGGGTGGTGTGCACACCCATCTGAACGGCGGTGCGGCCGACCGCGTTGGCCTTGGCCGAGATGGGGATCTCCGCCCGCCACAGCAGCTCCCGTTCGGAGGAGTCGGCTTCCCCACGCAGCATCCGGGGTGCGGTGACCAGCAGCACGATCCAGCCGATGAGGGCCACCGGCACCGCGATCGGCACGAACGAGAACATCGTCAACTCGACCCCGGCCGGATCGGCCAGACCGGCGATCAGCAGGTTCGAGCTGGTGCCGATCAGCGTGGCCGACCCGGCCAGGGTGGTGGCATGCGCGATGGGTAGCAGCACGCTGCGGGCGCGGACTCCGGACTGCTGTTCGAGTTCCTTGGTGGCGGGAATCAGCATCGCGACAATGGGTGTGGTGTTGATCAGCGCGGAGACCACCCCGACGGGCGGAATGAGCCGGCGCAGCGCCTGGCCGGTGGTGGTGACCCCGGCGAGCAGGGTGTAGGTGACCCGGGAGACCACCCCGGTGTGCAGCACCCCCTTGGCGATCACCAGCATGGCCGCGATGGTGATGACGCCGCCGTTGCTCAGCCCGCCGAACAGCTCTGCCGGGGTGGCGATTCCGAGCAGGCCGGCGGCGACCAGCGCGCAGATGAGGGCCAGGACAGCCGGGGAGCGCCCGGTGGTCATGACCGCCAAGGTGAGGACGACGATGATCCCCGCGACGATAGCCATGCCGAGCATTATGGGTGGCCACGCAGGCTACCGTCGGCCCGGCAGTGGCGATCTGCCATAAGTTAATGACAGTGGCAATATCGAAGACGTCGACACTTTCCCGAGCGACCACCGCCGCCGGCCTGTCGTAGACCGCGGATTTTGAGGTGATGGTGCCCGATCGTCGCACATTACTCGCAAAAGCAGCCTTCTTGCCGTGCTTTTCGTCCGATCTTGTCCAGATCTGTCCCGGGTGGGCATGTCGGCAGAGGTGGCGGCCGGTGTTTCTGCCGAGGTGGCTCAGCCCTGGCCGGCCAGAGAATATGTGAATGTCGATTCTGTGAAAATGTTGACGGCGATGAACGGCCGACTATACGGTGGCGACCGGTAGCGGACCGCGCTATCGCAAGTTGCCGGCCATCGTGGGCCTTGTCTGGGGAGGGCGTCCGTGCGTATCCGACCTGTGCAGGCGAGCGCATGACCGCGTCGCCGGAACACAGGTCCGACCACGCCGGTCGTCACACCGGACCCGGCGCCATCGAGGACTGGGCCACCGGCTATGTCAGGCGGCATCCGCTCGCGTCGTTGACCACCGTCGGCGATCAGTTCGTCCTCGGCGTCCGCACCTTGCAGTATCTGTTCGTCGACCTGGTGCGCGGACGTTTTCAGTGGCAGGAGTTCGTGCGCCAGGGTGCATTCATGGCCGGGACAGCGGTTTTACCAACGGTTCTGGTGGCGCTGCCCATCGGGGTGACGCTGTCGATTCAGTTCGCGCTGCTGGCGGGTCAGGTGGGTGCGACGTCGCTGGCAGGTGCGGCCAGCGGACTGGCGGTGATCCGGCAGGCCGCGTCGTTGACTGCCGCGATCCTGATGGCGGCGGCAGTGGGATCGGCGATCACGGCCGATCTCGGCTCCCGCACCATGCGCGAAGAGACCGACGCCATGGAAGTGATGGGTGTATCGGTGATCCGGCGGCTGGTGGTGCCACGGTTCGCCGCGGCGATCCTGATCGGCGTCGCGCTGACCGGCGTCGTCTGCTTCGTCGGCTTCCTGGCGAGCTACCTGTTCAATGTGTACTTCCAGGACGGCGCCCCGGGCAGCTTCGTGGCGACCTTCGCCTCGTTCGCCACCACCGGCGACATGATTCTCGCGCTGGTCAAGGCCGTGATCTTCGGCGCCATCGTCGCCGTCGTCTCGTGCCAGAAGGGCCTTTCGACCGTCGGCGGGCCCACCGGGGTCGCGAACTCGGTGAACGCCGCGGTGGTCGAATCGATCCTGCTGCTCATGGTGGTCAACGTGGCGATCAGTCAGCTCTACATCATGATGTTCCCCCGGGTTGGACTCTGAGATGGCGGCATCGCCCTACCTGCCACCGGTGATCGGACCCTGGGTCCGGCTCTACCGCCGCGCCGTTGGTCCGTTGGTGCGGCTCGGCCACATGGTGGTGTTCTTCGTCCGCGCGATAGCCGCCATTCCGATCGTGCTACGTCAGTACCGCTCCGAGTTCGTCCGGCTGCTCTCCGATATCGCCTGGGGCAACGGATCATTGGTGGTGGGTGGCGGCACCGTCGGAGTGGCGGTGGTGCTCGGTATCACCGTGGGTGCGCTGGTGGGCATCGAGGGATACAACTTTCTGGACCTTCTCGGGCTGGGCCCGGCCACCGGCATCATCTCCTCCTTGGTGAACACCAGGGAGCTGGCACCGATCGCCGCTTCGCTCGCCTTTGCGACCCAGGCTGGTTGCCGGTTCACCGCCCAACTGGGTTCCATGCGCATCGCCGAAGAGATCGACGCCCTCGATGCGGTAGCCATCCGTCCCATCCCGTATCTGGTCACCACCCGACTGATGGCCTCGGTGGTCGCGGTGATTCCGCTCTACGTCTTGTGCCTGGCCGTGAGTTACGTGACCACCCAGCTGGTGGTCCATCTGATCAGCGGAGGCTCCACCGGCTCCTACCTGCATTACTTCACGCTGATGCTGGCCGGCCAGGACATCGTGTTCTCACTACTCAAGGCCATCATTTTCGTATGGATCGCCTCCACTGTGCAGTGCTACTACGGGTTCTACGCCTCCGGTGGTCCTGAGGGTGTGGGCGTTGCTGCCGGACACGCGATGCGCGCCAGCATCACCGTGGTGATCGTGGTCAACATGCTCTTGACCATGGCGCTGTGGACCATCGACTCGGGTGCCAGGTTCGGGGGATAAGTGACCAATTCCCTCGAGCCGGACGGGCGCGGCGCATCGGATCGCCAGCTCCTGCTGTGCGGTGCCGCCTTGCTGGTGGTCGCCGTGGTGGTGAGCGGGCTGTTGTTGGTCAAGGCAACCGGACGGCTCGACCCGTACGTTCGGGTGGTGGCCGCCCTGGTCAACGTGGGCGACGGATTGCCGCAGCGCTCAGACGTGAAGTACCACGGGGTGCTGGTCGGCATGGTCAGTGACGTCACCCCGGCAGCCCACGGCAAACCCAACATCGTCCACATCGACCTCAATCCCGACTACGCCGGCTCGATCCCCGCGACGGTCACCGCACGAGTGGTGCCCAGCAACGTCTTTGCCGTTTCGTCGGTGCAACTGGTGGATCGAGGCGCGGGCCCACCGATCAACGCCGGCACCCAGATCCCCGAAGACACCGAGCTGCCCACTGTGCTGTTCCAGACCACGATCAGCAAGTTGCGCGATATCCTCGCGGCCACCGGGCGGGGACGCGAAGACAAGACGGTGGGCATCATCGCCGCGGTCAACGCCGCCACCGAAGGCCGTCGCACCGAATTGTTGGCCAGCGGAGCCCAGTTGAACCGACTGATCGATCAACTCGACGCCATTGTGGCCACCGACCCAGGCCCCACCACGGTGTCAGCCTTGCTGGATGCCACGCGCGGGTTGCAGCAGAGCGGCCCCGAACTGGTGGACGCCCTGCATCAGGCGGTGCAACCGATGCAGACGCTGGTGGAGCAACGCGCACAGCTGACCGCGCTGATCGACGGTGGCGTGCACACCATGGGAACCACGCACACCGCGCTGAACAACCACACCGAGCGGTTGGTGAAGATCACCGGTGAAATGACCCCGGTCATGGGTCAGCTGGCCGACATCTCCCATCACTGGGTACCGGCCTTCGAGAAGCTGAATTCTCTGGTGGACAAGTTCTTCGACGAAGTGTGGGTAGACGATCGCGATATCGGCAACATGCGAGTGAATTTGTCGTTCACCCCGTCCTACACATACACCCGGGCCGACTGCCCGCAGTACGCCGGCCTCAAAGGTCCCAGCTGCTTCACTGCGCCGCTGGTGCCTACCCGGCCGGAACTCCCGGATGTGTTGCTGCCTCAGAATTACCAACCGCCGAAGGATCTGGCACCGCCCTCGGGGACGGTGCTGGGGGACAACGGAAATCTCATCGCCGTCGGCCCGCCGTATGTCAACGCGAACCCCAGCCTGGCAGATCCGAATCCGCCGTTGCCACCCGGAATGCTGCCGTCGCCCCCGATACCGGGGTCGGCGAACCCGGCCCTGATACCGACACCGCAACCGCCCGTGCCGCTCTCCCCGGTCGCGCCGGTGGCCCCGGGCTCACGCGTACCCCCGCCCGCTTTCCCGCCGGCGGCAGGCCCGCCGCCCCCCGGTCTTTCGCTGCCCGCGGAAGCGGCACCCGCGTCTTACGGTGGCAACGTCGGACCGGTCGGAAGCGAGCAGGAGCGCCGCCAACTCGGCATGGTCACCGGCCAACCGGCCTCGACGGCCACCCAGCTGCTACTCGGCCCGCTGGCCCGGGGCACCACCGTTGCGCTGGCAGCACACACGGCACAGGGGGGCACCCGTTGAGATATCGTGGCGCGCTGATCGGACTGTCGGTGTTCATGGTGGTCGCGGTGACGTTGACCTGGTTGGTCTATGTGACTCTGCGCCGCGATGTGGCCGGGGACACGAAACCCTATGCCGCGTTGTTCTCCGATGTCTTCGGACTTCGCGAGGGCGACGACGTGCGGATGGCCGGTGTGCGGGTGGGACGGGTCGAAAAGGTGGAACTGCAGGGCGATCTGGCCAAAGTGTCGTTCGTGGTGCAGGCCGAGCAGCAGATGCTGGGCACCACGGTCGCCTCGGTGACCTATCAGAACATCGTCGGTCAGCGCTACCTCGGGCTCTCCCTCGGCAATATCGGTGAGCCGGGTCCGCTGCCCCCGGACAGTGTCATCCCCATCGAGCGCACCGACCCGTCGTTCGACGTGGGCAGGATGCTCAACGGCTACGAGCCGCTGTTCAGCGTGCTCAACCCACGCGACGCCGACAACCTCACCAAGGGCGTGATCCAGTCGCTGCAAGGCGATGACGCTTCGATCACGGCACTGGTGGACCAGACGTCGCTGCTCACCGAGTCTTTCGCAGGCCGGGACGAGGAGCTCGGCGAAGTCATCACCGATCTGAACCTGGTGGTGGACAACATCGCCCGCCACAACGACAGCCTCGACCAGGTCATCACCCAGGCCCGGGACACCGTCACGATCTTCGACGCGCGCCGGCCCGAACTGGTGGCGGCGATGGGCTCGATGTCGCGGGTGGTACGTCAGCTCTCGGTGATCGCCGACGAGGTGCATCCCGATCTCGACGAGCTGGTATTGCGCGAACCGGGATTCGCCGAGCACATGGTGGGCATCGAACCGCAGCTGGCCTTCACCGGTGCCAATCTTCCGCTGCTACTCAAAGGTTTTGGCCGCATCACCAACGAAGGTGCCTATGCCAACGCCTACGCCTGCGATCTGAACGCCACCGGTTTCTTCCCCGGCCTCAATGATGTGGTGCCCAAGGTCGTGGACGCGGCCACCCCGGGAGACAAGCCGTTCGGACGAAACACGATGTATTCGCCACGATGCAGGAACATGGGCAATGGCTGAGCAATCGACGCGGCGGCGCAAACGCCGGACACTGGAGAGCTACAACCGGACGTGGCTGGGCTTCATCGCGATCGCGGTGGTGGCCGTCCTCATCGGCGCCATGCTGCTGGTCAAGGTGGCCGAGGTGGGGTACCGGGATTACTCGGCGCGCTTCCTGCAGGCCGCGGCACTTCGCGTGGGCAACCCGGTCACCATCGCCGGGATCCCGGTGGGCGAGGTGACCAGTCTCAAGCTGGCCGGCGATCACGTCGAGGCCGGCTTGAAGGTCCGCAACGACGTGGTACTCGGAGAGGATTCCCGAGCGACGATCAAGATCACCACCATTCTGGGATCCCGGTATCTGTCGTTGGATCCAGAGGGCGAGAACAGCTTGCCGAACAACATGTTCGACCTGGACCACACCGAGGTTCCCTACGACCTGCAGGAGGCCCTGGCGGACGTCACCACCACCTATGAACAGGTGGACACCGACAGCTTTGCCAAGACGCTGAGCGTCCTGGGCAAGGAGTTGGAAGGTCTGCCGGCGGTGGTACCGCAGGCGCTCGAGAACACCCACACCCTGTCGACAATCATCGCCGAGCGGCGTGATCAGCTGGGCGAGCTGCTGAAAACCACGGAAGTGGTGAGCAATACGCTGCAACGGCAGAAGTCGACCATCGGCGGTCTGGTCAACCAGGGCAACGATCTCCTGGGCGAGTTCGTCGCCAGGCGGGCCTCTTTCCAAGCGATGATGGACGCCTTGACCAATCTCGTTCAAACCCTCAGCGGCATCATCGTCGACGATCGGCCGGAACTCGAAGCCCTGCTGGTGAACATTCGGCAACTGTCCGACATGCTCGCCCAGCACGACGACCTGCTGCGCAGCACCCTGCAGTCCGGGCCCGTTGCGCTGCGGGGACTGGCGAATGCCAGCGGCACCGGCAACGCCGTCGACCTCAATGCCAGCAATGGGTTACTGGTCGATTCCTGGATGTGCGCGATCAGCGGCCGCGCCAAACAGTTCGACATGATCGAGTATTTCCAGGACTGCAAATGAGCAAGAGAATCCTCGCGTTGGCGGCTGCCGCAGTGGTGGCCATGTTGGGGGCAGCCGCCCTGGGTTGGTCCTTCCTCGACGGCCAGCTCAACACCATCACGGTGACCGCTCAATTCGACAGTGCCGCAGGGCTCTACGAAGGCAATACGGTCGCCGTTCTCGGCATGCCGGTGGGCAAGGTCACCACCATCAACCCCAGGGGCGGCTACGTCGAAGTCGAATTCACCGTGGCCGACGATGTCCAGGTCCCCGCCGACGTCCAAGCGGTCACCATTTCGAATTCGATCCTCACCGACCGCCAGATCGAGCTGACACCGCCCTACCGCGGCGGGGCGACGCTGCAGAATCACGACACCATCGGGCTGAACCGGACAAAGACACCGGTCGAGTTCGCCCGGGTGCTCGACGTGCTGGACAAGCTGTCGACGTCGCTGCGCGGTGATGGCCGCGGCAACGGCCCGGTGGCCGACGTGGTGAACGCCAGCGCCGCGATCGCCGACGGCAACGGACAAGACATGAAGGACGCCCTCGGTGAATTGTCGAATGCCTTGCGGCTCAGCGCCGATCGCGGTGACGTCACCCGCGATCAATTGACCACCATCATCCGCAACCTCAGCTCCCTGGCCGAGGCGGCCGCCGCCAACGACACCACCTTGCGTGAATTCGGCACGACAGTGCGCCAACTCAGCCAGATCATGGCCGACGAAGACCTGGGCACCGGAACCACGGGAAAGAAGATCAACGAGGTGATCACCCAGACCGGCGAGGTGCTCGAGACCCACCGCGACACCATCAAACAGATCGTGCGCAACGGCGATACGGCGTTGACCACCACCGTGGACCATCAGCGTGACCTCGCCGAATTCCTGGACCTCACCCCGATGACACTCGACAACCTCTACAACGCCGTCGACCGGACCAACGGTTCGGTGCGCGTCCACGTGCTGACTGACAAGGTGCTGTTCGAGACCCAGACGCTCAAGGAGGTCTGCAACATGATGGGTCTGCGCCAATTGGGCTGCAGCACCGGAACAGTCCAGGACTTCGGCCCTGACTTCGGCTTGTCCTACATGCTGGACGGCCTGGCAGCGATGGGACAGAAGTGATCCGTGTCAGAGGTGCTGCCGCCGTGGCGATCTCGGTGTGCCTGACCGCCTCCGGCTGTGCGTCCGAGGGGCTTTCTGCGTTGCCGCTGCCGGCTCCGACTGTCGGCTCCGGCGGGTACCTGCTGACCGCGGTTTTCACCAACGCGCTGAATCTGCCCGCCAACGCCAAGGTCAAACTGGCCGGCGCGGACATCGGTCAGCTCGAATCGATGGAAGCCCGCAATTACACCGCAGTGACGACCTTGCGGATCATGGACGGCGTACAGATACCGCAGGGGAGCACGGCCGAACTGCGGTCGGCGACACCTCTGGGAGATGTGTTCGTTGCGCTGAAACCTCCCAGCCCCGCAGACCAGGGCGCGGCGCTGTTGACGGACGGGGACACGCTCGGACTGGAATCGACCGCGGCGGCGGCGACGGTGGAATCTGTGCTCGGCTCGGCGGCGATCCTGGTCAATGGCGGCGCGGTACGCAACTTCACCAACATCATCAACGGGCTGGGCAAAGCCACCGGCGACCAAGGGCAGGCGTTCGGCGACCTGATCGGCAAGACCAACCGCACGCTGCGCAAGCTGAATGCCCGCTCGGATGAGATTTCGTCGGCCCTCACCGAAACCTCGCTTCTGGCAGAGCAACTCGAAGCTAAGAACGCGGCCATCGGTGACGTGCTGGCCCAAGCCGGTCCGGCCACCGACACCCTTGCCGCCCACACCACCCAGATCGCCGATCTCGTTGTGCAACTGGGTGACACTACCGAGCTGCTCAGAAGGTTCCCGTCGATCGCGGGCACCGACACCAGCGGCCGCAGCGTCATCTCCGACGCCAACGAGATCGCCAGGGCGTGGAACGATGTGGCGCTGACCCCCAACGCCACGCTGTTCGCGCTCAACAGGCTGATGCCACCCTTCATCAAATCTACTGCCAGCAATGCGATTTCGGTGCGGGTTAGCATCGACAGGCTGATCCTCGGTTCGATCCCGGACATCGGATTCACCGGCGACACCGGCCTGCACGGGCCCAAGCGGTACAACTGGGAGCAACTCGTCGGCTCCATCAAGTACACGCTGTGGCGGCTGCAGGAACGGGTGGTCGGCAAGGGCCCGGCCGTGCCACAGGTGCCGGTGATACCGAGCCCAACCGAGCCGGGTCAGCTGGAGATCGCGCCGCCACCTGCCCCTCCCACCTCCGAGGCACCACGATGATCTCGAAATCCATCGTCACTGTGGTCCGCGCCGGTCACCGCCGCAAGAACTGGCTCTCGGCCGGGGCACTGGTGCTGACCCTGGTGCTGGCGACCGGCTACCTGCTGATCGGAGCGCTGCGGGTCAACCCGTTCGCGTCGAGTTACCGGATCACCATCGAATTGCCGGAGTCGGCGGGCTTGCTGCCGAATCAAGATGTCACGCTGCGAGGGGTGCCCATCGGCCGGGTGGAACGGCTCGACATCACCCCCGCCGGCGTCAATGCCGTGGTGACCGTCGAATCGTCGGCTCCGATCCCGGAGTCGAGCCGCGTGCGGGTCTCGGGACTGTCCGCAGCCGGGGAGCAGTACATCGAGTTCGCCGCCGACTCCGATGCCGGGCCCTTCCTGAGCGACGGTAGCGTCGTCGGACTCGGTAGGGCGACGACGCCGGTGAGCCTGGCAGACCTGTTGGCCCACGCCGACGGGTCGCTGGCCCAGGTGGACACCGCCAAGCTCGAGCTCATCAAGAAGGAACTGAGCTTGACCGACGAGGGGCCGGGCAAGCTCACCGACATCGTCGACGGCGGCACGTTCCTGCTGTCGACGCTGGACTCAGTGCTGCCGGAGACCACCAGCGTGCTGCGGACCAGCCGGGTGGTGCTCACCATGGTCGCCGACAAGAACCACGGAATCGGCGTCGCCGCAGACAATCTCAGTGAATCGTTCGAGGGCATCAGCCGCATGCAGGGCGGCTACCGCCGGCTCACCGATGAGTCCCCGGGTGCGCTGCATTCCGTCGACAACCTCTATACGGACAACTCCGAGACCATGGTGCAACTTCTCGGGAGCCTGACCAGTACCTCGCAGCTGCTCTACCTGCGGGTGCCGGCCTTGAATGCGCTGTTCCCGAATTACCGCACCTCGCTGCTCGACGCCCTCGGCAGCGTCATGCACGACGACGGGTTCTGGGCCACCGGGGACATCTACCCGCGCTATGCCTGCGACTACGGCAACCCGCGCCGGCCACCGGCCTCGGCGGACTATCCGGAGCCTTTCATGTACACCTATTGCCGCGACGACCATCCCGGCGTGCTGGTGCGCGGGGCGAAGAACGCGCCGCGGCCTGCCGGCGACGACTCGGCAGGCGCGCCTTCGGGCGCGGATCTCGGCAAAATGACCGATCCGACTCCGCAAGGCCGGTTTTCGGTTCCCCTTCCCTACGGTGGCCCGGTGCTGCCGATCACCCCGCCCCGCTGATCGAGGAGAAAGCACATGACCGTCACGGACACCACGGACACCACGTCCACCGACCTCGAGGAAGACGCCGGGGTCGACACCGCAACCGAGACCGACCCGGCTGCCGACACCGCTGCCGAGCCACGACGACGGTGGCCGCGGCGGGTGCTCACAGGTGCGATGGCACTTGTTTTTGTTGCGGCGCTGGCACTCTCGGGAACCCTGGGCTGGATGGTCTGGCAGGACCGGCAGGTCACCCAGGCCGGCGAGCAGGCCCAGCAGGCGGCGGTCGCATATGCGCAGATCTTGACCAGCATCGACTCCAACAAGGTCGACGAGAACTTCCAGCAGGTGCTGGACGGGTCCACCGGTGAGTTCAAGGACATGTACTCCCAGTCCAGCGTCCAGCTCCGGCAGCTGCTCATCGACAACAAGGCCGCCGCACACGGGGTCGTGATCGATTCGGCCGTGCAGTCCGCGACGAAAGACACCGTGGTGGTGCTGCTGTTCGTCGACCAGTCGGTCTCGAATACCAATGTTCCCGATCCCCGCATCGACCGCAGCAGGATCAAGATGACCATGGAGTTCGTCGACAACCGCTGGCGGGCAAGCAAAGTCGAGCTGCCCTGATATGCGCGCACGGGTAGTCCTCGGCTCCTTACTCGTGGGCGCGGTCATCAGCGCGCCGACCGCGGGGGCCTCGCAAGTGACATTCTGCGACGAGTTGGGCGGGCAGTGGGACGGGACCTACTGCCACACCGCGGTGCTCTCGCAGCGCGATGCGGTCCGGGATATCAAGGTGGCCATCCCCGCCGAGCTCGTCGACGACCCGACGGCCGGCCCCGTCGTCCGCGACTACCTGCGCGACCTCGTCAACAACTGGCGAACCGTCGGCGTCACCATGGCCGCGGACAGCTTCGGTGAAGGCAACTACCAGATCTTCCGGCGCGGCAACACCATGACCGCGGTGTTCCGGGAGACCTATCATGCCGACGGCCCGGCCTTCAACAATGCCTACCGCACCTTCACCTTCGACATGGCGACCGGCAAACGGTTGCAGCTGACGGACCTGATGAAACCCGGTATCCACCCGCTCGAGGCCATCCCGCCGCTGGCGCAGCCGTTCATCGAGCAGGCGCTCGACCAGGCGCCGCCGCCACATCAGCCCCGCACCTACCCGTTCCTCGCCGACCGGTGGACACCGGACAAGGTGTATTCGGGCGGCTACAAGGCGTGGGCGCTGACACCGGATGAACTGGTGCTCTACATGCCGGATTATCCTGTGGCACATGATACTCCGCTGAACTACTCGCCCGGATTGCCGCAGTGGTCCATGGACGGAGGTGCCGTGCAGGCGCATATCCCGCTGGCCGCTCTGCACCCGGTTCTCCGTCCCGAGTTCGGTGGAAGCTAGGTCCCGCCGGTCGGTCCCGACTGGCGATAGGCTGAGGCAATGTCAACTCCGTCCGGTGTGAGCACGGAACGCCGTCGACGGCCGAAGGATCGCAAGGCGCAGATCGCCCGCGTCTCGGCCGAGGCATTCAGCGAACTGGGCTATCACGGCGTGAGCATGGAAGACATCGCGGGGCGGGTCGGGGTGTCGGCGGCCTCCCTGTACCGCCACTACGCCGGGAAATACGACCTGTTCCAGGCGGCCGTCCTGGGTCTGGGCACCCAGCTGGTGGACTGCACGGCCTTTGTCGACGACGTGGGCGGCGACACCACCCCCGAGCAGACCTGGGAGCGGTTGGTGACCGCGCTGATCGACATCACGCTGAAGAACCGGACCAGCGGCGGGTTGTACCGCTGGGAAGGCCGCTACCTCGACCGTGACGACCAATTGGTGCTGAACGCGCAGATCAAGCTCGTGAACCGCAGACTGCAGCGGCCGATGTCGCAGTTGCGCCCCGAGCTGGATTCCCGCCAGCGCTGGACCCTGTCCTCGGCGGTGCTGAGCGTGATCGGCAGCATCACCGACCATCACGCCCAGTTGCCCACCGACCGGATGCATTCGACGCTGTCCAGGATCGCCCGACAGGTGCGGGACAGCGAATTGCCCGCGGAGCTGACATCAGCTGGCGGGACTCCACGTCGGGCGATCGGCGCCGAGGTGGGCGAATACGAGCGGATCTTGCATGCGTCGATGGTGCTGTTCGACGCGCGCGGATACCGCGACACCGGGATGGACGACATCGCCGCCGCGGCCGAGATGTCGACGACGGGTCTCTACCGCTACTTCTCCGGCAAGGGCGCCATCCTGGCGGCGCTGTATCGCCGCGCCGCCGACCGGGTCTCCGGTGATGTCTCGGCCATCCTGGCGACCACCGACAATCCCAGGGATGCGGTGGAGCAACTCACCACGAGCTACGTGCAGCGGTCGTTCGCCGATCCCGAGCTGGCCTGCGTCTACTACGCCGAACGCGTCAACGTGCCCGCCGAGGACCAGGTGGCGCTGCGCAATATCCAGCGCGCCACCATCGGTGCCTGGGCCGGCCAGGTGGCGGCCGCGGTCCCGGCGATGTCGGCCGGCGAAGCACGGTTCGCCGTGCATGCGGGCTTCGCGCTCGTCGTCGACCTCACCCGGCTGCTGCAGCACGTCCATCCCGAGGCCGCCACGGCTGTGATCCGGCAGCTCTTTCTGACCGCGCTGGTGGGCGTTTAGAGCTGGACGCCCTTGGTGAGGGCGCCGTCGACCAACAGGTTTGTTCCGGTGATGAAGCTGGCCGCCGAACTCGACAGGAACACCACCGCATTGGCGACCTCCTGTGGTGTCGCCATCCGGCCCGTCGGGTTGAGTCCGAGTGCCGTGGCGAACAATTCGGGATTGTTCTCCTCGATGGACGGCCACACCCCGCCGGGGAAGTAGGTGTTGCCGGGGCTGACGGTGTTGGCGCGTACGCCCTTGCCGGCCAACTGATAGGCCAGGCCTTGGGTGTAGTGGATGATCGCGGCTTTGAAGGTGCCGTACGGGCCTGCGGCGAAGTCGATCTCGCGGCCGGACACACTCGAGATCGACACGATCGATCCGGCGCCGCTGTTGAGCAGGTGCGGCAACGCGGCGTCGACCAGACCCACGGTGCCCATCAGATCGACGTGGAAACTGGTGCTCCAGTTCTCCTTGTTCTCCGGGATGGCCAGCGCGCTCACATTGGCCACCACCCCGTCGATACCGCCGAGGGCTTCCGCGGCCGAGGCCACCCACGCCGAAAGTGCTTCCGCGTCACCAACATTTACCGCGGTACCAAGTGCGGGGCCCGACGCCGACAGTTCGGTCTGCGCCTCCGCGACAGCCTCCCGGCTGCGGGCGCAGTAGGCCACCGAGGCGCCCTCGGCCAGCAGGCCCTCGACCACCGCGCGGCCGATGCCGCGAGTGCCGCCGGTGACCAGGAAACGCTTGCCTGACAATCCGAGATCCATTTCTGTCCTAGCGCTAGTAGTTGATGCTGCCGAGAGTGGCTGCCGCGCCCCGCAACTCGTGATGCAGGCCGCCATAGGCCACGGCTGCGGGCAGCAGCCGCTTGTCGATCTTGGTGACGGCGCTGTAGTTGGTGTCGACGACGTTGGCGATGGGGACCTGCGCGATCTGGGTCAGCAACTGGTAGGCATCGAGGCGGTCCAGGCCGTACAGCTCGCCCAGCCAGGTGATCATCTCGATCTGACCGGCCCGCCACGCCTCCTCCAGTGGCCGGCCTGAGCCGACGCACATCAGGTGGGTGTCGGTCTCCAGCCGCGGCCAGGCCGGGGCCTGCCCTTTGATCAGTTCGACGATGGCGGTGACGTGCATGGCGCCTTCGACGGCGGTACCGCACGACTCGCCCTCGCCCTGGCGGTAGTGCCCGTCACCGAGGGAGAACAGCGCACCGGGCACGTTGACCCCGAGATAGCAGGTGGCGCCGGCCGCCATCTCCGGGGTGTCCATGTTGCCGCCGAATGAATCGGGCACCAGCGAGCTGCGAACCTCCCGACGGCCCGGGGCCACGCCGACCGTGCCGAGCATCGGATTCGCCGGTAGCGCCACGTCGAAGTTGCTGCCCTGTGCGGAGAATCCGACGGTGTGGGCAGCCGAGTCGTATTCGTAGATCCAGGTGCGTTCCGGCAGTGCGGGCTGCAGCGTCGGGCTGGCCGGGACGCTGGTCAACCCGCCGAAGAACGGGATCAACGTGGACGCGCCCCAGGTGCGGGCCGGGGTGAGATCGACGAGGTGGACTGCCAGCGTGTCACCCGGCTCGGCGCCCTCGATGTAGAACGGCCCGGTCTGGGGGTTGAGGTCCTCGGTGTCGAGAGCCACGCTGGCCACGTCGTCGCGGCTGGTGATGCGTCCGCCGTAGGCGTCCTCGGTCCACAGTGTCAGCACCGTGCCGGGGTTGATCCGCATGATCGGCGGTGCGCCGCCGAAGGTGTAGGCCATCTGCTCGACCGTCGGGATGAACGTGACGTACTCCATGTCCACCATCCTGGTCCGGTCGGCCCGTCGGCGCAGGGTTGTCGTCGTGTTGGTCGAGTCACAGGGGCCTCAGGCGAAGCGGGGGAAGGTAGGTGGTGCTGGTGCCCGAGTCTGAGCGACAAGTCGCGACAAACTGGCAGGCGCGATCTGGGCATGCGGCGGCGGGCCCGTCCCTATGCTGAGCGAGTGCACAACATGCGAGTGCAACCCGCCGCGTTCCTGCGGACCACGTTGCCGCTGAGCCTCGACGCCCTGGAGCAGTACGACTCGAGTCGGTACCACTCGATCTGGATGCCCGACCACATGGTCAGCTTCTGGCCCGACTCGATCTGGACACCGGAGTTCACCGAGCTCGCGACCGTCTCGCCGTCACCGCACCGGCACCTCGACGGGCTGGCGGTCGCGGCGGCCGCCGCCGTGCTGACGACGCGGACCCCGCTGGCCTCTTGCGTGGTCGACACCGTGCGCAGGCACCCGGCGATGCTCGCGCAGACCGCGCTGACGATCGACCATCTGTCCCAGGGCCGTTTCATTCTCGGCCTCGGCTCGGGCGAGCTGGAGAACACCGTGCCGTACGGCTTCGACTTCGCCAAACCCGTCAGCCGATTCGAGGAGTGCCTCCAGGTCATCAAACTGCTGTGGAACAGCGACGGCCCGGTCGACTTCGACGGCAACTTCTACCGGCTCGAACACGCGCGACTGGACACCGAACGCTTCGGCGACACCAACCCGCCCATCTGGATCGGCGCTGCCGGACCCCGGATGCTCGAGATCACCGGCCGCCACGCCGACGGCTGGTGGCCGATGGGGGCTTACACCCCCGACGATTACGCCGCCAAGCTCGCCGTCGTCCGCCGCGCAGCCGAACGGGCCGGCCGGGATCCGCTGGCGATCGTGCCTGCGCTGACCCAGATCTGCCTGATCGGCGACGACGACGAGGTGGCCGCGATGCTGGAGGCGCCGCTGGTGAAATCGATCATCCTGCTGCTCACCGCCGCCGACCTGCGCGCGTTCGGCTACCGGCATCCGATGGGCGAAAACTGGCGCGGAGTACAGGATTTCGATCCGGTGGCGTTGTCGCGGGAGCGCATCATCGATTTCTGCGCCGCCGTCGACACCCAGGCCATCCGCGACATCTTCCCCTGTGGCACACCGGACCAGGTGGCGGCACGGTTGCAGGAGTTCAGCGACGCCGGCATGCGGGTCTTCAAGGTGATGGACTACGGCGGCATGGCCGGGCTGGGTTACGGTGCGCTGTCGGCGGCCAAGGTCCGCGACACCGAGGACGCGGTGCTGCGCCTCGTCGATGCGCCTGCCCCCTCCTGGACCAGCGGGGGTTTGCATGCGGATGCACTGCTGCGGCAGGCGCAGACGGCCACCGGGCTGTCGGACTTCGGCGACGACACCCTGCCGGCGCGGTTCACTCTCGCCGTCGCACACCTCAACGGCCTCGGCATGGATGTCGCGGGTCGTCAACGAGCGGCCGAGGTCTGTCACTGGCTGTTGGCGTCGCGGCTGGAGTTCTTCGAAGACCGGCGCCGCCACCCGGTGGCCGACGAGGTGATCGAGGCGCCCATGTTCGTGACGGGCGAACCCCGTTCGGGCACCACGCTGATGCACGCCCTGATGTCGGTGGATCCCGACGCCCGCGCACTGCGGTTCTGGGAGGTGATGTATCCGTCACCGCCACCGGGTCTGGCAGGCGAGGACGACCCGCGTCGTGCCCGCGCCGACGCCGACTGGCGGGAGATCAACACCAAACTGCCGCGCTGGCTGCACTCGCACCCCTACAACGACATGTTGGGCGACGGACTACCCGAGGACGAGCGGACGTGGGCGTTCGATTTCCGGGTGCTGACTCCGACCGCGTGGTGGCGGGTGCCGATGCAGAGCCTCACCATGGGGTTGCCGACCGACGCCGCGGCGCAGTACCGCATCCACCACGCGATGCTGCAGCAGTTCCAATATGCCCGGCCACCGAAGCACTGGGTGCTCAAGGGGTTTCACGGGTTCCGGCTGCAGGCGTTCTTCGACACCTATCCGGACGCGAAACTGGTGTGGCTGCATCGTGATCCGGTCCAGGTGGCGGCGTCGCGCACCATGATGATGGCCGATATCGCCGCCGGGATGGTCGGCGAGATCGACCTGAAAGCCGAAGCCAAGATGCATCTGGACATGACGAGGGCCAGTGTCGCCAACACCATGTCCAACCCACTGACCGACGACCCCCGCATCCACCACGTGCGCTACCGCGACTTCATCGCAGATCCCGTTGCCACGGTGCGCGGCTTCTACGACTTCGCCGGCCGGGAGTTCACCGCGGCCGCGGACACCGCGATGCGCCGGTACCTGGCGGAGAACAAGGGCGACCGGCACGGCAAGTTCCGCTACTCGACCACGGTGCTGACCGACATCGGGGAGAGCCTCGACGCACTACACGAGGAGTTCCGGCCGTTCCGGGAGCGATTCGGCGTCGAGATCGAAAACCGGGGTTGACGTGCTTCCGCGCCAGCATCCTCGGGTCAGCCTGCATCAGGTGGCGTTTCTCGATCAACCGGTCACCTCCTTCGTCGAGCATTGCCGCGTGATCGGCGCGCCGGCCATGACATTGGTGACGTCGCTGCTGATGCAACCCGGTGCCATGGACGAGCTGTGCCGCGCACTCGATGCCGGCGGACCGCGGGTGGCGTCGCTGAATCACCCGTTCGCCACCGCAGGTGACCTCGAACGAGACGACGGTGCCGCCACCGAGAAGCTGTTGCAGGCCATCGATCTCGCCACCGCCCTGGGTGCAGGCAGCATCTATCTGATCACCGGCGGGCGGGGCACTCTCAGTTGGGAACAGGCGGCCACGCGGTTCACCGACCTCATCGCACCGTGCCGGGTGTCCGCCGAAGCCCGCGGGGTGCAGCTGCTGGTGGAGAATGCCTCGGCGTTCAACGCCGACATCCACATCGCCCACACTCTGGCCGACACCATCGTCCTGGCCGAGCTCGCCGGCATCGGCGTGTGCATCGACCTGCACGCCTGCTGGGTCGAGGCGGGTCTGCCGGCCTTGCTCGAACGTGCAATGCCGATCACGGGTCTGGTGCAGGTCAGCGACTATGTGCTGGGGGATCGGGCGGCGCCGTGTCGTGCCGTCCCGGGCGACGGCGCCATTCCGTTGAGCCATCTGCTGGCTGATGTGCTGGCAGCCGGGTACCAGGGGATCTTCGACCTCGAGTTGGTGGGACCCCGTATTGCCGCCGAGGGCGCCGGGGTCGCCACGGCACGCGGATTGACGGCACTGAGCGCTCTGCTCGAGAAATTCGATGCCTGACATGGGGTCTGGGGATGAGGAGCTCCGCACGGCGTGGGCGGAGTTCTGCGACCAGCTCAAGCTCGCCGGCGACAGCGCCTTCAAGGACGCCAATCCTGATGTGCCACTGGCCCGTGCCGACGCGTTCCGATTCCTCACCCAGAACCTCGGGCAGGCCTTCGATCTGGCGCTGGAAACCCGGAACACGGCCTTCCCGCAGATCCACCCGTTCGTCACCCCCACCCGCAAGCTGGGAGGCGACGTCGCCGACTTCACCTACCGCCAGGCCTGGATCGACGGCACCCACACCTACCGGATCAGCGGTGTCCGCGGCAGCGCGCGCTGGCTCAACATCACGGTGCAGGGTGCCCGCCCGGCGACCATCCCTGGTACCTCGGCGCCGTCGCTGCACGAGCCGTTCGGCGACATCCCCGAGACCAACATCTTCGGCCACCAACTCGACACCGCCGGCGACGGCTCCTTCGAGCTGTACATCGGGGGCCCGCAGCGTGCCGCGAACTGGCTGCCCACCACGCCGGAGTCGCGAAAGCTGTTCATCCGCGAGGCATTCGACGCATGGTTCGAGACGCCGACCACCCTGACGATCGAACGGATCGGGATGGCGGACCCGCCGGCGCCGGTGTCGGTGGCGCAGCTGACCGAGGCGATGGGGTGGGCGGGCGAGTTCCTGACCGGGGTGATGCGCGACTGGCCCGAACACACGTGGCGGCACTCCGGCGGCGTCGTCGACCCGGCGTGCCCCAACGAGTTCCCCGCCGACCGGACCGCCCACGACGGTGCCGACGCCAAACGCGGGCGGATGGCCGCGCACATGGTGTGGCACCTGGAACCCGACGAGGCGCTGATCGTCGAAATGCCCTGGCACGACGGGTTCTGGTTGTTCGGGATGGGTGGGGTGTTCGGCGGGAGCCTGGATTTTCTGTACCGCCCCGTGAGTTACACCCCGGCTCGCACCCACGTCGACAGCGACGGTGTGGTGCGGCTGGTGCTCGCCCACGACGACCCGGGTGTGCACAATTGGCTTGACACTCAAGGCTTTTCGGACGGTAACCTGACCTACCGCAACCTACTGAGCAGTCACGCCGCCACGTTCGGGACGCGGTTGGTGAAACGGGTTGAGCTGACGGCGGTGCTGCCGCCCGACACGGCGATGGTGACACCGACCGACCGTGCCGCGGAGCTGCAGAACAGGTACCGCAGCATCAAGCTGCGGTACGGGATCTAGCGGATGGCGAGTCCGGTGATGGCCCGCGAGATCACCAGGCGCTGAATCTCGCTGGTGCCTTCGAAGATGGTGAAGATCTTGGCGTCGCGGTGCATCCGCTCCACCGGATAGTCCCGGGTGTAGCCGTTGCCACCCAGAATCTGGATGGCCTCGTCGGTGACGTAGACCGCGGTCTCGCTGGCCACCAGCTTGGCCATCGAACCCTCGGCAGCCTCGAACGGGACGTTGTTGCGCGCCATCCACCCGGCCCGCCACACCAGCAGGCGGGCGGCGTCGACCCGGCTCTTCATGTCGGCGAGCTTGAACGCCACCGCCTGGAATTCGCCGATCTTGCGGCCGAACTGCTCACGCTGGCAGGCATATTCGAGGGCGTACTCGTAGGCGGCGCGCGCCACCCCGATGGCCATGGCGCCGACCGTGGGCCGGGTGCGCTCGAAGGTCTTCATCGCGGCCTGCCCACCCGCGGATGACCCCGACTTGACCCGGGCGATGCGCTCCTCGAACTTGTCGCGGCCACCCAGGATCAGGTCCTCGGACAGGTGCACGTTGTCGAGTACCACCTCGGCGGTGTGCGACGCCCGGATTCCGTGCTTCTTGAATTTCTGGCCCTGGCTGAAGCCCGGGGTGTTCGGCGGGATGATGAACGTCGCCTGCCCGCGGGAACCCAGCTCCGGATAAACCGAGGCCACCACGATGTGGACGTCGGCGATACCGCCGTTGGTGGCCCACGTCTTGGTGCCGTTGAGCACCCACTCGCCGCTGGCCTGGTCGAAGCGGGCCCGGGTGCGGATGGCGCCGACGTCGGATCCCGCGTCGGGTTCCGACGAGCAGAACGCGCCGAGCTTGGGTTCTTCGGGGGTGCCGAACATCGGCTGCAGCCACGTGCCCAGCTGTTCGGGAGTTCCGTTGCCCGCCAAGGCTGCTGCCGCCAAACCGGTGCCCAGAATGGACAGCGCGATGCCGGCGTCACCCCAGAAGAGTTCCTCGAAAACCACCAACATCCCCAGGCCGGACTCCTCGATGGCCTGCTGAGCGAAGAGGTCCGGAGAGTACAGCCCGATCTTGGCGGCCTCCTGGATCACCGGCCACGGCGTTTCCTCGCGCTCGTCCCATTCGGCGGCGGCAGGTCGCACGACCTCGGCGGCGAATTCGTGGACCCAGTCGCGGACCTCGATCACGTCATCGCTGAGCTGTAGTGAGAACGACATGGTGTGAGAGTACCCACCGGCCTCTCAGCCGGTGACGATCACGCCACACGGCCGGCGCGCACCATGTCTTCCCGCGGAACCACCTTGATGCGCTCGCGTCCGGATGCCGCGCCGAGAGTGGCCTCGTGGGCGTCGAGCCTCTCCCATTCCTCCCAGGTCGTGTAGTCGATCCCGGAACCGGCCAGGTGCTCGAAAATGGCGTCGGGATCGGAGAATTCGGGCAGGCGCAGGCCCGGCAGGTCGGCGAGCAGGCTCGCGACCGTCTGGGCGGCGTCGGACTTGGTGTGGCCGATCAGGCCGATGGGGCCACGCTTGATCCAGCCGGTCACGTAAGTCGAATTCATCTCCACGCCGTCCATCTCGAGCACTCGGCCCGCGGCATTGGGCACCACACCCTGAAAGTGATCGAACGGGAGATCCGCCAGATGTGACGACAGATATCCGACGGCGCGATACACCGCCTCCACCGGCCAGTCGACGAACGAGCCGGTGCCGCGGACGGTGCCGTCGCCGATGAGTTCGGTGCGCTCGGTGCGCAGGCCTTCGACCCGATCGGTGCCGAGAATCGCCACCGGTGCCTGGCACAGGTGGAGGTGGATGCGGTGCGGCGCTCCCGTCGGCTCGCGGTCCATGTACTTGAGCATGGTGTCGACCACCAGGCGGGTCGATTTGTTCGAGTTGATCTCCTGCTGGCTGGCCTCGTCGATCTCGAAGCCTTCCGGGTGCACGATGACGTCCACACTGGGGGAGTGCGACAGCTCGCGGAACTCCATGGGCGTGAACTTGGTCTGCGCCGGACCGCGGCGGGCGAAGACGTGGACATCGGTGGCCTGATTGAGCTTGAGGCCCTGGTAGACGTTGTCGGGGATCTCGGTGGTGAGCTGCTCGTCGGCGGGCTTGGCGAGCACACGCGCGATGTCGAGGGCGACGTTCCCGGCGCCGAGGACGGCGACCTGCCTGGCGTCGAGCGGCCATTCGCGGGCCACATCGGGATGCCCGTCGTACCAGGACACGAAGTCGGCGGCGCCGTAACTGCCGGGCAGGTGCACGCCGGGGATGTCGAGCGCGCGGTCGGCACGGGCGCCGGTGGAGAAGATCACCGCGTCGTAATGCCTGCGCAGATCGGCAAGCTTGATGTCGGTCCCATAGTGCACATTGCCGATGAATCTGACCCTGCTCTTGTCCTGGGTGAAGACCCGGCGCAGGGCTTTGATGATCTCCTTGATGCGCGGGTGGTCCGGGGCGACGCCGTAGCGCACCAGGCCATACGGGGCCGGCAACCGGTCGAAGATGTCGACCTCGGCGGCGTCGTACTCCTTGGTGAGCGTGTCCGCGGCATAGATGCCGGCCGGACCTGCGCCGATGACCGCCACTCGGATCTTGCGCATGCACTTCCCTTCTTTTAGGTAAGGCAAGCCTAAGTAAGTGCGCGATGGATTCAAGGTCTACGTCACGAGATCCCGCTCACAGCGGGCACGGGGATTGTCGAGTTGAGATGGCGACGAGGCGACGGATGGCGCCTGATTTGTTGCCTGAGCGACATCTCAACGCCGCCGAGGATCGTGCCGACTAAGAATCTCGGCGATTGTTTCGCTGTCCCGGTCGCCTGGCATCCGACAGGCTGGCGACGATATGACCAACTACGACGCCGAGGCTGTCTCGACGGATGTCCTGGTCATCGGCGGCGGTCCGGCAGGCACCTGGGCGGCGATCAGGGCCGCGGAAGCGGGCGCCGACGTGGTGCTGGCCGACAAGGGTTACACCGGCGCCAGTGGTGCCACCGCCTCGGCGGGCACCGGGGTCTGGTACGTCGACGATGTTCCCGAAGCCCGCGAGGCGGCGATCGTCAACCGGGAAAAGCTCGGAGCCGGCCTGACCGAGCGCAGCTGGATGACCAGGGTGCTCGACGAAACGTATCTGCGGATGGACGAACTCGCCCGTGTGCAGCGCTACCCGTTCCCCGTCGACGCCGCAGGACATCTGATCAAGGAAGATCTCCAGGGGCCGGAGTACATGCGCAGGCAACGCCTGCGGGTACAGCGGCTGGGGGTGCGCATCCTCGACCACACCCCGGCGCTGCAACTGCTGACCGACGACGCCGGCGTGGTCTCCGGAGCGGTAGCGGTGGAACGCACGACCGGCCGCGCGGTGCGCATCGAGGCCGCGGCCGTGGTGCTGGCCACCGGGGGTTGTGCATTCCAGTCCAAAACCCTTGGCTGCGATGTCGATACCGGGGACGGGGCGCTGATGGCCGTCGAGGCCGGCGCCGTGCTATCCGGCATGGAGTTCTCCAATGCCTATGCGATCGCGCCGAAAGGCACCGGCGTCACCAAGAACGCCTTCTACAACTGGGCCACCTTCTACCGCGCCGACGGCTCGGTGTTCGAGATCCCACGCTCCAAGGACCGCACACTGCTGGCGAAGACGCTGCTGACCGAACCGGTGCTGGTAAGCATCGACAAGGCCACGCCGGCCGAACAGGCCCAGATGCGGCTGGGGCAGCCCAACTTCTTCCTGACCTTCGACCGCCTCGGCATCAACCCGTTCGACGAGCAGTTCGAGATCACGTTGGTGACCGAAGGCACGATCCGCGGCACCGGCGGCGTCCGCATCGCCGGAACTGACTGTGCCACCGATGTTCCCGGCCTCTACGCGGCCGGCGACACCGCGACACGCGAACTGATCGCCGGCGCGTGGACCGGTGGCGGAGCGCACAACGCATCGTGGGCGGCGTGTTCGGGCGGTTGGGCAGGCCAGGGGGCGGCAGCGTTCGCGCGCCTGCGCGGTCGGCCGTCGGGTCACGCCGAGGTGGTGGGCGTCGCGGGTCCCGCGAACTTCCGCGACGTGGTGGCGGCGGTGCGCGGCCAGGTGCTGCCGTATGAGATCAACTACTTGCGGCATGCCTCGCGTCTGACACCGGCGTTGTCGGTGCTCGATGACCTGTGGTCGGCCACCCGGGCGGACCGTGCGGTGACGGGTGAGGACCGGTTCCGGGCCCGGGAGGCTGCCGCGATGCTCGCCCACGGCCGGTGGATGTACCACGCCGCGTTGCAACGGACCGAAAGCCGCGGCATGCACCGGCGTTTCGACTTCACCGAGCTGGATCCGGCTCAGGAGCATCGCCTCATCACCGGCGGGCTGGACGACCTCTGGAGTCGCCCTGAGCCCGAATGGCTTTCGGAAGGTCGGGCAGCATGATCGAGATCGTCTCCGCGGAACGATGCATCTCGTGTGACAAGTGCATCGATGTGTGTCCCACCCGGGTGTTCGACCGCGGGCCCGACGGGGTTCCGGTGATCGCCCGCCATGACAGCTGTCAGACCTGCTTCCAGTGCGAGGCGTACTGCCCCACGGACGCGCTGTTCGTGGCGCCCATTCTGGAACCGGCGCCGGAGGGATCGCCGTTCAAGGATCTCGACCACGTCATCGAGACCGACCTGATGGGCTCCTACCGCCGCGCGCTGGGCTGGGGTAAGGGCCGAACACTGGGCGCTCGGCTGGCCGTTCAGCCGGAGATGCCGTAGGTCACGGGACCGCCCTGCCGTAGCAGTCTGCTACGGTTGGTAGCAGACTGCTACAAACGGGAGGCCTGTCATGTCCGCACCCGCCGACAAAGTGATGCGGATAGCCGCTGACCTGGTGGACAGCGCCGCCTCCGAAGGTGCCCGGCAGAGCCGCTCGGCCAAACAGCAGCTCGATCACTGGGCCAGGGTCGGCCGCGCCGTCTCCAGTCAGCACACCGCAGCGCGCAGGCGCGTCGAAGCAGCCCTGGCCGACGATCTGCCTCTGAGCGCGCTGTCCGTCGAGGAGGGCGTGGTGTTCAACGCCGAGATCTCGACGGCCATCGAAGAGAACCTCGCCCGCACCGACTACGGCGATGTGCTGGCCGCCCAAGGGATAACCACGGTGGCGCTCAACGACGACGGGGCCATCGTGGAGTACCGACCCGACGGTACCTCCGCCGTGGTCGTGCCGGCGCCCTGATCACACTGCGTGGTGAAACGCCTCGACCTGGTGATCGGCCCCAACGGAGCGGGTAAGTCCACCTTCGTCGCCCTGACCCTGGCCCCGCTGCTGAGGGGCAGCGCGTTCGTCAATGCCGACGAGATCGCGAAGGCCCGCTGGCCCGACGATGCCGCCGCCCATTCCTACGAAGCTGCCCGCGTCGCCGCCGACACCCGCGCCGCGCTGATCGTCCAGGG